>CAZZGQ010000281.1:0-1696 GCA_964653765.1 uncultured Elusimicrobia bacterium | reverse complement strand
CGCCTCCCTGATCTTCAAGAAATAGCGACGCGGCCGTCCGCCCCTCGTCGACGGCCGCGGTGGTATCGTGGAGTCGTGACCGGCAAGATCCACGTCGGCACGAGCGGCTACGTTTACGACGATTGGCGGGGCGTCTTCTACCCGCGCGGCCTGCCCGCTTCGCGCTGGCTTGCCCGCTACGCCGAAGCCTTCGGCACGCTCGAGCTCAACGCCACGTTCTATCGCCTGCCCACCCCCGGCTCGGCGGAGCGCTGGCGCGACGCCACGCCCCCGGGCTTCCTGTTCGCCGCCAAGGGCAGCCGGTTCCTGACGCACATGAAGCGGCTGAAGGACGTCGAGCTGGGCTTAAAGCGCTATTACGAGCGCGTCGGCCCCCTCGGCGACAAGCTCGCCGTCGTGCTCTGGCAGCTGCCGCCGCAGATGAAGCCCGACATCGGCCGGCTGGACGCCTTCCTCGCCGCCCAGCCCAAGGGCCATCGCCACGCCGTAGAGTTCCGCAACGAGGCCTGGTACACGCGCGAGGTCTGCGCCTGCCTGGACCGCCGCGCGGCCGCGTTCTGCGAGCACGATTTGGTGGACAAGAGGCCGCCGCGGCTGACCGGCGCCTTCCGCTACGTCCGCTTCCACGGCACCGACGAGACGCGCAAGTACCACGGCCGCTACGGGGCGGAGCGGCTGCGGCCCTGGGAGCGCTCGCTCTCGCGCTGGCGCGAGGGCGGCGCCGACGCTTTCGTCTATTTCAACAACGACCGGGAGGGCGCGGCCCTCTACGACGCGCGCGAGCTCTCCGGCCAGCTCGATCTGCGCGTGCCGCTGGAGCTTCCATGAACCACGTCCGCGTCCTGCTGTCGAGCTTCATCGCCACGACGGTCCTGACGACGCTGCTGCGCGCCAGCGTGGAGCTGCATGTCAGCCGCATGGACTTCCCGTTCATCCTGGGCACGGCGTTCACCGCCGACCGCGACCGCGCCAAGGCGGTGGGCGTGCTGGTGCACTTCCTCAACGGAGTGGCCTTCTCCTATCTCTACGCGGCCTTCTTCCACTACGTGCGCCCGGCCTCGCCGCTGCTCGGGGCAGGCCTGGGCCTGCTGCACGGCCTCTTCGTGCTGATCATCGTCCTGCCGCTGCTCCCTTCCTTTCATCCGCGCATGGCGAGCACGACGCGCGGCCCCGATCCCACGCCCATGCTCGAGCCTCCGGGCTTCCTGTCGCTCAATTACGGCCCGCGCACGCCCGAGATCTCCCTCCTCGCCCACGTCATCTACGGCGCCCTCCTGGGCGCGATGCTGTAACGACTAAGCATCGGTGTCAGGCTCGATTGCTTAGTCTTTTAGCGCCAGGCCGGCGTCGATGTGGGAAAGGTGGCTGAGGGCCTGGGGATAGTTGCCCACCGCTTCACCGCTGGCCGGGTCGACCTCTTCCGGAAACAAGCCCAATGACCCGCCCCGGGGCGCCAATGTCTCGAACACCGCCCTCGCTTCGTCTTTTCGTCCCGTCAGAGCCAGCGCCTCGACCAGCCAGAAGCTGCAGGTGAGGAACGCGCCCTCGCCGGCGGGCAGGCCGTCGTCGGCCAGATAGCGACGCAGCAGGCCGCGCCCGCAGCCGAGCACGCGTCGGACTGCCTCGATGGTCCCGGTGATCCGCTCGTCGCCCTTCGGCAGGAGGCCGGTGCCGGCGGCCAGCAGCAGCGAGGCGT
>CAZZGQ010000280.1:2696-4524 GCA_964653765.1 uncultured Elusimicrobia bacterium | reverse complement strand
CGGCCTCCACGCAGGCCACGAGGCCGCGCGTCTCGATCATTCCCAGTGCGTTCATGTTAATCTCCCACTACACGATATACGTCGTTTCTCCGTTCTTCACGAAAGCGGCGTTGGCCTCGTCGGTGTCGAGGTGCAGCTCCAGGCTGAACTTGTCCGACACGCGGCAGAGCACCTGCTCGAAGACGAGCTCGCGGATGCCGCCGATGCCGGCGCGCACGCGCACCACTTCACCGTCTTTGACGCCCATGGCCTTGGCCTCGAGCGGATGGAAGTGGATGTGGCGGCGCGCCAGGATCAGGCCTTCCTTCACGTCGATGGAGCCTTTCGGCCCGACGATCTTGATCGGCGTCGAGCCGTCCAAGTCTCCCGAGTCGCGGATCGGCGGCCGGACGCCGAGAAGCGCGGCGTCGGTCTTGGAGATCTCGACCTGGGTGCGGGCGCGGTGCGGGGCGACGAGGCGGATGTTGTCGATGCGGCCCTTCGGCCCCTCGATGGCGACGGTCTCGTGCGCGGCCCAGAAGCCGGGCTGCTTGATGTCGCGGAACTTGCGCGGCTGGCTGCCCTTGCCGAAGAGCTTGTCCCAGTCGTCCTGGTTGAGGTGCAGGTGGCGGCTGGAGATGCCGATCGGGATCGGGCTCTTGGAGCGTTCGAGGCGCTTGGCGATGTCCTCGGTGATGCGCTTGGCCAGCTCGGGATCCTGCTCGCCCATCCTACTTCGCCGCCCCCACCGACTGGAAATGGATGATGCGCAGGAAGTTCTGCGCCTTCAGGCTGTCGCCGCCTACCAGGGCCCCGTCCAGGTCCGGCTGGGCCATCAGGTTGTCGACGTTGTCGGCCTTCACGGAGCCGCCGTAGAGGATGCGCATGCCCGCGGCCAGACCGTCGCCGTAGAGCCGGCCGACCTGCTTGCGAATGAAAAGATGGGCGTCCTGCGCCTGCTCGGGCGTGGCCGTCTTGCCGGTGCCGATGGCCCAGACGGGCTCGTAGGCGATCACGACCGAGGAGAGGTCCGACGGAGCAAAGCCCTTCAAGCCGCCTTCCAACTGCGTCTGCAAGACCTTGAGGGTATGCTGCGCTTCGCGCTCTTCGAGAGTCTCCCCGACACAGACGATCGGGATGAGCTTCGCTGAAAGCGCCGCGCGAAGCTTGCGATTTATATTCTCGTCCGTGTCGCCGAAGAGCCGGCGGCGCTCGCTGTGGCCGATGATGACCATGTGGCAGCCGGCGTCGGCCAGCTGAGGCGCGGAGACCTCGCCGGTGAAGGCGCCCTGCGCCTCCCAATAGCAGTCTTGCGCGCCCAGGCGCACCTGGCTGCCGCGCAGCGTCTCGGCCACCACGGAGATGGCGGTGAACGGCACGCAGAGGGCGGCTTCGCAGCGCGCGTCCTTGGCTCCGTCCTTCACGGCGCGGGCCAGCTCCACGGATTGGGCCAGCGTCAGGTGCATCTTCCAGTTTCCGGCGATCAGCGGTCGTCTCAGAGAGGAGGTCATGGGGGTATGTGGCCAGTTTGGCCACACTTTGACGGGGTGGCCCTGGCGACGGCCGTATTCTAGCCTAGGGCCCGCCGGAAATACAAGAGTCCAGGGGCCTAGCGCGGGCTCAGCGACAGGTCCGGGCGCTGGGACAGGGAATCGGGCAGCGGCGGGGGCAGCGGATCGCTGCTGGGCGTCGATTCCAGGCGGCGCGCGTGGCCGTACAAGGAGCTGGTGTACGCCAGATGGGCGCTGTTTTGGACCTCGTCCAGCCCCTCCAAGGGCCGGTCGCCGGCCTCGCGGGTGCGCTTGCCGCGCCGCGCGTCGTAGGAAGCGTGCTCGCGCTCGGCCAGCTC
>CAZZGQ010000280.1:0-2596 GCA_964653765.1 uncultured Elusimicrobia bacterium | reverse complement strand
CGCAGCTTCGCGGCGATGGAGTCGGGCTGCTTGGCCCGGGCCGTCACCTCTCCCAGGCTGGCGAAGAGCTCCTCCATTTGCGTCCGGGCCTCCGGCAGCTGAGCCGCGTAGACCGAAGCCATCCGCTCCGCCTGCGCCCGGAGGACGGTCTCCGAGACGGGCCCCGCCGACAGAGGCGCCGGCGTCGAGCGCAGCTCGACCGGAGCCGCTCGCAGCGAAACGGCGAGCCATAAGACGAGGGCCAGAGCCCGCATGGGGATAGGATACGCGCCGAGGGCGGCTCAGCCCAGGGGCGAGGGGCCTAATGAAAGAAGGTGCGAAAGGCCCACGGTAAAATCGAGGGTCTGACCCCCGATTTTACCTAGTACTGGGAGAGCGGGATGACGAGCTCGCCCAGGGTGCCGGGATGGTAGTCTTCCTTGTAGACCGAGTGCAGGCCGCGGCGCACGCGCAGGGCGAAGACGTGGGCCTTGCGCGCCTGCTCGATGTCGGTGTCGCTGTCGCCGAAGAAGAGGATGTAGTTGCCGTTCGAAAGGCGCGCCTGCTTGGCGTCGCCGCTGGCGCCGAAGAAGAAGCCGCCGCGGCCGAGCAGGTGGCGCCACTCCTTCTTGAGCGGATCGGCCTTCACCGCCGGCCGGCCGGTGACGATGGAGATCCGAAAGCCCAGGACGCGGAACGCCCAGGCCAGGGAGTACGTGAGGAGCTTGGGCTGCTCGAGGTCGTAGGACTGGTTGACGACGCCCCAGAACTCCGGTGAATACCTCACCGCGCCGGAGGCGGCGGCCTTGCTGTAGGCGGCGGCGGAGTTGACGAGCGTGTCGTCGTAGTCGAAGGCCACGCCGAGGCGCGAGATCGTCACGACGCTGAAGATCAGGCCCCACAGGCAGGACCAGACGAAGACCTTCTTCGTGAACGTCCAAGTCTTCTCGGCCTTGTCCTTCACGTGCTTGACCATGCTCATCGCGGCGCTCCTCCCTCCACCGACGTCAGGCGCCCGCCCGCGGGCGCCGTCACCGTTCCCTGCCGGCGGGCGCAGGCCGCCAGCACGTCGCGCACCATGTCCGTCGAGAAATCCGTCTTCTCGGCCTTGGCGAAGGGCGTGTACCCGTCGCCGCCGTTGACGATGAAGTCCACCGTCGAGACGGTGTAGCTCCTGTTCGGATCGAGGGGCCGGCCGCCCACCTCGGCCTTGAGCACGCGCTGTCCGGCCGGCTTGTCTCGGTCGTAGGTATAGCCGGCGCCGGAGACGCTGATGATCATCTTGGTCCGCGCCACGCCGTGGTCGAAGACCTCCTTGATGAGGCGGCCCTTCATCGTGAGCTTGACCATGCGGTTGTCGAAGGGCATGATGCCGAGCATCGAGCGCAGCGTGACCGGCCCGGCGGGCATGTCCGCGGGGATGTAGCTCTGCAAGCCGATGTCGGTGCCGCCCCAGGCGCGCAGGCAGTCGGCCATCCAATCGCCGAGAGGAGCCTCGTGGTCGCGGTCCCGCCGAAGCGTCTCGGCCGCCGTGGCGAAGGCCACGTCGTAGACCTGGTGGATGGCGGGCTCGTAGGCGTCGCTGATCTTCTCGATCGCGGGATCCTGGCCGTAGCGGTCGAGCCACAGCGAGACGAGCCGCCCGCTCGAGGAGACGACCTTCTTCGTCTGGTCGTCGATATCCAGGGTGACGCGGCCCACGCGCGTGAGAGCGTGCCCCGCTTGGACGACCAGCGTGCCGTTCTTCGGATCGCGGTACGGCTCCTTGAGATAAGTGTGGGTGTGGCCGCCCACGATGAGGTCGATCCCGGGCACGGCCGCGGCCAGCGCCTTGTCGTCGAAGAAGGGCGCCATCTCCTTCTCCCGGAAGCCCACGTGCGTGACGGCGATGATCACGGTGGCCCCTTGTTCCTGCAGGGCCTTGACGGCGTCACGCGCCTCGGCGGCCTCGTCGCGGAAGCTCAGTCCGGCGTAGTTGGCGTGGACCTCGAGGTGGGGCATCTCGGTGGTCAGCAGGCCGAAGATGCCGACCTTGACGCCGGCCACTTCCTTGACGATCCAAGGAGTGAGGAAGCCCGCGCGCCGGCCCGCCTTCTCGTCGTAGACGTTGGCGCCCAAGATGGGCATCTTGGCGCGCGCCACGACGCTCTTCAGGTTGTCCAAGCCCCAGTCGAAATCATGGTTGCCGACCTCGGCGGCGTCGTAGCCGAGCGCGCTCATGATGTCCATGGTCAGCGCGCCCTTCGAGGTGGTCCCCTCGGGAGTGCCCTGAGCCCAGTCCCCGGCGTCGAGCAGCAATCGCGGGCCCTTCTGCGTCTTCAGGTAGGCGCCCAAGACGGCGGAGCCGCCGATCAGGTCGCCCGTGTCGCCTGCATCCAGGCTCGCCGCCTGCTTGGCCGGCCGCGCCATGATGAAGCCGTGGACGTCGTTGGTGTGGAAGACGGTCAGCTCCAGCGCGGAAACGGGCGCCGCGCAACCCAGCGCCGCCAGCAAGGCCGCCAAGCGCCTCATGCGCCCTCTCCCAAGCGGCCGGCCAGGACGTCGGCGGCCTTCTGCACGGCCTCGGCGGCGCGGGAGAAGCGGTCGAGCACGGCCTGCGCCGAGAGCTCCGCGGCCA
>CAZZGQ010000279.1:0-4530 GCA_964653765.1 uncultured Elusimicrobia bacterium | reverse complement strand
GACCCTGCGCGAGCCCGTGGGCGTCTGCGCGCTGATCATCCCGTGGAACTATCCGCTCGTGATCGCGTCGTGGAAGCTCGGCCCCGCGCTGGCCTGCGGCAACACCGTGGTGCTCAAGCCCGCCGCCGAGACGCCGCTGACCGCGCTCAAGCTCGCCGAGCTCTGCGCCCAGGCCGGCCTGCCCGAGGGCGTGCTGAGCGTCATCCCCGGCCCCGGCCCCGGCTGCGGCAGCGCGCTGGCCGAGCATCCGCTGGTCCGCAAGATATCCTTCACCGGCTCCACCAAGACCGGGAGCTCCATCATGCGCGCCGCCGCCGACGGCATCAAGAAGGTGTCGCTCGAGCTCGGCGGCAAGAGCGCCAATATCGTCTTCGACGACGTCGCCGATCTCGATCTCTGCGTCGAGAAGTCGCTCTGGTCGGTCTTCGGCAACGCCGGTCAGGATTGCTGCGCCCGTTCGCGCGTGCTCGTTCAGCAGAAGACCTACGACAAATTCGGGGAGAAATTCCTGGCGCGAGCCAAGAAGATCAAGCTGGGCGATCCGGCGGATTCCGCCACCGAGATGGGCCCGCTCATCTCCCACACGCAGCGCGAGCGCGTCTGCGGCTACGTCGAGCTCGGCGAGAAGGAAGGCGCCAAGCGCCTCTGCGGGGGCCGCCCGGGCAACGGCGCGCTCTCCCGCGGCTTCTACGTCGAGCCCGCCGTCTTCCACGCCGTCGAGCCGCGCATGCGCGTCTTCCAGGAAGAGATCTTCGGCCCCGTCGTCTGCGTCACGCCCTTCAAGACGGAAGAGGACGCCGTGGCGCTCGCCAACGACTCCGCCTACGGCCTCTCCGGCTCCATCTGGACCGCCGACGTCGGCCGCGCCGTCCGCATGGCCCGCGCCGTCCAGGCCGGCGTTCTGTCGGTGAACTCCTCGTCCTCCGTCTATCTCGAAGCGCCCTTCGGCGGCTACAAGTCCTCGGGCCTGGGCCGCGAGCTCGGCATGAAGGCGCTCGAGCTCTACTCCGAGATCAAGTCGGTCTTCATCGCGGCCTGACGGCCGGCGCGCCGTTTTTGTGCCTGGGCACAATACTTAAACCCTGGCACCGCCGGCGGCTTGGATCCTCGAGGCGAGTATCAGCCCTTCTAGGCGCGGGGCTCGCTATCTCGTGAGAAAAGATCTTCTCGCCCCATGATCCGCTCCAAAGACGTGCTCGTGAAGCGACCCGCTCCTGAAGTGCAAACCGCAGACCCAGCCACGATAGGCTCCACCGGCGAGATAGACGTTGCGATAGCCACTTCCATCAGTAGAAGAGAGGCGTAACATGCCCTTTGCACGTGCCTTCTCTTCTAACTCATAGGGAAGCGTCCTTCTCCAGGATCGCCCGGATCCCATGCACGAGCGCGGCGGTGCTCTCCACTGTTTTGGGCGACGGGTCGCCGCTCGGGCTGATGCGGTTGACGAGCAGCCCCAGCGTCGTCCCCATGGCCGTCGAGGCGACGATGGCGCCTTTGACCCGGGCGCGGGCCGCCCGAGCGGCGAGCGCCGCGGGCGTGTCGGCCTCTGGGAAGCGAGCCAGCCAGACGTACAGGTCGCCGTCGAGTCGGATCGCTCCCGTCATCTTATCGAGGAGGGGCTTCGCCGCGGGCTCGCCCAACCAATGATCCGGCACCACCGGCTCGCCTTCGATCTTGACCACGGCTTTTCCGGCGGCCCTCAGGTGCTCCGCGCACTCAACTGCGGCCGGCAGTAGACCGAGCACCTCCGGCAAGGCAGGCCCGAACAGTGAGAGGAAGCCCGCTCCGTACTTCGTGGCGACGAGATACTTGAGGGTACGCTGGCCGGTCACGGCGTGGCTCTCGAACGCCGCGGCGACCTTGGGCTCCGCTAAGGCGGCCGCTTTCTCGAATACCGCGTCGTGATCCAGGCCCAGCGAGAGCGTGGCGGCGGCCAGGCAGTCGTACCGGAAGTCCCGGTAGTCGATCCTGTCCCGTTCCACCATCGCTACGGCGGTAAGACCGGCTTCGATGAGCGCGGCATCGTTCCGGCGGACGGCGAACACAGCGCAGCGGTCGCCGAATTGCATGAGGGCGTAGAAGTCGGACTCGGTCATGGCGGTCCAGATGGCCTGCCTTTCGGCCGGCGTGGCGCCGGCGAAAATACGGCAGTGTCGGGCGATGACTTCATCGGCCGGTTGAGCGAGGGGATTGAGCAAGTCCAGCTCGCCGGGCAGGGTCTTATACGAGGTTCCGAGGGTCATTTGTACCAGTAGGAGAATGCGTTGATAAGGCTCTCGCGCGCCGCCGGCGACAGCCACGGATAGACCTCTGAGATCTTGCGGTGCATCTCCCCGGCCATCGACGGCGTCCAGGACCTATTCCAACCGATGGTTTCGATTCGTTTCAGGATCAAATCGATATCGCCCTTCAGGGAAGCCCATTTTTGAGGGAATCGAGCCTTCAGGAAGCCGTCGTGGTCGCCGAGGACTTGATAGCCCGGCAGCTTGGGAGTCGCGCCCAGGTATACGAAAAGGGCCTCTTGGATCTCATCACAACCGTTCGAGAAAGGGTCTACGCGGTCGAGCGCGATTTGGCGCGTCTCTTGGAGAGTCTTCTCCAATGCGTAGAGCGAGCTGGAAGTCCCTTTAAGGCTCTTCTCGACGGCGATCGCGGAGACCAGAGCATCCTTCAAGAGCTCGACCTCACTGCCACCGTCGTGTTGCACGGAAGGGCCCAGCGCGTGCGTTCCCGTTACTCGCCAATGTCCCGCCGACTCCTCGCTGAGCACGAAGCGCCACTGACCACACCGCCACTCATTCGCCATGAAGATAGCGCCGGACCTCTTCGGGCTTGCCTGCAAGGCTTTTTACATGGTCGTGAATCATCTCGAGCGCCACGAAGCCGCCACGCGAGCATATGAAGTTCCTCTCGGGCCCTTCTAGGGCGCGGCCCAGGATTTTCTCGCAGTCCGCGATTATCGCGCTCTGCCAATTCTTTATCGTGCGGTCCATGGAGGTCCCGATTACCTCAAATGAATTTCGCTAATAACCAGATCGCTCAGTACGCCTAACGCTGCCGCTGAGCTGCGGCGGCTATCAAGACTCTCCAGCGCAGCTCCAACAACTGCTTTCCTCCAGGCCGCCGTCAGCTCAAGCGGTTAGTTAGGCCGGAGTTGGCCAGCAAAGCCCATTGAAATTCGAGAGCGCTTATCAGACTCAGAAAAGCCCTCCGGCAGTACTGCCGAAGGGCTTTTTACCAAAGCAGAGCCGTTTCCCGATCAGCTCAAACTCTGGGGACCTACTTACTGGCGCAACAGACGAGCACGGAGCCGCCACCGCTGGTGGTAGCGGTCACGCTGAAGGATTTGTCGGGATTACAGTTCTGGACGAGGTATCCCTGAGTGTCTGCCTGTCGATCGCTCACAGAACCGCAGGTAAACGCTTCTCCAGAGGCCTGCGCTGTTCGCGCATGGCTTCCCGTCCAAATCATCTGTAGTGCGGCTAAGGCAATGATAGCAAGCCAGTACTTTTTCATCGTGTTCTCCTGAGTGAAAGAATTCGTCTGGACTTGAGGTTATCCTGCACGAGAGTAGCGCGCAGGGGGCTTTAGACCTAATGCAGGCTGTAAAAAGCTCTAGGCGTCCTAGGACTAGGGACTAGGTCTGGAGCTCACGCTATTCGACAACTTCGCTGTAACAGACCCCGAATCAAGCCATCAGTTTGACTTTCGCAGATGAGCCCCGATCCGTACCGAATCTCGGCCTAACGCCGCCGCTGAGCTGCGGCGGCTATCAAGATCCTTACGCGTTGCGCTCTCGTAAACCTTCCTCCTGGCCGCCGTCAGCTCAAGCGGTTAGTTAGGCCGGAGTTAGCCAGCAAGCCGTTGAGTCCGTCAGACTTCTTTTCGAAGCCGTTCAAACTCCGACGTCGAGATCTCGATGTCGCGAAGAATCGCTCGAATGAGCCCGCGACCGAGGTCCTCACCACGATGCACTGGAAGAACCGTCGTTCTTCCGTCTGAGTCGCGATAATAGGCATGGCTTCCTTTCTGCCGTATCAACTCAAATCCGAGATGGCGCAAAATCTTTCCCATCTCGGACGACGAAACGATCGGAAGCTTGCTCAAGCCGTCAGTTCGACTTGATGAAGACCAACAAACTCATTCTGATGGAAGTTCTTTCGCTCAACGCTGAGGCAGAGAGCAATCGCTTCCTTAAGCCGCTTTTCGAGTTCGGCGAGGGTCTTCGCCTGGGTGTGGCAACCCTTCAAGTCCGGGACGATACCGATGAAGAGGCCGTCTTCATCCTTCTCGATCACCACAGGAAACTTGTAGGTCTTCATGAGCCCCAGTGTAACACGAAAGGCCACATAGGACAAGCCACGATCCGTACCCGATCTCGGCCTAACGCCGCCGCTGAGCTGCGGCGGCTATCAAGATTCTCCAGCGTAGCTCCTGCAACTGCATTCCTCCAGGCCGCCGTCAGCTCAAGCGGTTAGTTAGTTGCTCCTGAAAAAGTCATCTCGAGTCGTGACCCGTTTCTCGACGGGC
>CAZZGQ010000278.1:0-4548 GCA_964653765.1 uncultured Elusimicrobia bacterium | reverse complement strand
ACGATCCGCGAGATGCAGTCCACGGAGATCGTCATCGCCCCCTCGATCAAGACGGAGGGCAAGATCTTCCAGCGCACCCAGCGCATCGGGATGGGCAAGTAGTTTGGCCGTCAAGGAGAGAGCCCAGAAGAAGGAGGCGCTCCCGGCCATCGCGCCGGGCATCGTCATCCTGGATTTCGGCAGCCAGTACACCCAGCTGATCGCGCGCCGCTTGCGCGAATTGGAGGTGTACGCCGAGATCCTGCCCTACCACGCCACCCTGGAGCAGATCATGCTCCGGCGGCCGGTGGGCCTGGTCCTCTCCGGCGGTCCCGACAGCGTCCATCGCAAGGGCTCGCCGCGGCCGGATTCGCGCATCTTCGAGACCGGCCTGCCGATCCTCGGCATCTGCTACGGCATGCAGCTGCTCGTGCATCTCCACGGCGGCAAGGTCGTGCCCGCGCAGAAGCGCGAGTACGGGCATTCTGAGGTTGAGGCGGTCGCACCTTGCGCTCTGTTTGATGGGCTCGACCGCCGGTTCCAGGCCTGGATGAGCCACGGCGACGGCGCCGAGACCCTGAACAACGGCTTCAAGATCGTGGCGAAGACGGGCACGGCGCCGTTCGCCGCCATCGCCGACGAGGGCAAGAAGCAATACGGCGTGCAGTTCCACCCCGAGGTCGTCCACACGCCCCAGGGCGCGCGCCTGCTCGAAAACTTCGCCCGCAAAGTCTGCGGCCACCAAGAGCGCTGGACGATGCACGCCCTTCTCGACAAGACAATCGAGTCGATCAAGGCGCAGGTCGGCGAGAAGGGCGAGGTCGTCTGCGCCCTCTCCGGGGGCGTGGACTCCTCCGTCGCGGCCGCCCTCATCCACCGCGCCATCGGCAAGCGGCTGCACTGCGTCTTCGTGGACACCGGCCTCCTGCGCGCCGGCGACCGCGAGAAGGCCGAGAAGTATCTCGGCGGCGCCCTCGGCTTGAACCTCAAGGTGGCGGACGCGTCCAAGCTCTTCCTGTCGCGCCTCAAGAACGTCTCCGACCCCGAGAAGAAGCGCAAGCTCATCGGGAAAGCGTTCATCGAGGTCTTCGACAAGGAAGCCAAGCGCCTCAAGGGCGTGGAGTTCCTCGCCCAGGGCACGCTTTATCCCGACGTGATCGAGTCCGTCTCCGTGCACGGCCCTTCCGTCGTGATCAAGAGCCACCACAACGTGGGCGGCCTGCCCAAGCGCATGAAGCTCAAGCTCGTGGAGCCGCTGCGCTTCCTCTTCAAGGACGAGGTGCGCAAGCTGGGCCGCGAGATGGGCCTGCCGGAGGAGATCCTCGGGGCGCATCCGTTCCCCGGCCCCGGCCTGGCGATCCGGGTGCTGAGCGCGGTGACGCCGGAGCGCCTGGCCGTCCTGCGCAAGGCCGACCTCATCATGCGCGAGGAGCTGCACGCCTCCGGCTGGTACAATAAGGTCTGGCAGGCGTTCTGCGTCCTGCTCCCGACGAAGTCGGTGGGCGTGATGGGCGACGAGCGCACCTACGAGAACACCTGCGTGCTGCGCAGCGTCAACTCGTTGGACGGCATGACGGCCGACTGGTCGCGCCTGCCGCACGATTTGCTGCAGAAGATCTCCTCGCGCATCGTCTCCGAGGTCAAAGGGATCAATCGCGTGGCTTACGACGTGACGTCCAAGCCGCCGGCGACGATCGAATGGGAATGAGCACGACAAGAATGCAGGTCCTCACGCAGTCGGACATCCCGGGCCTCAAGCTCCTTCGCCGCGGCAAGGTGCGAGACGTCTACGATCTCGGCGACAAGCTGCTGATCGTCGCCACGGATCGGCTCTCCGCCTTCGATTATATTCTTCCCACCCCCATCCCCGAGAAGGGCAGGATCCTCACCCAGATCTCCGGCTTCTGGTTCAAGAAGACCAAGGGCCTCGTGCCCAACCACTTCATCACCGACGAGCTGCCTTACATCCAGAAGGCGCTCGGCTCCTCGGTGAAGCTCGACCCGGCACTGTATGACGGACGGTGCACTCTGGCCTGGAAGGCCGAACGCCTCGACGCCGAGTGCGTGGCGCGCGGCTACATCGCCGGCTCCGGGTGGAAGGAGTACCGACAGACCGGCCGAGTCTGTGGTCACGTTTTGCCGGCCGGTCTGTCGGAAGCTAGCAAGTTGCCTGAGCCCATCTTCACCCCGGCAACGAAGAATGATTCGGGTCACGATGAGAACATCTCCCGCGAGAAGCTCGCCGAGATGATCGGCAAGGACACCGCCCTCGAACTAGAGCGGCTCACCATCAAGCTCTACAACTACGCGTCGTCCTTCCTCCGCGAGCGCGGCCTGATCCTCGCCGACACGAAGTTCGAGTTCGGCCGCAAAGACGGGCAGCTCATCGTGATAGACGAAATGCTCACGCCGGACTCCTCCCGCGTCTGGAGCGAGCTCCGCTACAAGGTCGGCTCCTCCCCCGCTTCCTACGACAAGCAGTACGTGCGCGATCACCTCGAGCGCGTCGGCTGGAACAAGCAGCCTCCCGTCCCGGAGCTGCCCGCCGAGGTCGCGGAAGGCACGGCGCGCCGCTACAACGAATTTTTCGAGAAGCTGCTGAAACCATGAGCAAAGGCAACGCTTATACCGTCGAAGTGAAGCTGCGGCCCGACTACGTCGACGCCGAGGGCCAGTCCGCGCTCGCGCTGCTCCAGGGCCTCGGCCTGACGACGGCGCGCGAATGCCGCACGAGCAAGCTCTACGAGCTGCGCGGCCCGCTCAACGCCGCTCATGCCCAGCAGATCGCGCGCGACCTGCTCTGCGACCCGGTCACCCAGGAATTCAAGCTCGTCGGCCCCGCCGCGCAGGTCCTCAACGGCATGAATCACTGGCGCATCGAGGTCTGGCTAAGGAGTTCGGTCAGCGATCCCGTGGGCGACACCGTCCGCTCCGCCGTCGGCGAGATGGGCCTTCCCCAGCCCGAGACCGTGCGCGCCGGCATCGCCTATCACATCTCCGGCAAGTGCGGCCGCAACCAGCTCGAGAAGCTGGTGGCGCGCGGCCTGGCAAATCCCGTGATCCACAAGATCACGATCGTGGAGACGCATCCATGACGCCCGAGACCGCCACCGCCGAGCGCCCGACGCCCGCCGCCGCCCAGACCTTCGGCTTCCTGCAGAAGCAGCCCAAGGAGCTGAAGGTCCTCTCCGCCGAGCAGGGCTGGTCCCTGAACGAGGCCGAGCTGACGGCGATCCAGGCCCACTTCAAGTCGCAGCGCCGCGAGCCCTCGCTCGCCGAGATCGAGACCATCGCCCAGACCTGGTCCGAGCACTGCAAGCACAAGACTTTCACCGGCCCCATCCGCTTCACCGAGGGCAAGAAGACGCGCCTGATCAAGAGCCTCTTCGAGGAGACGATCGCCAAGGCCACGAAGGAGACGGCCAAGCCCTGGTGCCTCTCGGTGTTCAAGGACAACGCCGGCGTCGTGGCGTTCGGCAAGAAGTGGGCGCTGGCCTACAAGGCCGAGACGCACAACCACCCCTGCGCCGTCGAGCCGTACGGCGGCGCCGAGACGGGCGTGGGCGGCGTGATCCGCGACATCCTGGGCGTGGGCCTCGGCGCCAAGCCCGTGCTCAACACCGACATTTTCTGCTTCGCCTCGCCTGAATACGAGGGCGCCCTGCCCGACAACGCCCTCCACCCCAAGCGCACGCTGCGCTCGGTGGTCGCCGGCGTGCGCGACTACGGCAACCGCATGGGCATCCCGACGGCGGCCGGCGGCGTCTTCTTCGACGACGACTATCGCCTCAACCCGCTCGTCTTCGTGGGCACCATCGGCGTGCTGCCGACGTGGGCCGTCAAGAAGGAGATCAAGCCCGGCGACCTCATCGTCGCCGTGGGCGGCCGCACGGGCCGCGACGGCCTGCACGGCGCCACCTTCTCCTCGGCCACGCTCGGCGACGACGCCCCCAGCTCCGCCGTGCAGATCGGCCATGCCTTGAACGAGAAGAAGGTCCTCGACGCGCTGCTGCGCGCCCGCGACCTGCGCCTCTACCGCGGCGTGACGGACTGCGGCGCCGGCGGGTTCTCCTCGGCGATCGGCGAGATGGCCGGCGACTGCGGCGGCGCGAAGGTGACGCTCGAGAACGCCCCGCTCAAGGTCTCGGACCTCTCCCCATGGGAGATCTGGCTCTCCGAATCGCAGGAGCGCATGGTCTTGGCGGTGCCGCCGAAAAACCTCAAGGCCCTGCAGGAAGTCTTCTCGGCCGAGGGGTGCGAGCTCTCCGTGCTGGGAGAGTTCAGCAAGACGGGCCGCCTCGTCGTAACGTACAAAGAGGAAAAGGTCGTCGACCTCGATCTCAAGTTCCTTCATAAAGGATTGCCGCGCGTGGAACGCGCGGCGACCTGGAATCAGCCCAAGTCCCAGGCCGGCAAGATCGCCTCGGGCAAGAAATTGGCCGACACGCTGCGCTCTTGCCTCGCCCATCTCAACGTCTGCTCGCGCGAGTGGATCATCCGCCAGTACGACCACGAGGTGCAGGGCGGCACGGTGATCAAGCCGCTGCAGGGCGTGCGCCACGACGGGCC
>CAZZGQ010000277.1:0-4572 GCA_964653765.1 uncultured Elusimicrobia bacterium | reverse complement strand
GGCCGCCGCGCGCGGCGCCGACGCCGCGGTCGTCTTCGTGGGCGTCAACGACCAGCTCGAGGGCGAGAACGTCGACCGCCTGTCGATGGCCCTGCCCGCCGGCCAGGACGAGCTGATCGAGAAAGTCGCCCAGGCCAATCCCAACACCGTCGTCGTCCTGCAGGTCGGCTCGCCGGTCTCCGTGGAGCGCTGGCTCGGCACGGTCCGCGGCGTGGTCCAGGCGTGGTTCCCCGGCCAAGAGGGCGGCCTGGCGCTCGCCGACATCCTGCTGGGCAAGGTCAACCCGTCCGGCAAGACGCCCGTGACCTGGCCCAAGCGCTGGGAGGACTCCTCCGCCTTCGGCCGCTATCCCGGCGACGAGACGACGGTGCGCTATGACGAAGGCCTCTACGTGGGCTACCGCCACTTCGACAAGCGCATGATCGAGCCGCGCTTCCCCTTCGGCTTCGGCCTCTCCTACGCGACCTTCGCCTACTCCAACTTGGCGGTGAAGGTGAAGGACGCCGCGCACGGCGAGCCCGATGTCGAGGTCTCCTTCGACCTGACCAACACGGGCCCGCTGGCCGGCGCCGAGGCGGCGCAGCTCTACGTGCACGACGCGACGCCGGTCGTCGAGCGGCCCGAGCAGGAGCTCAAGGCCTTCCAGCGCGTCGAGTTGGCCCCGGGCCAGACGCGCCGCGTCACCTTCCACTTGGGCCGCGACGCCTTCGCTTACTACAACGTGGCCTCCCACGATTGGACGACCGCCGCGGGCCGATTCACCCTGCGCGTGGGCGCGTCCTCGCGAGACGTCCGCCTCCACGGCGACGTCGAGCTCCGGTAGCCCGCGATGAGAGCGCGCATCGCCCTCGTCGTCCTCTCCTGCGCCCTCAGCGCCGTCACGGGCTGGGTGCTGTCGACCCGCGGAGCCGCGTCCTCCGACGCGTCATCCTCAAAACGCGCGCGCCCGCTGATCGGCCTCTCGCTCGACACGCTGAAGGAGGAGCGGTGGCAGCACGATCGCGACATTTTTTCAGAAGCGTCCAAGTCGCTGGGAGCTGACGTACTAGTGCAGGCCGCCAACAGCGACGACACGCGGCAGATCCAGGACGTGCAGGCCCTGCTCTCGCGCAAGGTCGACGCCCTCGTCGTCGTCCCGCACAACGGCGCGGCCATGGCGAAGGCGGTCAAGCTCGCCCACGACGCCGGCGTGCCGGTGATCGCCTACGACCGCCTGATCACGGGCGTGGACGTGGACCTCTACGTCAGCTTCGACTCGGTCAAGGTGGGCGAGGCGCAGGCCCGCTACATGCTCGACCATCTCAAGGGCAAGCGGCCCATCAAGGTCGTCCGCATCTTCGGCGCCAAGACCGACAACAACGCGCTGCTCTTCAAGCAGGGCCAGGACAACGTCCTCAAGCCCGCCATCGCGCGCGGCGACGTCGTCGTCCTGCACGAGGACTGGGCCGAGAACTGGAAGCCCGAGAACGCCAAGAAGATCATGAATGCGGCCATCACCGCGCACGGCCACGACATCGACGCCGTGCTGGCCGCCAACGACGGCACG
This sequence comes from uncultured Elusimicrobia bacterium, assembly GCA_964653765.1. Taxonomy (GTDB): domain Bacteria; phylum Elusimicrobiota; class Elusimicrobia; order UBA1565; family UBA9628; genus JAGWUP01. The sequence continues at coordinate 3,026 of CAZZGQ010000277.1, read as the reverse complement.
GCCGGCGGCGCCATCCAGGCCCTGCTCGAGGAAGGCATGGCGGGCAAGGTGCTCGTCACCGGCCAGGACGCCGAGCTCGCCGCTTGCCAGCGCATCGTCGCCGGTACGCAGGCCGTCACCATCTACAAGCCGGTCAAGAAGCTCGCCGCCGAGGCCGCCGACGCCGCCGTCAGGATGGCGCAGGGCCGCCCCATCGTGGCCAAGGCCGAGACCGACAACGGCAAGGTCCGCGTCCCCTCGATCATGCTGGACGTCATTCCCGTGACCAAGGAAAACATGGTGGACGTGATCGTCAAGGACGGGGTGCACGGCAAGGCGGAGATCTACGGCGCTGCCAGCGCCCCCAGCAAGTGAGCGAAGCTCGGCCGCTGCTCGCGGCCTCGGGCATCACGAAGAGATTCCCCGGCGTCACGGCCCTCTCGGGCGTGAGCTTCGACCTGCGCGCCGGAGAGATCCACGCCCTCTGCGGCGAGAACGGCGCCGGCAAGTCCACCCTCATCAAGCTGCTCAGCGGCATCCATCCCTACGGCTCTTATGAAGGAGCGCTGAGCGTGGAAGGACGGCCCGCCCGTTTCTCCACGATCGCCGACGCCGAGGGGGCGGGCATCGCCGTCATCACGCAGGAGCTGGCCCTCGTCCCCGAAATGACCGCCGCCGAGAACATCTTCCTGGGCGCCGAGCCCACGCGCGGCGGCCTCATCGACTGGGGCCGCGTCAATCGCGAGGCCAAGGCCCTTTTCGAGCGGTTCCGCATCCGCCTGGACCCTTCCGTGCGCACGCGCGACCTGGGCACGGGCCAGCAGCAGCTGGTCGAGATCCTGAAGGCGCTGCGCAAGAACTCGCGCGTGCTGATCCTGGACGAGCCGACGGCGGCCCTGACGGAGACCGAGACGGCGGCGCTGATCGAGATCCTCAAGGACCTGCGCGCCCAGGGCGTGGCCTGCATCTACATCTCCCACCGCCTCGACGAGGTCTTCGCCCTGGCTGACCGCATCACCGTGCTGCGCGACGGCTCCACGGTCGCCACGATGACGGCGAAAGAGGCCGACAAGGCGGGCGTCATCCGCCACATGGTGGGGCGCGAGATCAAGGATCTGTTCCCGCGCCGGGCCGCCAAGCTCGGCGAGACCTTATTGTCGGTCCGTTCCCTTTCCGTCGCCGCTCCGGGCTCGCCGAAGCCTTTCCTCAAGGACGTCTCCTTCGACGTCCGCGCCGGCGAGGTCGTCGGCTTCGGCGGCCTCATGGGCGCGGGCCGCACGGAGCTGCTGATGCACCTCTTCGGCGCCTGGGGCCGGCGGCTCTCGGGCGAAGCCTCGCTGCTCGGCAAGCCGCTCGAGGCCTCGACGACGCCCGTCCAAGCGCTGCAGCGCGGCCTGGCCCTCGTCAGCGAGGACCGGCGCCGCTACGGCCTCGTGCTCGCGCAGACCGTGGGCTTCAACCTCTCCCTTTCGTCGCTCAAGAAGCTGACCGGCCGCGCCCTGCTGGACGGCCACCGCGAGACGCAGGAGAGCCTCAAGCAGATGAAGGCGCTGCGCGTGAAGGCGCCGGGCCTGGAGTCGCGGGTGGGCGGCCTCTCCGGCGGCAACCAGCAGAAGGTCGTGCTGGGCCGCGTGCTGATGACGACGCCCTCCGTGGTCTTCCTGGACGAGCCCACGCGCGGCATCGACGTGGGCGCCAAGATCGAGGTCTACGAGATCGTCAACGCTCTCACCGACGCCGGCAAGGCCGTCGTGCTGGTCTCGAGCGAGCTGCCCGAGCTGATGGGCATGAGCGACCGCGTCCTCATGCTCCACGACGGCCGGGTCACGGGCGAGTTCGCGAAGGCGGAGGCGACGCAGGAGCGGCTGCTGGCGGCGGCGATGGGACAGGCGCAAGAAAGACTTTCGAGAGGATAAGGCATGGGCACCAAGAAGATGCTGCGCGAGTTTTCCACGGTGATCGCGTTGGCCGCGATCTGGGGCGTGTTCGCCTTCCTCTCCCCCGCGTTCCTGACGCCGCGCAACCTCTCCATGCTGATGATCGAGGTCTCGACGACGGCCCTCCTCTCGCTCGGCATGCTGCTGATCATCCTGCCCGGCCACATCGACCTCTCCGTCGGCAGCGGCGTGGGCCTCATCGGCGGCATCGCCAGCGTGCTGGTGTTCCAGCACTCCTGGCCCGCGCCGGCGGCGATGGCGCTGGGCCTGCTGGCCGCGCTGATCATCTGGACGGCGATGGGCACGATCGTCGTCAAGCAGGGCATGCCCCCGTTCATCATCACGCTCGGCGGCCTGCTCGTGTTCAAGGGCGCGTTCTGGCTCGTCATCCACAACTCCACCGTCCCCGTCGCCCCCGGCGGCGCGACCAACCTCTATTCGCTGCTGACGACGTACTACCTCCCCGTCTCGGCGGGCTTCGCCCTGGCGGCGCTCTGCGCGGCCGGCTACGGTTGGGCGCAGTGGTCCGGCTACAAGAGCCGCGCTCTCCATCATCCCGAGGCCGCCGACGGCGAACGAGCCTTCCTCCTCTGGTTCGTCGTGGCGCAGGGCCTGTTCCTGTTCGTGCTCGTGATGAACCGCTTCCGCGGCGTGCCGCTGCCGATCGTCATCCTCGGCCTCGTCACGCTGGCGATCGCCGTGCTCACGAAGATGACGCGGTTCGGCCGCTACCTCTACGCCATCGGCGGCAACCCGGAAGCGGCCGTCATGTCCGGCATCCCCGTGGACCGCGTGCTCATCGGCGCCTACGCCATCATGGGCTGCATCGTGGCGCTGGCCGGCTACCTGCAGACGGCCTACGCCGGCGCCTCCACGACGACGGTGGGCGACCTCATGGAGCTCGACGCCGTCGCCGCCTGCGTCATCGGCGGCACGAGCCTCTTCGGCGGGCGCGGCACCGCCCTCGGCTGCCTCTTCGGCGCGCTGATCATGGCGAGCCTGCTCAACGGCATGACGCTGCTCGCCGTCTCGCCCGAGTTCAAGTTCATCGCCCGCGGCCTGGTCCTCTCGCTCGCCGTCTGGCTCGACACCGTCCTCGGCCGCCCCTAA
>CAZZGQ010000276.1:3317-4572 GCA_964653765.1 uncultured Elusimicrobia bacterium | reverse complement strand
ATCATCAAGAGCTTCCTCGACGTCAACGGCGCCATCTGGGTCAACGGCAACGTCACCGCGAACTGCCCCAACGGCGATCCCAACTGCAATAGCCACTTCGCCGGCGTCTTCTACGACGACACGCTCTCGGTGCCGACCCTCAACGTCATCCTCGTGCGGACCTCCTGGCAGGAGGTCTCCCCAAGCGGAGCCCCCTGGCTCTAGGCCCGGAAAAGGCGCTATCCTGTCCAGCCGGGCCGATTTTTGGAGGGGTGGCCGAGCGGTTTAAGGCAGGAGTCTTGAAAACTCCCGAGGTGTCAAAGCCTCCGTGGGTTCGAATCCCACCCCCTCCGTTCTCTTTAATTCTTTACGCGGCCGCCATGGGAAGCCTGAGCGGAGGTTTCTAGGATGGCGCCATGAAGATCCAATTCCCTCCGAGACGGATCATGGCGGCCTTCGACGCCTCCCCGTCGGCCAAGACGGCCCTCGACTGCGCCGTGCGCCTGGCGAAGGCCTTCGAGGCTTCTCTCGAGGTCGTGAACGTCGAGACCCCGGCCATCCCGATCCCCTACAGGCCCGACCTGATCGACTCCCGCACCGCCCGGATCATGGCCGAGCAGGGCAAGCGCTTCCGCAAAGATTTGCTGGATCATTGCCGCAAGGCGACCCGCGCGCTGCCGGCGCGCCGCGTCCGCTTCAAGAAGATCGTGGGCTGGCCGGAGGACGAGCTCCTCGGTCGGGCGCGCGCGGCGGACCTCGTCGTCTGCGGCACGCACGGGCGCGGCGGGATCAAGCGGTTCCTGCTGGGCTCGGTGGCCGAGCGGCTGATGCGCCGATCGCCGGCGCCGGTGCTCTGCCTGCAGGGCGGGACACGGCTGCGCGGCCGGGTGCTCGCTCCCTACAACCTGTGGACCTACGCGGATTCGGGGCTGCAGGCGGCCTTCGCCCTTTCGCAGGCGCTGAAGATGCCCCTCACGTCGCTCTACGTGGCGAGCGTCGACGACAAGGAAGTCCAGGCGCAGGTGGAGCTAGCGGTGCGCATGGCGGCGAGGCTCGGCGACGAGCCCGCGGCGCGCGCGGAATGCCGCATCCGGCGGGGCGATCCGCGCGTCGAGATCGCCGCCGAGGCCGAGACGGGGCGCTACGGCCTGGTCGTCCTGTCCTCGCACGTCGGCGACAGCTGGGCCGACCGCGCTCTCGGAGGCACGGCGGAAAGGCTGCTGCGCCGCACGCGCGTGCCGGTCATGACGGTGCCGCCGGGGACGTTGGGCCGCCC
>CAZZGQ010000276.1:0-3217 GCA_964653765.1 uncultured Elusimicrobia bacterium | reverse complement strand
GCGGCCCTCGTCGGAAGCGCCGAGCGTCGTGCGGCCTTCCGCGGACGGCTCCTGGACGAGGATCGGAGCGCGGTGGAGCTCCGGCGGCAGGAAGCTCTGGGTGATGATGGCGCGGGCCGGAGCGGCCAGCGCGGCGCAGAGGGCGGCGAGCAGGATCATGCCGACATGGTACGCGCTCCGTCGACGCGGCGCCTGAGCCGATCGTCCTATCCGCCGCCGGGCGTTGGACCCAACGCCGGCCCGGACAGGACCGGCAGCTTGGCCGCCCGCCACGCCTTCAGGCCGCCGCGGAGGGCGTAGACCCGGAAGTAGCCCTCGTTGCGCAGCTGGAGCGCGGCGTCCAGCGCGCGCGAGCCGTCGGCGTCGTAGACCAGGATGAACGTCCCTTGGTCATCGGGGACATCGTACATGCGATACCACAGCTGGCTGCGCGGGATGTTCACGGCGCGCGGCAGATGGGCCGCGTCGTAGTCATCGGGCGGGCTCACGTCCAGCACGAAGGCGTTGGTCCAGGCGTCGAGCAGGGACTGCGCTTCGGGCGGATCGATCGGGCGCACGCGGTCCGGCTCCACGCGCATGCCGCAGCCGGCGGCCGAGAGAAGCACGGCCGCGGCGGCGCTATAGAAGGAGAAGGACGCCACGGGGCGCCTCACCCTTCCGGGGTCTGAGCTTCGCCGGGGCGAACGCCCCGATTGAGCGGCCGGCGCCGCGAGTGGCGGCGGCCCAGGGCGCGCGGCGGCGCCCAGGCTGGGCGCCGGTCGGGCCGCGGGACGAAAGGATCCTCCGGCACCATGCCGCCGCCCCAGAACGCGCTCCAAGGAGTCTGGCCGAGCTGGCCGACGCGGCGCAGGAAGAGACGGCACGCCGTCAGCTCGTCGCTGGCCAGCGTCAGCATGAGCAGGCCCGCCACCGTCGCGGCCAGGCCGCCGAGGCCGGGCGACAGCGCCAGCCACGTCCCGGCGGCGGCGAACGACGCCGCGGACCAGCCCACGGAGAGGCTCAGCGCCCAGGGCGCGCTCCGCCAGCGCCGGCGATCGCCCACCAGCTGGATCGCCGCCGCCGTCAAGAAGACCGCGGCGACGGGCTTGCAGCCGCGCGCGGCGAGGCAGCCCAAGACGGCGAACGCCGTCACCGGCGCGCGCTGGACCCAGGTCGACGGATTGTGGAACCAGCCGGCCGGAGCGTCCGCGCCCGGCATCGTCGCCGTCGAGGGGATGATCAGCGCCAGCGCCATCAGCGCCGGCCCCGGCCAGAGCGGTCCGGGAGCCGAGCCGAGCAGGCCCAATCCCAGCGCCCCGGCGCCGACGAACGCGTTCAGGAACGCCACGTAGGCCAGCGGCGGATAGAGACGCGCGAAGAGAGCCAGCCCGAAAGTCGTCAAGCCGCCCAGCAGCTGGCAGAAGAGGATGTTGTCCTGCGTCCAGCCGTAGGAAAAAGGGATCGTCGTCAGGTACAGGCCCAGGCCCATCATGGCCCACAGCGGCCACTGCCGCTGCCGTCGTTCGAGGACAGCCGCCACCGGGTCGTCCAGCCAGCGTCTCCGTTCGCCCATAGCGCCTCCTTTGAAAAAAAGGCCTCCTCGCGGCCCGGTCATTATGCGCGCAAAGCGCGTAGGCGTTCAAGAACGATCCCTTGACGACCGGATGGGCTGGGGCTATCCTCTGCCCGCACCCAAAAGTCCCATATCGCGCCTAGGCCCATGGCCCTTGGCAAGACGGGACCTTGGGGGCATCCTTCTCCTATGCGCCTCCAAGGGGCAAGCCTGATCGCGGCGGTCCTTTTCGCCTCGCTCTGCTCGGCCGCGCCGGCTCGCGCCGGGGCGACCGACCGGCGTCCGCTGGAGCTGACCGATCTCGCCGAGGCGGCGCGGCCCTTCTTCGACAAGGTCGTCGCCTTCCGCCAGGACGTGGCCGACTGTCTCGCCTCGCCCGGCCGCGGCGTCACGATCGCGCAGCTGCGCGAGCGCAAGGCGCAGCTGGAGAAGGACATCGACGACTCGTCGGCGGCCTCCGGCGACAAGGACAAGCTCAAGGCCGAGCTCAAGGACATCGAAGGGGCGCTGCAGGCGGCGCAGCACCTCGGCCCGGCGGGGTTCAGGAAGGTCGCCGACGCCCTGCGGGCCAAGGACCCGCGCAGCCAGCTGCAGGCGCTGGCGGCGGGGACTCCGGCGGCCAAGATCTTCGAGAACGGGGCGCAGCGCGGCGAGCTCGCCGTCGCCGCGCCCAACTCGCCCGGCGCCGCGCCGATCATCGCCTACACGGCTAAGCCCAAGGCGGCCGAGGTGAAGATCGAGCCGCCCAGGGCCGTGCGGCCCAAGGGAGCGACGACCGGGCCGCAGATGGAGCAGGCTCTGGGCGACGCCGCCGCCGAGATCGCGCGCGTCTTCGGCAACGCGAGCCTGGAGTTCATGGCCCGCCGCGCCGCCGATCGCGCGCTGCTGCTGAAGTTCGCGCGCCAGTGGCGCTCCGCCGAGGCCGATCTGGGCCGCGCCGTGACCGACGCCGATAAAGCGTACGACGAGTGGCGCGCCAAGAACAAGTTCCCTCCGGCCAAGGAAGGCGACGCCCAGGAAGTGGAGCGCTTCAAGAAGCTGGCCCAGGAGGACCCGCAGTTGGCGGCCTTCCTGCACGCCATCGACCGCTACCGCGACTTCATCCTGGACGCCGTCGCGCGGGACAAGGTCCCGCCCGACACGAAGTTCGACTACTGGGAGCTGGGCAACAAGGCGCCGGCCGGTGCCCAGCGGACCTTCGTCGTGCGCGACGTGGGCGGAGCCAAGTTCAAGGGCTTCGTCGACAAGTTCGACGACGGCAGCGAGATGTTCTTCGGCGTCTCGCGCGCCGGCGAGACGCGCAACGGGGCCTGGGTCTTCCTCGATCCGAAAGCGAACCTCCGCGTCGAGTCGACCGGCGAGCTCGGTCCCGACGGCGAGCCGAAGAAGCTGCGCCAAGTCTACCGCGACGCCAAGACGCTGAACGTGCTCAAGCGCGAGGAGGCCGATCTCATCGCGAAGACCACGTTGGTCACGGAGTACAAGGACGGCGCCGCCCAGACCCCGGTGCTGCGGCAGGGCGACGCCCGCGATCGCTGGGATCGCGTGACGGGGGCTGCGCCCGCCGGGGCCAAGCCCAACGGCCCCGCGGCGAACAAGCCCGCCGGCCAGGTCGTGAAGGCCGAGCGCGTCAACGAGCGCGTCGTCAAAGGCCTGGACGCCGCC
>CAZZGQ010000275.1:0-4579 GCA_964653765.1 uncultured Elusimicrobia bacterium | reverse complement strand
GCGCCGCGCGAGGAGACGCCGACGTAGTACGTCCAAACGCGGGAATCGATCTTCGCCCGCGCCGCCTCCTGCGCGGCCCTCACCTGCTGCGGCGTGAGGAAGGCGGTCTTGCGCTCGATCTTCTCGCCGCTCGGGAAGGCGAGAGCGAGGGCCTGCTTCTGAGTGAGCAGCACCCGCGCCGCGGCCGGCCTCGCGAGGAGGCCGGCCGACAGCGCGGCGATCAGAACGACCAGCCGACGCCGAGGTTCCATTGATTGACTCCCGTGCGGGCTTGGTTGCGCTTCCACTGCTGGTCCGCCTTCAGCGCGATCTGCGGGATCGGGCGATAGGTCACACCGACGGTGTACTCGACGCGGCTGTTGGCCGCGTTGTTGGCAAAGCCCCTGGGCACGCTCTGCTGCGTATCATAGCGCTCGTAGCGGAAGAAAGGCGCGAGATATTGCGACGCGCGCGGCCGCAGCGAGAGAGCGTTGTAGGCCGCCTCGACGTACCCGCCGAAGAACTTTCGGCCCACGAAGTCCGTGAACGTGCCGTCGTTGGCGAGGAGGCGGGCGTTGAGCGAGTCCGCGTTGCCGATGCGGCCCTGGGCGAAAAGGCCGCGCGCCTCCAGTCCCTTCCACTCGCCGAGCAGGTGCGCTTCCCACAACGAGACCGGCACGGAGGCGCCGATCTGGCCCTGGTCCGCCCGGCCGACGTAGAGGGAACCGCCGGCGACGACGCCCGCCACGGGACGGACGTCCACGCGGCCGGCCCAGGCCAGGTTCTCGATCGGGCTGTTGGCGCCTTCCGTCTTGCCGCCGCCGATCGCCGCCGAGCCCGAGAAGCCGTCCGTCGTGGGCGTGCCCGCGTTGCTGGCCTTGAGCCCGGAGAGCACGTAGGTCTGGTAGTCGAAGATCCCGGCGCGGCCGACGAGGCCCGCGCCGTTCTCGTGCCAGGTGGAGGGGATGACGAGCTGCTCCACGCTGGGGCGGTTCACGCCGTGGAAGGCCGTGGGCTCGTGGTGGAGGTTGACCCAGCCCACGGGCACCAAGACGTGGCCGGCGCGCGCCGTCAGCCAGTCCGTCGCGCGATAATCGAGGTAGGCCTGCTCCACCTCGAATTCGCCGCGCGTCTCGCTGCCCTGGCCGGTCCCGGCATGCTCCATCTCCAGTTCGAAGCGCAACGACCAGCGCTCATTGAAGTCGTGCTCTCCCAGGAGGACGAAGCGGCGCAGGTCGAGGCTCTTGGTCAGCCCGCTGGAGTTCCCTTTTTGGTCGACACGCGAGGGCATGAGGGCGTTGAACTCGCCGTAGCCGCCCCAGCGGATAGCTGCGAGCGGGTTGGAGGCGGAGGCGGGAGCGGCCGTGTCGTTCAGCTTGAGCTGCTCCACCTCCTGGGTCAGGGCGTCGAGCTTGCGCTCGATGTCGGTCGTCTTGTCCTGCTGGGCGAAAGCTGGCGCGGCGAGCAGAAGCAGCAGAGCGGCCAGGGTCGAGGTTTTTTTCATGAGGCTCCTAGTTTTGTCCGAGATAGCGCGAGCAGGCGGGCGCTCGGACGAGTCGCGCGCCTGAGAAGAGGAAGCAGCCGCCGTAGGGGGCGTTCGCGGGACCGCGGACGAACAGGGCGGTCGACCAAGCGTCGGCCTCGGTGGCCGAGGCAGCGACGACCGAGGCGGAATAGCTCTCCAGGATGCGGCGGCCGTCGAAAGGGGAAGCGATGTGGCCGGGACGCTCGGTGTTCCCGGAAGTCGAGAGCGAGGCGTCTTTCAGGTAGAAGGTCCCGTCGTAGCCGTCGACGCGCACGGGCCAGGCCGCGGCGTCCGGCGGGGCGCCCAGGGCGTCTAGCTGCCCGCCGAAATTGATCAAAGCGGAGACCACGCCGCGCTCGCGCAGGATTCTCGCGGCGTGGTCCAAAGCGATGCCCTTGCCGATCCCTCCGAAGTCGAGGGCGCCGCCCGGCGGAAGGCGCACGGCCTTGCGCGCGGCGTCGAGCTCGACCTTCGCATAGCCGACCTTGGGCAGGGCGGACGGTCCCTCCCGCAGGACGGGGAGGATCGTCGGATCGAACGCCCCGCCCGACGCCTTGGCATACGTCAGCGACTCGCTGACGGCCTCCCACAGCGCATCGGAGGCCTGGAACCAAGCGCCGGAAGCGGCGTTGAGGCGCGAGAGGTCGCTCTCCTTTTTATAGAGGCTGAGCGCGCGGTCGAGCCGGGCGATCTCCGCGAAAGCTTCCGTGATCGCCGCCGGTGCCTTCTCGCCGTAGGCCGTGATGTCGCAAAGCGTGCCCATCACGTACTGCACGCGGCGCGTCGGCTGGGGCGCGGCCGGAGCGGCTGCGGCCGCAACGGCGAGGAGGAGGGGGATCAGCTGGGTCATCTCTTATTGAAACTTAGTCTCAACAAGGAGAGACTAGCACAAAGTCTTATTGAGACGCAATATCAATAAGGAGCGGGACAAAGAAGAAGCCCGCCGCTTTCGCGACGGGCTCTTCGTAGCGCAGCGCGGGACGGAAACTAGTTCTTTCCGGCGGCCGACGCGTCCGCTTTGCCTTCCAGGCGGGCGATGATATTGTCGAAGAACTCGACGGGATAGGCGCCCTTCACGGGGATGCCGTTGAGCAGGAAGCCCGGCGTGCCGGTGAAGCCCATGGCGGCCGCCTCATCTTGGTCGGCCTTGATCTTCTTCGCCACGGCTTCGCTCTTGGCGTCCTTCTCCAGCTTCTTCACGTCGAGGCCCAACGCCTTGGCCTGCTCCTTGACGTAGTCCTCGCTGAGCTTCTGCTGGTTCTCGAACAGCTTGTCGTGCAACTGCCAGGCCTTCTCGGTCGATTGCAGCATCGCGGCCTCGAAGATCTGGGCGGCCGGCATCGCTTGCGGGTGGAACGGCAGCGGCAGGTTCTTGTAGATGAAGCGGAGGTTATTGCCGTACTTCTTGCGCAGGACCTCGACGTTCTGGTAGCCGCGGCCGCAGTACGGGCACTGGAAGTCGGAGTACTCGACGAGCGTGTACTTGGCGTCCTTGTTGCCTCGGACGTGCGTGTCCTTTGAGCTCAGATCGGGCTGCTTCGGGTGCTTGAAGGACTCGTCGAACTCCTTCTTCTCCGCTTCCTCCTCCTCTTTCTGGCGACGCGCCTGCTCTTCCTGGGCCGCCTCGTTGACGATGTCGAAGAGCTGCTTCTTGTTCTCCTTCAGCACGTCGAGGAGGATGTCCGGGTTCTTCTGGAGGACTTCCTTGATCTCCTCCTTGCTGGGCTTGGCCCAGGCGCTGCTCGAGAGGAGCAGGACGGCGAGTGCGGCGGCGGTCGTCTTGGTCATGAGGATCTCCTTGGAAGCTGCTGAAGAATATCATTTTCCAATTCTTGGGGCTCGACCCCGCCCAGGTAATGCTTGACCACCTTCCCGTCGGGCCCGATCAGGAAGCTCGAGGGGATGCCGCGGACGCCGTAAGCTTCCGCGGTCTTGGGGTCGGAGAGGAGGATCGTGAAGCTCGGAGAGTTCTTGGCCACGAAGGGCATCACCGCCTTGCGGCCGTCGTCGTCCACGGAAGGGGCGACGACCTCGAAGCCTTTGGCGTGCAGTTTTTGATAGACGGCCTCGAGCGTCGGCATCTCCTCGCGGCAATCCGGGCACCACGTGGCCCAGAAGTTGAGCAGGACGACCTTGCCGCGGTAATCGTTGAGGGAGACCGTCTGGCCCGACAGGTTGGCAAGCTGAAAGGCCGGGGCGGGCTTGCCGAGGGCGACGGGAGAGCGGCGCGAGCGCGCGATGGCGAGGCCGGCCACGGCGGCGACGAGAGCGAAAAAGAGGGCTCGGCGGTTCATGGCGTACACTCCTATCATTTTAGACGCGGCGTGGTGCGCGTTTATTCCAGGAAAAACGAGAGGCCGGCCTCCCGCGAGGGGAGGCCGGCCTTTGATGCGGTTTAGCAGCCGCAGGGAGTCTTCGGGCCCATAGTATCCCTCCTTGAGTCGTAGTTTGACGTCTTGTGCTTCTGTAGCAATTCCCGCGCCAGCTTCCCGACGCGGTCGAAAACGGCGGCATCGCGCCGCGTGCGCGCCATCATGACGGCGCCCTCATAAAGAGCCACGATCGAATCGGCGGCGGCCTGCGGGTCGAGCTCGGCGTCGAAGCCTCCGGCCTGCTGGCACTTGGCCAAGCAGTCCGCCATGCCCCGGCTCCATTCCGCGAAGAACTCGCCCACCCGCCGGCGGAACTCCTCGTTGACGTCGGCCATCTCCAGGCCGATGTTGGCGATGAAGCAGCCCGCCTTGCAGCCGATCCCGTCGAAGAACTGGCCCGCCTCCGTGAACATCGCCCCCACGGCCTCGATCGGATCGCCCTGGGAGCAGAGCGGCTGGACCCGGTTGGTCCGGTAGCTGGAGATCTTGTCCTCCAGGACGGCCAGGGCCAGCTCTTCTTTGGAGCCGTAATGATGGAACAGATTGGCCTTGGTCATCTCGCAGGCCTGGGCGATGGCGTCCATCGAAGTGCCATGATAGCCGCTCAGATGGAACTGGTGCTCCGCCTGCCGCAAGATGCGCTGCCGAGCCTCTAAGTCCGGTTTTCGCCCCATTTGATTTACCTACCGGTCAGTAAATAAAT
>CAZZGQ010000274.1:2776-4581 GCA_964653765.1 uncultured Elusimicrobia bacterium | reverse complement strand
ATGACGGAGGGCGAGACGGTGGCGCTGACGCGCGCGATGGGCCGCTCGGGCCAGCGCTTCGATCTCTCGTCGCTGCGGGCGCCGAAGGTTGACAAGCACTCCACGGGCGGCGTCGGCGACGGCATCTCGATCGCGCTCGCCCCCCTCATCGCCGAGGCCGGCTTGGTCGTGCCGATGATGTCGGGCCGCGGCTTGGGCCATACCGGCGGCACGCTCGACAAGCTCGAGTCGATCGCCGGTCTGCGCGTGAAGCTGCCGCTCGACGAGATCCAGGCGCAGCTGTCCGAGATCGGGGTCTGCATGTTCGGGCAGAGCGAGGCCCTCGCCCCGGCGGACCGCAAGCTCTACGCCCTGCGCGACGCCACCTCCACCGTCGGCTCGCAGCCGCTGATCGTCTCGTCCATCCTGTCCAAGAAGGTGGCCGAGGACCTGGACGCGCTCGTGCTCGACGTGAAGGTCGGCAGCGGCGCGATCTTCGAGGACCGCGCCTCCGCCGAGCGCCTGGCGCGCGCTCTGGTGAAGACGGCCAAGGGTCTGGGCATCGAGTGCGTGGCCGTGCTGACGGACATGGAGCAGCCGCTGGGCCGCTACGTGGGCAACGCTCTCGAGATCCGGCAGGCCGTGGAGATCCTCCAGGGCCAGGGCCGGGCCAGCGACTACGCCGAGGTCCTGCTCGCCTTGGGCGGCTGGATGCTGCACTTGGCCGGCAAGGCCGACGACGCCGACGAGGGGGCCGAGAAGCTCGAAGGCCTCATCCGCGACGGCCGCGCCCTGGCGCGCTTCAAGCGCATGATCCAAGCCCAGGGCGGCGACCCGCGCGTCGCCGACGAGCCCGATCGCCTTCCGCGAGCCCGTCTCTCGCGAGAGGTCAGATCGCCGCGCGACGGCTATTTGGGCGCCCTGAACGCTCGCCTCGTCGGCATGGCCGCGGTCCGCCTGGGCGCGGGCCGCGAGACCGCCGAGCAGAAGCTCGATTTCGGCGCCGGCATGATCTTGGAGAAGAAAGTCGGCGCGCGCGTGAAGAAGGGCGAGCCTTTGGCGAAGCTCTTCGCCGGCGACCAGCGGCGGCTCGACGACGGCGCCGCCGACTTCCTCTCGGCCGTGACCATCTCCCCCCGCGCGCCCAAGCCGCGCCCCGTGATCATCAAGACGCTGAAATGATAGTCTCCTAATCAATATGGCATCCAAACTCGTCGTCTGCGACCACCCCCTCGTCCAAGAGAAGCTCGCCGGCCTGCGCGACAAGCACACGCGGCCCGAGGAGTTCCGCCTCATGATGGAGGAGGTCGGCGCGCTGATGGGCTACGAGGCCATGCGCTCGATCCGCACGCGCCGCACGATCGTGCAGACGCCCATCAAGAGCGCGGGAGCCGAGTTCGTCGACCAGCCCGTCGCCTTCGTCGCCGTGCTGCGCGCCGGCTTGGGTCTTCTTCCCGGCCTGCTGCGCCTGGTCCCCGACGCCAGCGTCGGCCACATCGGCCTCTACCGCAACGAGAAGACGCTCAACCCCGTGCGCTACTACGTGCGCCTGCCCAAGGACATCAGCGAGAGCTTCGTGATCCTCTGCGATCCGATGCTGGCCACGGGCGGCTCCTCCGTCGAGGCCATCAACATCCTGCGCACCGATGGCGCCAAGCACATCGTGCTGCTGACGCTGCTCGCCTCGAAAGCCGGCGTCAAGCGCGTGCTCGACGCCCACTCCAACGTCACGATCTACACGGCCGCCGTGGACGCCCAGCTCAATCGCTCCGGCTACATCGTGCCGGGCCTGGGCGACGCCGGCGACCGCCTCTACGCCACGAGCT
>CAZZGQ010000274.1:0-2676 GCA_964653765.1 uncultured Elusimicrobia bacterium | reverse complement strand
GCCGGCCGGGGCGGCGAAGGCCTTCTCCATGCGAGCCTTGATCTGCTCGGGGGTCAGGTCTTCCTTGTGCGTGGCGATGGACCAACGGTAGCCGAACGGGTCCTGCACCGTGCCGTGGCGGTCGCCCCAGAACTGATCGGCGACGGGCATGAGGGACTTGGCGCCGGCGGCGACGGCGGCCTTGAACGTGGCGTCGACGTCCTTGACGTAGAGGAACAGGCCCATGGCCGAGCCTTCCTTGCCGGGGGCCATGCAGCCCATCTCCGGGAACTCCTCGTTCATCATGAGCTTGCTGTCGCCGATCGTCAGCTCCATGTGGCCGACCTTGCCGTCGGGCATCGTGCAGATGTCGTGGGACGGGACGGCGCCGAAAGCCTTCTTGTAGAACTCGATCGCCTTCTTGGCGTCCTTCACGGTGATCGTCGGCGTCAGGGAGTGGAAGCCTTCGGGGATCGGCTTGACGTTCTTGTTCATGGGGTCTCCTGGGGGAAGCGGTGGTCCGTCAAATCAGATCGCGCAGGTGTTCGGCCACTGGCACGTCGTGATCGGCGTCGCGGCCTCGGCCGTGCAGGTGTTGGGCCACTGGCAGGTCGTGATCGGGGTGAGCGACTGCGTGGCGGGCGCCACCTTCTCGGCGGTGCAGACGTTGGGCCACGTGCAGGCGATGTTGGACTTCTGGGTGAGGACCTGCGACTGCTGCGGGAAGAGCGAGAGCATCATCATCAGCTGGTACATTTTTTTCTTTCTCCTTCGATTTCTGATCGGTAGGCTGATGGTAGCGTTCCCGCGCGCCGCGCCCAATGGCGAAAGTCAAAAGTGGGTCTTGATTCCCATCATTGATCCAGGTCAAAGGTCCCGGCTGACCTGGGTCTAAGGGTCTTGCGGCGTGGGCCCTTCGGCCCGTCGGTGGGTGGGCTTACGAGGCGGCGCCGGCGAGCCCGCGCAGCTCGCTTTCGTTGAGGATGACGAGGTCCTTGTCCTTCTTTTGGATGAGGTCTCGCTCCTCGAAGTCCTTGAGCAGGCGCACGGCGGTCTCGATGGTGAGACCCGCCATCTCGGCCAGGTCGCGGCGCTTGATGCCGCTGACCATGGGCTTGGGCTTGCCCGGCTTCATCATGCGGACCAGCGTGTCGGCGAGGCGGTTGCGCGCCGGCTTGAAGGCGATGTCGCGCGCCTTGTTCTCCCCGCGGCGCACGTCGCGCGCCAGCTCGCGCAGCAGGCCCAGGGCGGCCTGCGGGAAGCGGCCGAGGAAGTCGAAGAACGTGCGCTGGTCCACCATGGAGACGATGGCAGGCTCGAGCGCCTCGGCGGTGCCGGTGTAGGCGCCTTCTTGGGCGAGCAGCGTCACCTGGCCCAGCAGGTCGCCGGGCCGCTCGACGCGCGTGATGAGCTGCTGGCCGGTGCGGCTGGACTTGTAGATCTTCACGCTGCCCGTGCAGACGACGTAGGCGCCGTTGGGCGTCGTGCCCTCGTGGAAGACGACCTCCCCCGCCTTGAAAGGATGGGCCAGGCGCATGTCCTTCCAGGCCTTCTTCGCTTCCTTCGTGCCCAGCAGCTCATAGAGGCAGTTCTTGCGGTGAGGGCACCACTCGCAGTTCGGCGCTTCGCGTTTGGAGAAGGGCATAGGGGAATACCCGACAAGGATACCATTTTAGGAGGAGCGCCACAACGTCGAGCCGCCGCGGACTAGCGCGAGGCCAGGCGCGGCTTATTCTCGGCGAGGACGGTCTTGAAGGAGGGCGTGTCGCGCACGCCTTCCAGCTCCGAGTCCGTCTTGGCGAGGAGCGTGTAGCGGCGCAGCTCGCCGGCGTTGGGCGCGGACTTGAGCGCGTCCGAGAGCGCGTGCACCGAGTCCTGGTAGCGGCCCAGCACGGCGTAGGCGAGCGAGAGCTGGTAGTGCGCGGCGGAGTCCATCGGCGCGGACTGCACGCAGACGCGCAGCATGCGGATGGCCTGCACGGACAGGCCGAGCTTATTGTAGGCCGTGCCCATCTTCTCGTAGATGAACGCCACTTCGGTCGGGTTGAGGATGCCCGACTTCTGGTTGAGGCTCAAAGCGTCGTTGTAGGCGTTGACGGCCTCGCGGTAGCGGCGGAATTTGAGCTCGTCGTTGGCCTGGGCCAGCGCGTCCAGCACGTCGCGGTCCTGCTGGCGAAGGCTGGCCAGCTGCTGCGCGGCGGGAGCGGCGTTCTTGATCGAGTCGCGCATCAGGCCCTTTTCCGGTCCCATCGGGACCGAGGCGGCGGAGGCCACGACGGCCGTCTCGGGCGCCTTGGCCTTGGGATCGTAGCGGCGCAGCGCCGCCAGATCCTCGTCGCTGGTGAGCATCGCGGAGAAGAGCGTGTCCTTCTCCACCATCGCCGTCAGCGCCTTGAGCTTGCCGGCTTTCTTGGCGCTCTCGAGCGCGAGCTTGAGGTTGGCCGCGGACTTGCCCATCTCGTTCATCCGGAAGCGCAGCCGGGCGGCGTAGAGCGGCAGCATCGGGTTCTTGGGCGCGGCGGTGAAGGCCTTGCGGTAGGCCTCCACGGCCTTGTCGTAGCTGCCCAGCGCCTCGTAGCAGAGGCCGAGCGCGTGATAGAGCTTGTAAGGCTCGAGCACCCCCTTCAGCTTGGGGTCGATGGCCTCGGCCGTGGTGAAGGCGTTGACGGCCTCGATGGCGTCCTGCTTGTCGGCGGT
>CAZZGQ010000273.1:0-4584 GCA_964653765.1 uncultured Elusimicrobia bacterium | reverse complement strand
GGATCGCGGTCCTTCTTGAAGAAGTGGTAGAAGCGCTGCGTCTTCGCCTCGGCGCCCGAGTCCTTGTCGAGCATGAACTTCACCTCGCCGGGCTTGAAGAGCTGGGCGCGCGCCGGAGCGGCGGCCGCGATGACCGCCAGCAGCCCGGCCGCAACGCCTTTCCAAAGGCGGCCGTGGGCGCTGCCCGCCTGGCCCGCGATAGCTTCGCGAGCGAATGCAGCCATCAGTGGATGCCTCCCTGCTGCTCGGCCACGGCCTCGGCGTCGTCGGGGCAGGGGATGCCCTTCTTGAGCAGCTCGTCGATGGCGTTGGGCAGGCCCTTCTTCTTCTTCGTGCGCTCGGACATGAAGAACTCGCGCGGGATCTCCAGGCCCTTGAGCTTGAACTCGTCGAAGAAGCGCGGCACGTAGTCGCAGGCCGTGAAATAGCCGAAAGTGTTGCCCTTCTCGTCCACGTAGGTCTGGATGAAGCGGAAGATGTTCTTGGTAAGGATCTTGATGCCGTCGCGGCCCGTGCACTCGCTGATCCAGGTCGTGCGGCGCTTGCCGTCCGGGAAGCGCGTGATCTGGACGAAGATGTTGACGGCGCTGGCGATCATCTCGACGAGCACGGCCATCGGCAGATCGGTGCCGGCCATCAAGCACATCGCGGAAAGACGGGAGATCGCGTCCGTCGGGGTGTTGGCGTGCAGCGTGGCCAGCGAGCCTTCATGGCCCGTGTTCATGGCCTGCAGCATGTCCAGGGCCTCGCCGCCGCGGCACTCGCCGACGACGATGCGGTCGGGGCGCATACGAAGGCAGTTCTTGATGAGGTCGCGGATCGTGATCTCGCCCTTGCCTTCGATGTTGGGCGGGCGAGACTCGAGGCGGATCCAGTGCGCGGCGAGCAGCTTCAGCTCGGCCGTGTCCTCGACGGTGATGATGCGCTCGCCGTCCGGGATGTAGTTCGAAAGCATGTTCAGGAACGTCGTCTTGCCGGTGCCCGTGCCGCCCGAGATCAGGATGTTCTTCTTCGTGATCACGCAGGCGCGCAGGAACTCGATGAGCATCGGCACCGTCGACCCGAAGCTGATCAGCTGATCCGCCGTGTACGGCTTGGCCGAGAAGCGCCGGATCGTCAGCGTAGGGCCCGAGACGGCCAGCGGCGCGATGATGGCGTTGACGCGCGAGCCGTCCTTCAGGCGCGCGTCCACCAGCGGCACGGACTCGTCGATGCGGCGGCCGATCGGCGCCACGATGCGCTTGATGACCTGGACGACCTGCTCGTCGTCGCGGAAGCGGTTGCCCAGCAGCACGAGCTGGCCCTTCTGCTCGATGTAGATCTTGTCGAACGCGTTGACCATGATCTCGTTGATGGTCGGATCGCGCAGCAGCGACTGCAGGGGACCGAGGCCGAGGATCTCGTCGACGAGCTCCGTGATGAACTGCTCGCGCTGGACGCGCGACAGAGGGAGATTGCTCTCGCGCTGCAGCAGGTTCTCGATGATGGCCGAGACCTTGTTGCGGTTCTCGTCGTTGGAGTTGGCGTCGTCGGAGATGCGGATGTGCTCCGTTTCCATGGCCGAGACGACGCTCTTGTGCATCTTGCGCTTGAGATCGTCCCAGAAATCGGGCACGGCCACGGTCGTCGGCTTGGGCTTGGGCGCGGCGGCGGCGGCGACCGCGGCGCCGCCGGCGGCCGAGACCGCCGAGGGCTTCCACAGGAAGTCGGCGGCGTGATTGAACTCCTCGGCGCCCATGGTCGATTCCCAATGTTTGATCGAGGGCTTGACGTCGAGCGTGCGGCCCAGCAGCTGCCGCAGCCCGGTCTTCACCCAATCGCTCTGCATGGACTCGACGACGAGGATCTTCTGCGTGTTCGCGAACTCGGGGATCAGGTCCTCCCAGGGCATGTAGGCCAGCACGCGCTTCTGCATCGCGTTGAAGAAGCGGTCGACCTCCTTGGGAGCGAGGGCGCCGGGAAGATTCGCCTGGTTGACGACGATCTCGAACTTCTCCAGCGGGAAGTGCAACGCCTTGATCTCGCCGAACAGGGAATACGTGGCCTCGAAATGGGAGCGCTGCGGCAGGCACGACCAGTACACGAGATCGGCGAGGTCGAAGGAGAACACCTGCATCGGGAAGTACGGATCCACGTCGATGAACAGGTCGTAGGTCTCCGCCAGCGAGCCCAGGATCTTGACGATGACTTGCGGCGTCAACGTGAGCATCTCCTGCCGCTTCGACGCCAGCGGCAGCAGGCCCACGCCCCACGGCGTCAGAGGGATGCGGCCGCGCAGGAGACGGCCGAGGCCCGTCGGATTGTCGCCGACGAGCTGGACCATGCTGGCCAGCGTAGGAGGGTTGACGCCGAGCTGGAAGCTCACGTCGTTGCGGCAGAGCGGATCCATGTGGACGATGACGACCTTGCGGTTCTGGCTGCCCGCCCAGGCCAAAGCGAGGTTGACGCAGAGCGTGGTCTTGCCCACGCCCTCCTTGGGCCCGGTAAAGACGACGACCCGGCTCGGTTCCCGGGTCTGCGTCTGAGCGGCCGTCGCGGCGGGACTGGGGTCAGCCACCTATTTGACCACCTCCATCGTGATGAACAGGAACAGCGAGTTCTCCTGCTCCACCACGTCGGTGCTCGTGAACAGCAGCCCGAGGATGGGGATGTGCCCCAAGAAGGGCACCCGCGTCTTGGTGATGTTCTTGCTGCTCGACTTCAGGCCGCCGATCACGAGCGTCTCGCCGCTCTTGAGCTCCACCGCCGTCTGGACCTGGCGCGTGATGATCGACGGCACCGTCGTGCCGCCCACCGTCACGGGCTTGGAGAAGTCGGCGTTGGAGACCTCGAGCTGGAACTCGGCGCGGATCGTGTCCTTCTTGTTCGGATTGATGACCGGGACGATGTTGAGGACCGTGGCGATCTTCTTGAACTCCACGCCCACGCCCTGGTTGTTCGTCACGGGATAAGGGTTCTCGCCGCCGACCACGAAATTCGCCTGGCTGCCGGCCTGCACGATGACCTTGGGGTTGGACAGCAGCTGCGCCTTGCCCTCGGTCTCCAGCAGCTTCAGCGAGGTCTGCAAGTTCGTCTGCCGCGCGAAGTCGCCCACATGGTAAAGACCAGGGATCGACTTCTCCGCGAAGTTGATGCCGGTTTGGAAAGGCCCCCATACAAAGCCCGCGTTCTTTTCGACGGATCCGGAGATTTCGACGATGTCCGCCGAAATCGCGATCAGAGAGTCTTCCGGTTGAGCATGAGAAATCTCCGGAAGACCCAGCAGAGCCAGGCCCGCCAGAATTATGAGATTCCTCTTGATCCGTTGCCTAATCACAGGTGCCGTACCGTTGAACCGCCTAATCGTGTTGTCTGAACGCCGCCGTACTTACTTAAAGAGCTTCCTAAAGCTGGCCATCTCCATCGGATGCATCTCCACGTCGCCCAACCCGCGCAGCACCACCGTCGTCGTGCCCTGCTGGGTCGCCAAGGCGAGATACTGCGCCTCGTTCGGGTTGAGAGCGAGACTGATCACGGACTTTTCCGAGAAGGCCGCCGACTTGTCGTCGGCCGCCGCCTTGTCCTTGAACTGCTTGGCGTTCATGCCTTGGCCCATGTTCGTGCCCACGGCGATGACGAGCACGTTCTGGAGGATCGTGGCGGTGACCTTCTCCTTGCGGTTGTCGGCCATCACGGCCTCGAAGGTGACGAGGACGTCGACGCGGTCGCCCGGCTTGATCAGGGCCTTCATCTCCGCCTCGACCGGGAGGATCGTGCCGCGGTAGCCCGGCGGGATCTTCACGCTGAGACCGGCTTCCGGCGAAAGGGAGATGAGCGCCGACTGCGTGACTTGGTTGCCCTTGGGGACGCGCACGCGCGTCACCAGGTTGCTGATCATCTTGATGTCCGAGGGTGTCTTCACCTCGAAAGCGTCCTGCTCCATGAACTTGCGCGGCACCGCCATGGGCTCGACCATCTCTTCCTTGATCACGGTGCGCTCGGGGATGTCCATGCGCGCCACCAGGACCTGGCCCGTCTCATAGGCGTTGCTGAGCGCCTTCTCCTTGCTCGTGAGGACGAGCAGGTAGAAGACGGCCGCGCCCATCGCCAGCACCATCGGGATCAAGACGCCTTTCTTTTCCATGTTTATTTATAGAGCGGCTGCTCCACCGGCATGCGCACCGTCGTCGAGATGTTGCAGCGCCCGAACCCCGGCCCCTGCGGGCAGACGAACCGCGAAGAGAGCAGGATGCTCGCCAACGGGAACACCATGCGCACGGGATACGTCGCCTTCACCACCAGGTCGAAATTCTGCCGGCCCGCCTGACGATCGAACGTCGTCGCCTCGTTGTGCGAGGTGACCGTGGCGTTCCTGAGCACTTCCGACATCCAGCCGGCCATCTGCCCGTTGACCGACCGGGGAGCGCCTTGCCGCCCCATGCCCGGATTGGAGCCCGCGGTCAGGGAGCCGAGCCGCGCGACCTCGTAGGTCGCGTGGTTGAGCACGATCACCCAGAAGGCCATGTGGCCCAGCTCCATGATCGTGAAGACGATCGTCAAGAAGACGGGCAGGATGAGCAGTATCTCGACCGTGACCTGGCCGAG
>CAZZGQ010000272.1:0-4594 GCA_964653765.1 uncultured Elusimicrobia bacterium | reverse complement strand
GCCGTCTCCGACGTCCCCGCCCCCGCCCTCCTCGCCCAGAGCCTGCATACCCAGGCCGTCGCCGTCGATCAGGCCCTGGCCCTGCCCGATCCCACCGGCGATTCCATTGGAGCGCGCTTGGCGGCGACGATGTTCGCGGCGGCCGACACGCCCGAAGCGGCCCGGGCGCGGGCCTACTCCGGCCTGGCCGTGGCCCGCGCCCTCGAAGACCGCGATTTCCGGGCCACGCTGCTCGGCTCGGTCCCCGAAGCCCAGGCCCGTGAGCTGCGCGGACTCTTCGAGCGGGCGGACCGCGTGCCCGCCGCGGCGGCGGCCGTCCAGTCCCTGAAGACCCGTTTCGGCGGCTCCTTCGCGAAGGCGGGCGTGGGCGACGTCGACGCCGCCTTCGCCGGACTCGGCCGCGCCTTCGACTTGTCCGCGGGCTCGGGAGACCCGGGCGCGGCCGCGGGCGTGCTCGCGCCCGAGGGCCCGGGCAAGGCGAACCCGGCCCCGCTGCGGCGCGCGAGCCCGCGAAAGCCCGCGACCGGCGATCGCGTCTTGGGCGGCGTCGCCGCCCCCCCTTCCGCGCTGCTGGAAGCCAAGGCGATCGGCGTCGCCTCGCCGCGAGACTTCCCAGGCGGCTCCGGCGGCCTGCTTCGCTCCGGCAAGAGCCTGCGGGCGCTGCTGACGACGAAGCTCGCCGCCTCCGATCTACCCTACGGCCACGCCCTGCGGCCCGTGCGCAGCCTCAAGCCGCGGCTGCCGCGGACGCTGGAGGAGGTGCCGCCGGCCCGGATGTCGCGCGTCACCGATGTGGGCTTGGCCAGCCGCGTCGACGGCGGCTCCAACGGACTCGTCCGGCTGGGTTATCTCGAGGACGGCCGGCCCGTCGCCTTGAAGGCGATCTACCTGCCCTCCCATCCCGTCACCGGCCGATCCCGCGACGCCGAAGTGCCGGGGATGACGCTCGAGGAAGCGCGCGCCGCCCAGCTCTACTCGGACCTCGGCGTGAGCCCGGAGTTCCACGGCCTCTGGAAGGACGACGACGGCCGCTGGAACGTCGTCTTCGACATCGCGCGAGGCGATCACGAAGGCACGCCGGTCAACGACCAGACGTTCGCCGATCTCGAGACGATCCTCGCGCGCATGAGCGCCGCGGGCATCGTCAAGGCCGGCGACCTGCAGTTCCACCGAAGCCCGGAGGGGCGCCTGCTGGTCATCGACCCGCAGTCGGCGGCCGAAGGCCTCGTCGATTCGCCCCAAGCGCAGCGGCAAGAGACCGCGGGAGCCTTCGCCCTCGCCCGTCTGGACCAGTTGCGCGAGGCGCCCGCCGACGTCGGCCGGCGCTACCTCGAGCGGCTCGAAGCCGTGGACCGGCCGGCGTTCGAGGAGCTCTCGCGGCGGCTGCTCGGCATGGACAAGCACGCCGGCTGGGCCCGGCAGCGCTACGGCGACATCCTCGAAGAACGGCCCTCCGGCAGAGCCGTCTCCGCGGCCGACCTCAAGGGAGTCGGGAAGATGACGCTGGACGAAAGCGCGCGTCGGCTCGCCGCCATCGAGGCTCTGCGCGCCAAGAAAGGGCTGCCGCCTCTGACCATCGACGAGAAAGACGAGATCCTGCAGACGCGGCTCTATCGCTCCCTCACCCTGACCAAGGGCGAGCCGGGCCGCAGGCTTGGGCGCGGAGGCGTGGTGGTCCTGGACACGCCGATGGCGGACCCGCGGTTCAAGACCTTCGACCATCACGCCCGCAACTTCGATCCGGACCGGCCGGAGGTCAACTCGACGATGCTGATGCTGCAGGAGATCGAGGGCTACGTCTCCGCGAACGGCACCTCCAACCGCGCCCTCAACGCCCTGTCCCGCCGCTATGAGCGCGTGCACACGGACAATCTCGGCGACGGGATGTGGGCCGTCTGGGTGGCGCGCAACCTGCACCGCGTGGCGCGCGATCCCGCCTTGCGCGGCTTGATCATGCGCGCCACCCATTACGAAGACTTCGGGCTCTTCGGGAACCAGGCGCTGGAGGACGCCCGCTCCGACCCGGAGCTCGCGCGCGCCATCGAGCTGCAGGACGCGATCCTCAACGGCTACGACGGTCTCGTCCTGCGCCTGGGCCTCGACAGTGACCGCTTCGGCGACCTCGGAAAAGAGACGCAGGCCAAGGTCTACGGCGCCGCGCTCGGCCACATCGACCGCGTCCTCGCCGATCCCGCCTATCGCGCCGAGAACGCCCAGGCGTTCCGGCGCCGCGTGGAAAGCGCGCAAAGCGCCGCCCGGGGCGCGGCCTTGCGGCTCTCGACCGAGCAGCGCGCGGCGCTGGCCCGAGAGCTGGGCTCGGAGTCGGCGGTGGACCAGGCGGCGGCGAGGCTGCTCGACGACGTCCAGATGGTGGATTACGACCAGCTGGCGGAGCTGGGCCTCTTCGCGGGCTGGGCCGGGCAAGCCCGCTCCCACGACAAGAAGCTGCTGCTGAGCTTCAAGACCCTGCCGCCGGACGCCGCGGGGCATGCGCGGACTCAGATGATCCTATCCGTGCCGCACGGACGCGCCTACGACGACCTCTCGCCGGTCGGCGAGTGGCTCAAAACAGCTAATGCGCGCGCGGCCGAGAAGCTGAAAGAGCCCAACTCCGGGACCGTCTTCGGCCGGGCGGCGCTTCAGGTGGCGTTCGCGCCGGGCCTGCTGCTCACTCGCGACGAAGTCATGCGCGAGCTGCTGCGCTACGGCCACGCGGCGGAGACGGCCGCCCGAGAGCGCGCGGCTGAGCGCGCCCGGGCCGAGAAGGAGCTGTCGGCGCGGCTCATCCCTCCGGAGGAGCTGGCCGAGCGCTTCGCCGCTCCCGAGGGCAAGACGCTGCTCGGCGTGCAGCGCGGCGCCGACGGCAAGCTCGTCCCGGTCTACTCGGCTTCCGCCGGCTTCACGAGCCGGCGCGACGTCCCCGGCCCCGGCCTCTTCGGCTCCAAGCGCCCGGACTGGGTCGACCGGAGGACGGCGCGGGTCGTCCCGCTCTCCTTCGAGCCCTTCCCCGTCACGGCGCGGGAGCGCTCTCCCGAATGGGGCCTGCTGCCCGAGGCCCTGCGCGCCGCCGTGGACGCCGGCCGCCTGCCCGTCACCGCGAGCCGGGCCCGGACCGGAGGCTATTCGCTGCTCGTGATGGCCGCTCCGGACCCGGCCGGCGAGGGCAAGACGGGCGGCCGCACGGGCCTGCTGCTGGACGAGCGCGGCCTTCCGGTGGTCGTGGAGATCGGGGGCAAGGAGTTCGCCGTCGAGCTCAAGGGAGCGGGCACGCCCGAGGGCGGCTTCGACCACGAGTTCGCTTACCGGACCGCCAGTCCGCGCGGCGCGTTGATGGCGGCGCCCGGCCGCCTCGAGCTCGAGATGCTGGAGCGCCAGCGGCGCGACGACCCCGAGTTCGCGGCGGGCGAGCGCGTGCGCCCCGGCGGCCTCGTCGAGTTCTCGGCCGGCGCGGGCGCCCAGGCGCTCGAGGTGCGGCTGACGCCCGCCACGATCCGCGCCACCTACGCCGACAACGAGGCCTTCCCCAAGAAGCGCTCGCGCGAGAACGTGCGGGAGGTCGCGCACGGCTTCGGCGCGCAGGTCGGCGCCGTCCTGGCCCGCGACGTGATCTGGCGCACGCACTACGAGAACCTCTTGAGCCTCGGTCAGGGCCGCTACGCTCCCACCGACGTCGGCGAGGCCGACGCCTTGAGCCGCCTCGGCCCGCGCCACGCGAAGGAAGCCTTGCTGCGGGTGCTCGGGTCGATCTCCGAGCTCCCCGGCTTCGAGACGGGAGCGCCGGACGCCTTCTTCGCCGGTCTGAGCGAAGCGCTGGCGGCGCGCGGCCGGTTGAGCGAGGCGCAGGCCGCCGAGCTCGCCGAGCTCTCGGGGGCGCTGAGCCACGACGCCGCCGTCGAGTTCCTTTGGAAGAACGGCCTGGCCTACTGGATGTACGAGGCCAAGCGCGCGGACGCCTCGGCGTCGGGCGCCCTGCCTCCCTACGACGGCTCGGTCGACCTCGCGCCGCTGATCGAGCAGGCGCGCGCCCTCATCGCCGAGCCCGCTCCCCCGCGCTACGAGCCCACCCGCGAGGAGATCGAAGACGCGAAGGAGGGCCTCTATCGCGGCGAGCCGCCGCCCTGGGCGCTGCCGCAGCCGTGGCGCATCTTCCACGACGGGCCCGCTTCCGTCGGCGGCTTGGATGAGCGCGCGCTGAGCGGCACGCTGTCGGCTTGGCAGAGGCGCAGCGCGCAGCAGCGGCGCTCTCTCGACGAGAGCGGAAAGTCCTGGTCGGTCGTCCTCCGCGTCCAGGAGTCGATCGTCGGCCGCCTGGCCGAGGAGCTGCAGGCCCTGCGCGACGCGCGCGCCTCCGCTCCCGAAGCGGCCCGCGCCGAGCTCGACGCCAACATCAGCCTCGCCGCGGACCGGCTCGCGGCCGTGCTGGCGATGAATCCCCTGACGTTCGCCGAGGCGCTGCAGCGCTCGGCCGCCCTGCCGCGCGGGCTGACGACGCTGCCCTATTACGGCGCGGGCCGCTAAGGCTGAAGGCCCGTCTGCAGGGCGATGTGGGCGTCCTCTTCCGCGGCGATGGCGGCGAAGATGCGGGCGGTCTCGG
>CAZZGQ010000271.1:0-4599 GCA_964653765.1 uncultured Elusimicrobia bacterium | reverse complement strand
GTGGCCTGGCGCTGGTTGTCGTTGAAGTAGGCCGGCACCGTGATGACGGCCTTCTGCACCTTGTCGCCGAGGAAGGCCTCGGCGTCGCGCTTCACCTTTTGAAGCAAGAAGGCCGACAGCTGTTGCGGAGTGTACTCCGTGCCGCCGGGGGCCTTGTACGTGAAGCCGGTGCCCATCTTCCTCTTAAACGTCATGAACGTGCCTTCCGGGTTGGCCACGGCCTGCCGGCGGGCCGGCTCGCCGACGAGCAGCTGCCCGTCCTTGGCGAAGGCGACGTACGACGGGAACGCCTTGCCGCCCACCGACGTGCCCTCGGCGGACGGGATGATGGTGGCCTTGCCGCCTTCCATGACGGCGGCGGCGGTGTTGGACGTGCCAAGGTCTATTCCGATGATTTTGCTCATAAACGTCCTCCTTTTAAATTAGCTTGCCTTCTTCTTGGCGATGCGGACCTTGGCCGCGCGCAGCACCCGGTCGCCCAGCATGTAGCCGTCCTGCAGGACGTCCGCGACGTCGCCTTCTTGCGCCCCTTCCTTCTCGACGGTGCCCAGCACGTCGTGCTTGAGCGCGTCGTACGGCTTGCCCGCCGGGTCCATCACCGTGACGCCTTCCTCTTTAAAGAGCTTCTCGAACTCCTTGAAGATCATGTCCATGCCCTTGGCGAGCGGCGTCTCGGCGTGGCTGGCCCGGACCTCCTTGTGCGCCTGGCGCAGCAGGTCGTAAGTCGGCAAGAGCTTTAGCAGCATGTCCGCCTTGCCGCTCTTGTAGAGCTCCGACCGCTCGCGGTCGCTGCGCTTCCTGAAATTCTCGAATTCGGCCTTGAGCCGCAGCAGCTGATCGTAATAGTCGGGCTGCGGCGGAGCCTCGCCCTTCGGCTCGTCGGCCTTGACGTCCTGGTCCGTCGGTTTGGCTTCGGTCACGGCAGCTCTCCCTCTTCCCAATCCATCAGCTTGCGCGAGATGATGCCGCTCAAATAGTCGACCAGGCTCATCATGCGCGAGTACTCCATGCGCTTGGAGCCGAGGATGCCCAGCACGCCCACGATCGTGTCGCCGCGCTTATAAGTGGTGGTGATCAAGCTCAGGCCGGCCAGCTCGGGGATGCCGCTCTCCTGGCCGATCCTGACGCTGGGCCGCGTCTCGTGGCGCTTCAATTCCGATTCCAGCAGCCCTGCGATCGTCTGCTTCTCGCCGATCAGCCTCATCAAGGACTGCACGGTCTGCAGGTCCCCGATGTCCTCGGCCTGCCCGACGAGAGAGTCCGTCCCCTCCACGTAGAGCGCGTTCGGGCCGATCAGCTCGCCCACCTGCCCCAGCAGCTCGCTGGCCAGGGTGTTTAGCTCGCGGAACTCTTGCTCCATCTGGCGGAGCTTGGCCATGACGACCTTCTGGGCCTGCGCCGCCGAGCAGCCGCGGATGTTGTCATTGAGAAAGCGATTGAGCGTGTTGATCTGCCGCGCCGTGGGCGCGAAGCCGAGCTTGATGGGCCAGTGCCGCACCAGACCGGCCTCGGTCACCATCAGCGCCAGCACGTTGCGGCCGCCGAGATGGATGAGCTCGAGGCGCTTGAGCGCCGAGCCCTTCATCGCGGGGGACAAGACGAGTCCGGCGCCATGAGAAACTTTGGACAAGAGCTTCGCCGACTCCGTCAGCAGCGTGTCCAACTCCTCCATCCTGTTCTTGTATTGGTTCTCGATCCGTTCTTTTTCGTCCGCCGCCAGCCGCTGCACGTCCATGAGGTAATCGACGTAGAAGCGATAGCCCTTGTCGGTGGGCTGCCGTCCCGAGGACGTGTGCGGCTGCGCCAAGAAGCCCTCGTTCTCGAGCTCCTGGAGGATGTTGCGGATCGTGGCGCTGGACAGGTCGAAGCCGCCCTCCTCCGCGATGACGGCGGAGGAGACGGGCTTGGAGGTCTTCACGTAATAATGGATCACCCATTGCAGCAGGCTTCGCTTGCGCTGCTCGGCGACCTCGGGCTTGAGCTGTCTCATGGCTAATTTAGCAGTCGCGTCTTTCGACTGCTAATTCATTATAAAGCAAACCGTCCCGCGTGTCAACCGAAACGCTTGGCGGCACGCGAGGCGCGCCCAACCGCCGCAAGATCGTGACGAGGGCGGAACGCGCCCTCAATGGGGAATTACCCTGCCGTAAGGTAGGATTCGCCCCTATCTCAAGGAGGACAGCATGACCACCGAAGAATCGACGCGCTCGGGGCTGAGCGCGACCCGCTGGGTGACGATCGCCGTGTCGCTCGGAGCGCTCGCCGTCTGGCTCATCGCCGGCGTCGGGCCCTCGCTTTCCAGGGCCGCCGACATCGACTCGGAGATCGAATCGCTTCGCTCGGACATCCGCGCGGACAAGACGTCCATCATCAAGGACGCGATGCGGCTGACGCCGCAGCAGGCGGAGGTGTTCTGGCCGCTCTACCGCGAATACGAGGATGCCGCGGCCAAGCTCAACGACGAGCGCATCGACCTCATGAAGCAGTACGGCGCGAAGTACGACAATCTCAGCGACAGCGACGCCCGGGCCATCGCGGAGAAGTCGTTCGACCTGGAGTTCCGCCGGGCCGACCTGAAGAGCCGCTACTACAAGAAGTTCGCGGCGAAGCTGCGCGACGTCACGGCCGCCCGCTTCTTCCAGATCGAGAAGCGCCTGGACCTCGTGGCCGACGTCCAAATCGCCTCCGCGCTGCCGCCGATCCTCGCCCGGTCCCCTGAGGCCCCGGGACGCTGACCCGGCGGGACGATCCGGCCGAAAAAGAAGGCGGCCGCGGGCTTACGCCCGCGGCCGCTCTCTCTTTTGCGCCTCGTGAGCGCCGGCTCTTACTTCTTGCCCGCGCCGACCGTGTGGCCGTTCAAGGCCGCCAGCTTGCTGCCGACGATGACCTCGTCGATGATGCCGTAGGCCTTCGCTTCCTCGGCGGACATGTAGTAGTTGCGCTCCATGTCCTTGGTGATCTTCTCGATGGGCTGGCCCGTGTGCTTAGCCATGATCTCTTCCAGCGTCTTGCGCGTGTAGGCCATCTCCTTGGCCTCGACGAGGATGTCCGTCGCCTGGCCGGAGATGCCGCCCACGAGGGGCTGGTGGATCATGATGCGCGACTGCGGCAGGGCGTAGCGCTTGCCCTTGCTGCCGGCCGCCAGGATGACGGCGCCGAAGCTCATGGCCATGCCCATGCAGATCGTGGTGATCGGCGACTTGATGAACTGCATCGTGTCGTACACGGCCAGGCCGGCCGTGACCATGCCGCCGGGGCTGTTGATGTAGAGGTTGATGTCCTTGGTGTCGTCGTCGCTGTCCAAGTAGAGCAGCTGGGCGATGAGGACGTTGGCGGAGTCGGTGGTGAACTCGCCTTCATAGCCGCCGACGAAGATGATGCGATCCTTGAGCAAGCGGGAATAGATGTCGTAGCCGATGACGGAGCCCTGGGTGGCGCGCTCGATGACTTGAGGGATCAGGTTCATGCGGGAATGGAAACATATTTGCGGCCGCGGCTCAAGACGATCGCCGGTTTGATAAAATAGCCCCGATGCAGCCGCCCTTCGACGCGGAGCGCTTCACCGCCGACGCCAAGCACAACTGGTCGTCGGTCGCCGATCGCTACGACCGCCTGAGCGCCCACTTCTTCCCGCCGATCACCTCCGCTTTCCTGTCCTTCGTCCAGCTGCACGCCGGCCAGCTCGTCCTGGACGTGGCCTGCGGCCCGGGCTATCTCACGACCGCGGCGGCCAGCGCCGTAGGCACGGCGGGGCGAGCCGTGGGCGTGGACCTGTCGCCGGGCATGCTCAAGGTCGCGATGAGCCGCGCCACGCAGCGCAACCTCGAGTATCGGGAGATGAACGCGGAGGAGCTTGATCTGCCCGACGGCCTCTTCAACGTCGTGCTGTGCCAGCTGGGCCTGATGCTGTTCGCGCGGCCCCAGGCGGCGCTGCGCGAGATGTTCCGCGTCTGCAAGAAAGGCGGGACCGTGGCCTGCCTGGTCCAGGGCAACCCCGAGCGCATGCTCTTCACGAGCCTCGTCCTCAAGACCATGGTCAAGCACGCTCCCGAGCTCAAGCAGCCCGGGGCCCCCAACATCTACACCTTCGCGCCCGTCGGCGTCCTGGACCAGGCGCTGACGCAGGCGGGCTTCTGGCACGTCGTCTCCAGCCGGGTCTCGGGCGTTTTCCTCTTCGAATCGCCCGAGGAATACTGGAGAACGATGACCGAGGGCGGCGGGCGCACCGGCGCGATGCTGCGCTCCCTGCCGCAGGACAAGCAAAAAGCCGTCCAGGACGACGTCCTGCGGCAAGCCGCCCAGCACGCTTCGGGCGGCAAGATCGCCATCCCGTACGAGGTGGTGATGGCCAAGGGCCTCAAGCCGTAGCGCTCAGCCGCCGCAGCTTCTCGGCCATGGGCCCTTTGTCCCCGGTTTCGGGGCCGGCTGACCCCTGCGCCGCCTCCGGGATCGGGCTACGATCAAGACGATGAACGCGACGCTCCTGATCTTGCTCTCCGCCGTCTGCGGCGCCCAGCCCGGGCGGCAGGTGCGCTCGACGGAGGCCGGCATCCCGGCGTTGCCGACGGCTCTCGGCGGCCCGCAAGCGGCCTCGCTGGA
>CAZZGQ010000270.1:0-4600 GCA_964653765.1 uncultured Elusimicrobia bacterium | reverse complement strand
CGGAGATGATTCTACCGCTTACAGACGGCGATTATTCGGACAGGCTCCTAGCGCCGGGGAAGGAGGCCGCCTGGACGGCGGCCGCGGCGCAGGCGCTGCGCAACGATCCGGCGGCTTCGCTCGAGCAGACGACAGCGCGCGCCCTCGCCGCCGTGCACGGCCTGGCTCCAGATGCGGCGCGCGACATCGAGGCCTTGTTGGCCGGACGGCCGCTCGACAGCTTGTCCGCGTCTGGAGATTCCAGCAACGCCCTTGTCAGAGCCGGCGTGGATACTTATGCCTTTAGGGTGGGGGGCTTGTTCCACCGGACCAGCGACGGCTGGCGGCTCGTAGGTCCCGAGATAAACCCCTCCCGGAGTTTCGCCGTCGACGGCGCGCGACTCTATGCCACCGACGGTTGGAAAGTCTTCGAGTTCAGCGCGGGCGAGCGCCGGGAGGTCATCGATTTCGCGCGCGGCCAACGGCAGCTTGGTCCGCTGATTCGGTACGGCGGCACGGCGTATCTCGGTGTCGGTGGGCATAACAGCGTCTATGCCGAGCGCGACGGCCGCTGGGAGCTTGTGCCCGGAGGCGAGTACATCGGGTTGCCGCAGAGCGCGGCCGTGCACGATGGCTCGCTCTATTTCGGCGGGAGCGGCGGTGGCGGCGGTGCCCTGCGTCGCTTCGACGGCAAGTCCTGGAGCGACGTCTTGATTGGAGCCGGTAATGTCGTCAAGATGATTGCTCACGGCGGCCATCTGTATGTGCAGACTCGAGGACGCGAGAGCGGCGATCGCGCCTTCGAGATCTCTGGCCGCGAGGCGACTCCACTTTTCGGCGGCGCTGTAGTCGAGTGGCTTTACGCGCACGGCGACCGCCTCTATGCGGCATCCAAGACGTCGGAGGCGGCGTGGGAAATCCACGAGCGTTC
This sequence comes from uncultured Elusimicrobia bacterium, assembly GCA_964653765.1. GTDB lineage: Bacteria > Elusimicrobiota > Elusimicrobia > UBA1565 > UBA9628 > JAGWUP01. The sequence goes on along the minus strand of CAZZGQ010000270.1, from coordinate 3,690 downwards.
CTCGGGGGATTGGACACGGCTGCTCGAGAACGTCGGACGGCCCGGCCCGAGCATCGCCGCCGCCGGAGCCGAGTTGTTCATCCAGACCGTCGACGGCCGTTTCCATCGGGGCGAAGGTGGGACCTGGACTCGTCTCGGCGATCGCGGAGCCTGGCTGAGCGACGCCGTCGCTCACGATGGGAAACAGTATATGGCCACGGGGGACGGGCTGGCCGTGGCCGGCGGCGGGCGCGTCGACGTTGTCCTGCCGGGCCTCTTCATTAATTCGATGAGCTCTAGCGGCAAAGAGCTGTTGCTGAGCAACGCCATGGTCGTCAAAAGGCTAATGACGGGCTGGCCGGCGGACTGGCGCGCGGCGCTGTTCGAGGCGTACCAGGCGGCGATTCCGCAAGGCGCGCCGATCCCCCCGTCGGCCGCGCCACTGCTGCGCGACCGCGCCGGCCGCTCGCTGCTCGGCTTTACATCCCCTAATGAGCGAGACTAGGCTTCGCATCGAAGGAGTCGGGCGGGTCGAAAAGAGTGTTGCTAGCAACACTCTTTTCGGAAATGCGATCGTCCTTGCGTTCTTGCTGGCATCAGCCCCCGCCTGCGCCGGGGTGAGGCGCCTCTCCATCTCCCCGACCGAGCTTCAGCCGGTTGCGGCCCCTGACGTTCCCGCCTCCGCCGCGCGGCGGCGCTGCGGGATCTGAGCCGCGCTCTCGATGCCAGCCCCGCCTCGGCCTCTCCCCCGACCGCGGGGCGCTCGCTGCTGCGCGACCGTAGCGGACGGCCGTTGTTCTAGGCAGATATCAGGGGGCGTATTTGCGATAGATCTGTTCCAATTTCCCGGATTCTTGAAGCTTGACCAAATCCTTTTGGACTCGATCCGTCATCGTTTTTGGGGCCTGTTTAGACCACATGGCATAGACCGGCATGTAGTCGAAATCCGGTGGGAGGACCCGGACCGCCTGCTGGATTTTCAACTCACGGATATCGGTGGCCAGGCCGATATCCGATCCGTAAAAGAATCTTCCCCGTCCGGACAAGAGCTTCTCCAGATTGTCCTTGGTGCTCTTCGAACCGTCGTCCACAATAAGACCGCCCTGTCTTTTCAACCAATTCGCCTGCGCCGAAGCCGTGAAGGTGAGGATTTTTCCGGATGCGCCCAGCTTGCGCACGTCGTCTAGGTTGGAGATCTTGATGGGATCGTCTTTCCGTACGACCAGTTTTTGATGCGTCACGTACAGCGGCGGCGACGAAAAGACGAACCCCCGCGCCTCGCGCTCCGGGGTCTTGGCTAGGCCGAAGGAAACGTCGATATTGCCGGAGGCCAGTTCCTCTTCGATTCGAGCCGTCGAGCCCGCCACCTCAAGACCTACGATCCTCAAGCCCGGGTCGATCGCCTCCAGCGCGTGGATCATCTCAATGACGATGCCGGGCCTCTTTGCGTTCGAATAGTCGAACTTCGCCAGATAGCCGTCTTGGCTGAGGGTTCGAACGCGCAGAGGCTGGCCGGCGAGCGCGTAGATCGGCAGAAGCAACAGAGAGAACGCGGAAAAGAGGCGGGAATATTCTTTCATGCGATGATCGGCAGGCAGACTCTAAACGTCGACCCTTTCCCCGCCGCGCTCTCTACCTCGATCGTCCCTCGATGCCTTTTAACCAGCTCGTAAACCAACGAGAGACCCAACCCGGTTCCTTTCCCGACCTCTTTGGTCGAGAAAAACGGAAGGAATATCTTGTCCCTGATCTCGCTTGGGATGCCCGAGCCCTCGTCTTTCACCGCGATAACGACCGAGCTTCCGCCGTCGACGACTTTCCGGGCGGTGCTGATCGTGACGCTTCCTCCCTTCGGCGTGGCGTCGATCGCGTTATTGCAGAGATTGATGACGATCTGCTGGATATGGCCCCGATCGCCCATGACCGACTCGATCGGCTTCAGATCTCTGCCGATCTCGACGGACTTCATGCGCGCCTGCGCATCGATCATGACCAAGCTATCCTCGATCGTCCTGTTGACGTCGAGAGCCTCCATCATGGGAGGACTTTGCCTTGAGAACTCGAGCAGGTTCTGAACCAGCTTCTTGCACCGCAGCGCCTCGCGCTCGATGGACTTGATCGGCACGCGTAGAGTATCCGACTCCTGCATCCTTTTCGCGGCCGTCTGCGCAAAGCCGAGGATGATCCCCAAAGGATTGTTGATCTCGTGCGCCACGCCAGCGGCGAGCTGCCCTACCGCCGACATCTTCTCGGATTGCATGAGCTGCTCGTTGGCTTGCCTGAGCTTCTCTTGGGCTCGGCGCTGCTCCGTGACGTCTCGGAAGGATTCGACGGCTCCAGTGACCTTGCCCGTGTCCGCGTCGGCGATGGGATAAGAGTGTATTTCAAACCAGGCAACGATCTCGCCTGAAGCATCGCGTTTGACCATCACCGCATGTCCGACCTTCCCGCTGCGGAGCGTCTCCCGGGCCGGGCAGGTCGTGCCAGGCCCGAGCAGCTCGCGGTGTATCTCATCGCATTTCCGCCCCAGCACGGGCCTGGGGTCCGCGAAGGAGCGCTCCATCATCTCATTGGTGCGGATCACGCGCAGTTCGGGATCGAGCACGCTGATGCCGTCTTGGATCGAGGAAAAGACATCGGCGAGCAGCTTCTCCGTGCGCCGCGAAACGACGGACGTCATGCCGAAGAAGAGGGCGACGAGCACGACAAGGTCGAACATGAGGATCTGTCCGATGATCCAGAGGAGGTTGGCCCGCAACGCCCGGTCGACGCCCTCCTGCGAGATCGAGATGCGGACGGTGCCAACGCGTGTTCTCTCGCCGGAGCCGACATAGAAGATTCCGGCTTCTCGCATGCGCCCGACGTGCTCCGGGGCGGCCGTGAGATGCTGCACGATCCCGCCGTCGCGGCGGATCACGCCCCCCATGGGACGGCCACGGTCGTCGAGGACTTGGATCGCGCGGACGACGTCGGAACCCGCCTCAGCCGCCAAGATCTGTTGGAGCTGCATCTTGTCAAGATTCCAGATGGCCGTCGGCAACGCGACTTGCAGGCGCAGCATCATGGCGTTGACGTCCTTCTCGATCTGGGCGGTAGTCCGCCGTTGGCCCTGGCGATAGTTGAGGATCCCGATGCCGCATAGCGCGACGATGCTGAACACGATGAAGATCGTGGTACGGCGCCCGCCGATGTCTTTGAAGCGCCCCATCAGAGCCGTCGCTACCTTTCCCATTGATCCCACTTTTCGACCAGCTTGCTCATTTCCCCGCTTCTCTTGAGCCGAGCGACGGCTTTCGTGACTGTCAGGTAAAAAGGCTGGCCGTCCATGAGCGCGGGCATGCGCATCAACCGTCTGTCGCCAGCCGGGACGCGTCTTTATTTCGTCGCGAGCCGCACGCGGCGTCGAATTGGCCGGTCGACATCCCCTTTTCCAAACGTATCATCGACTGCCATCTCTGATCGCCGCTGAACCGAAGTCGTTGTTTGAGGAGGCAACGACCTGCGAGGCCGCGAGAAAGAGAGCCGTCAGGACGATCACCCGCTGATTTTAACGGGTTCCCCTTTCCGGCCGTTTACATCCAGCTAAATAACTCCTTAATTATTCGGGACTAACCGGCATAGCACAGCATCGCGCAGTTGGAAGGGCGCCAAAAAGCCGTGCCCCGAGAGGGCTCTTCCGAGGGAGGCTAGTACCTCCGACGGAGAACACTC
>CAZZGQ010000269.1:1493-4600 GCA_964653765.1 uncultured Elusimicrobia bacterium | reverse complement strand
GCCGCCAACAGCGCGGCGATCAGCGCGCGTCCTGCATTTCGGGCTGCCATGCGTTCCTCCTCGTGACTTTCAGGCGCGCTCCCGCGGCCCCGCTCAGCAGCGGCCAGACGCTCGAGAGCACGAACAGCGACAAGAACGGGGCGTTGTTGACCTGCCCGTGGCGCAGCGCGGCGTCGAGGGCGCCCACGACGGCGCCGAAGACCAGCTGGGCGCGGCGCGCCGGCGGGGTCGTGCGCGGGTCGGTGACCATGAAGAAGGTGAAGAGCTGGAAGCCCGCGCCCGTCATGGGCGAGGCCAGCGTGAGCAGGCGCGCCCCGGTGACGGCGTGCCGGGCGAGGACGCCCAGCCCGAAGGAGCCGACGTAAGACGCGGCCACCGCCAGCCTTCCCGCCTTCCAGGCCACGAGCACGCCGAGCGCGGCGATCAGGGCGATGCCGGCCGCGGAGCCGCCCCAGCGCCCGGCCACGACCGTGACGCCGCCCGGGAAGAGCATCAGCCCGGCGACGATGCCGAAGTTGTTCGGGTTGAAGACGTGGCGGCCCTCCGTCCGGATCAGATGCTTGGAGAGGATCGAGGCCGCGGCCACGAAGGCGTAGGCCCAGGCGTGCGGCGAGTCGCAAAGGAGCAGCACGCCCATCGACGTCACGAAGCCGCTCAAGGGCACCATGACCAACCCCTTCGCCCAGCAGAGAGCGAAGTCCAGGCCCAGGCAGATCGAGAGGTCGACGCCGTACTGCAGCGGCGTGCGGCTGAAGCCCGGGGAGCGCAGCGCGTAGAGCACGAAAGCGGCCAGGAAGACGAGGATGGCGAAGCGCGGGTCGCCCCGGCGCGGGGCGACGAGCTTCCTAGCGGCCCGCATCGGCGCCTCCCCGCCCCTCGATGAGACGGTGATAACGGTCGAGCGACAGATCGGCGATCGTCTCGACGAGCCCGCTCGGCCAGCGCACGACGGCCTTCTCCACTCGGGGGTTCTGGCCCAGCCCGAAGTGCAGGCGCGAGTCGCTCTCGCTCATGAAGCCGTTGAGCGGCTCGACCTCGCGCGTCATCGTCCGGCCGCCCGCCGTCAGCGCCACCTTCGCCCCGAAGCCGTCGCGGTTGCTGCGCGTGCCGACGAGCTCGAAGCCGATCCAATGGCGGCCGGGCGCCTGCACGCTCTTGTAGTAATGGACCGGCTGCCCGGCGTTGGCGATGATCACGCCCATGCGCCCGTCGTTGTCGGCGTCGATCGCCGCCACGCCCCGGCCGTCGGAGCGGTCATCCCCGAGGCCCACGGCCTCGCCGGCTTCCTCGAAACGGCCGCCGCGGTTGACGTAGACGCACTTGCGCTGATAGCCGGCGAGCGAGGCGTCCTTCATCGGCGGCCAGAGCGCGGCGTCCGAGACCACGTCCTTTTGCGCCGACGAGATCGTGCCCATCGAGAACCAATAGCTCTTGCGCGGGTTGGCCGACACGTAGCCGTTGGCGACGACCAGGTCCAGCCGGCCGTCGTTGGCGAGGTCGACGAACTTGGCGCCCCAGGCCCAGCCGCAGTGATCGACGCCGCGCAGCGCCGAGACGTTGTCGAAGCGCTTACCGCCGAGCCACTTCCACATCACGTTCTCGCCGAGCTTGTAGCCGGGCTCGAAGATGTTGGTGACGAGAGCCACCGGATGGCCGTCGTCGTCGATGTCGGCGATCTCGGCGCTCATGCCGTCGCGGCTGTAGCGCTCCCGCACCCCGCTCGAGACGTCGACGAAGCGCCCGTGGCCTTCGTTCAAGTAGACCTGGTCCGCGCCGAAGTCCGTGGCGAACCAGAGGTCGGGGCGGCCGGTGCCGCGCAGGTCGTAGACGCCGATCGCCTGGGTCCAACCGCGGCTCTTGATGCCGAGCGCTCCCGGCACCTCGCGCAGGTGGCCGCGGCCGTCGTTGTGATAGACGCGGATCGGGCCGCCGTTGTCCGCGTTCACGAAGCTGTCCTGCATGATCTTCGTCGTCGTGGGGTGATAGAAGTCGACCGGCTTGAAGTAGTCGCCGATCACCAGGTCCAGGTAGCCGTCGTCGTCGTAATCGATGACGTTGGCGGCGAAGGAGTTGCCGCAGTAATGGAAGCCCGCCTTCTCCGTGACGTCCGTGAAGGTGCCGTCGCCCTCGTTGTGGAACAGCTTGGCGCAGTAGTACGAGAACAGCACCAAGTCCTTGCGGCCGTCGTTGTCGTAGTCGAACCAAAGCGAGCCGCCTAAGTTGCCTCCGGGCCCGTTGGCGTCGCGCAGCCCGGCGCGGGCGGCCACGTCCGTGAACGTGCCGTCGTGGTTGTTGCGGAAGAGCCGGTTGGGCGCCCCGGGCGCGGAATTGGTCAGGAATACATCCATCCAGCCGTCGCCGTCGAAGTCGACCACGGCGGCGTGCGCGCCGATCGCCGTGATCCAGGGCGCGACGTTGGCGAACGCGGGCGGCGGCGGCAGCTTTTGATGGACGTTCTCGAGCCCGGCGGCCTTGGACGATTCGACCAGGCGGAAGCCCAGCGGCCCGACGGGCGGGGCGGCGCCCTGGCGCAGCTTGATCGCCGCGCCGGCGCCGAGGACCACCGCGGCGACGAGCGGCGGCAGGACCTTGCCTCTCTCGGACCTCAGCGCCATCGCCTCACCACGGCCCGCAGCCGTCCCCCTGCGCCGCGAAGCCCTCGTAGGCCAGGCGCACCTTCCCGTCGGAGAGCTCGAGCAGCAGCAGCATCGGCATGTCGAAGGCGTGCCCGGAGTCGCGGCAGCGCCCGCGCAGGTCCGCCTGGACCACGAAGCTGTCGCGAGTCGGGCCGGGCACCGTGCGGCGCGCCTCGATGCGCGGGCGCTCGTAGCGGCGGGCCTGGTGATCGAAGAAATCGGCGAGGGCGTCCGTTCCTTCGATCGGGCCCGCGAACGAGAAGAACGCGGCGTCGCGGCGCCAGGACTCGAGCCAGCCGGCGACGTCGCCCGTCGAAAATCGCGCGTTGAACGCCCCGAGGACGGCGTCGAGCTGAGCGCGCGAGGCCGCGGGAGCGTCGACGTCCAGCCGCGCGGGCCAGCCTCGCTCGGCGCGATAGACGGTCGCCGCGCGCCAGGGCGCCGCCCCCTCGACCGCCACGAGCCGGCGCC
>CAZZGQ010000269.1:0-1393 GCA_964653765.1 uncultured Elusimicrobia bacterium | reverse complement strand
CCAGGGCCAGCAGCACGGCCGCGGCTCTAAGCACGCGCCGGCTCCCCATGCGGGCGGAACGGGTGGTAGCGGTCGCCCGTCTCGGCCGCGTCGCGCCGCTTGCGGCGGATCGTCTTGATGTCGGGAGCGCCGGTGTGCTGCAGGTAGCTCTTGTGCACCCCCACGCACTGCTCGCGGTAGGCGCAGCCGGCGCACGCTCCGGCGTGGTCGATCTTGAGGCCCGCCAGCGTGTTCCAGACGCGCGGCCACAGCCGCGTGGGCACGGTGCAGAGCGCGAAGTGATAGAGGCGCGCCTCCTTGAAGCGAGCCAGCCGCTCATGCTGGGCGTCGAGGAGCGCGGCGACCTCGGACATCGGCATCACGAGGCGGTCGCGGTAGAGCTCGGCGAAGCCCTCGATCTCCTGGTACAGGAAGACCACGCGGTCCACCCACGGGAACTCCGCGGCGAGATAGTCGAGCAGGCCCTCGAGATAGCGGGCCTGCACGCGCGTCATGATGACGCGGATCTCCACGGACTGGCCGGGGCGGCGGTGGGCCGCGATGTGGCGCAGCCCCTGCGTCGTCTGCGCGAAGCTGCCCGGGGCGCGCGAGATGCTCTCGTGCGTCTTGGCGTCGTAGCCGAACATCGGCACGGCGAGCTCGAAGGGCGCCTGCGCCACGCCGAAGACTCGCCGCGCGAAATCCTCGTAAGCGAAGAGGCGGCCGTTGGTGAGCAGGCGGATGAGATTGCGCGGGAACTCCGAGCGCACGAGCGCGAGGACCTTCAGGAACTCGGGATGGAGCGTGGGCTCGCCGCCCGTCAGGTTGAAGTAGTCGCGCACCTCGTCGAACTTGAGGAAGCGCGGCTGGCCGGCCTTGTACTCCAGCAGCTTCTGCTTGAGCTTCTCGTAGGAGTACTGCTCGGTGGTCTCCCGGTACCCCTCGACGGGATTGGAGCAGAACACGCAGCCGATGTTGCACTGCGGCCAAATGGGGAAATCAGGCACGCGGCTGTCCCCCGGAACGCTCGGGCCTAGGGCCGCGACTATCCACGTGGATAGTCGCCTGCGAGCATCTCCCTGGGAGATGCTCACGCGATCCGGGACCGTGTGCAACTGTGTTCAAACACAGTTGTTCACGCTCGGCCATGATCGCCGCCTCGAACCGGTGCCAACTCCTCGTCGCCGTATCGGCGGAGATATTCCTTCCAAAGCCCTTCGCAGCGGTCGTACAGCGAGCAGCCTTGGCACCGCTCGGTCTTGGCCCGGGCCGCCACCTGCCGCGAGCCGCCGACGTCCTCGTTCTTGAAGTCCGGCGCCCAGTGGCGCGTGTGGAACAGTTTGACTTCCCGGCTCTCGCTGATCTGGTCGAGGTAGCCGCCGAAATGGCAGAGCGGCACGTAGCGCACGCACCA
>CAZZGQ010000268.1:0-4627 GCA_964653765.1 uncultured Elusimicrobia bacterium | reverse complement strand
CTGCGCAAGACGCCGGTGGACGTGAAGGACACCCCGGGCTTCATCGTGAACCGGGTCATGCGCCCGTACTATCTGGAGTCCCAGCGCTGCGCCGGGGCGGGCTTCGCCAAGCTGGACCGCTGGGCGCGCGAGCAGGGCGGCGTGCCCATGGGTCCCTTCGAGCTCATGGACCTCATCGGGCTGGACGTGAACCTGGCGATCACGAAGTCGATCTACGAGGCCTGCGGCCGGCCCGCTCGCTTCGCTCCCCAGGCGCTGCAGCAGAAGCTCGTCGATCTCGGGCAGACCGGCCGCAAGGCCGGGCGCGGCTTCTACCTCTACAAGGACGGAAAGACCCTGGGCGAGAACCCGCAGTCGGTCGCCCTCGTGGGCGAGGCCGCCTCTCTTTCGCCCGAGGCCGGCTGGCGGCGGGTCATCGGCGCCGTGATCGCCGAGGCCGCCCTGGCGCAGGCCGAGGGCGTGGCGGGCGCGCAGGACATCGACACGGCGATCAAGCTGGCGATGAACTTCCCGAGAGGACCCTTCCAATGGCGCGCCGAAGATCCCGCGCTGGCCGCGGGCTGAAAGCCCCCGTGCTGGGCGAGCTTATCGCCCGCGATCCGCGCGTGCTGGCGCTCCTGGACGAGCACGGCATCACCTTCTGCGCGGGCTGCTACCTGACGCTCTTCTCTAGCCCGGAGCGCGCCGCGGTGTACCACGCGGTGCCGGATCCGCGGGGCTTCGTCAAGCGCTTGCAGGCGCTGCTCGAGACGCCGAAGAAACGGCGCTGAGCCGGTCGCCGTTCAGCACCGCGGGCAGCGTGAACTGGACGGTCGTCCCGTGCGCCCCGTCGCTCTCGGCCCAGATGCGACCGCCGTGCGCCTGGACGATCTGGCGGGCGATGGCCAATCCGAGGCCGGCGCCGTGGACCTTCTCGGTCTGCTCGCAGCGGTGGAAGGGCTCGAAGACCTTGCCCAGCTGCCCGGACGGGATGCCCGGCCCGCTGTCGCGGACGCGGAAGTAGCCCAGGCCGCCGCGCGAGTTCGCTTCCACGGTCACTTTCGTGCCGGGCGGGCTGAACTTGAGGGCGTTGTCGACCAGGTTCTGCAGCACTTGGGTCAGCTGGGAGGAGTCGGCGCGCACGACCAAATCGGGGCAGACGTCCATCGTCAGGCGGTGGCGGCGGCGCCGGGCCACCGGCTCCATGCCGGAGACGAAGTCGGCGATGAAGCGGCGCGCCGCCACGTCCTCGAGCCGCAGCTGCCGGCGTCCCGACTCGAGCAGGGAGAGCGTCAGGAGATCGTCCACGAGCTGGCCCACGCGCATGGAATGCTTGAAGATCGTCTCGACGAAGTCGCGGCGCGAGCCGGCGTCATCGAGGGCGCCCGCCATGAGCGTCTCGGCGAAGCCCCGGATCGCCGCGATCGGCGTGCGCAGCTCATGCGAGACCGTGGCCACGAATTGGCGCTGCAGCGTCTCCCGCTCGCGCAGCAGCTCCGCCTGCGCCGCGCGCTCACGGTCGGTGATGTCGCGCAGCGTTGCGACGATCTTCAAGGCGGCGCCCTGGCGGAAGCGGCCGCTGTTGATCTCGGCCGGGAACAGGGTGCCGTCCTTGCGGCGCAGCGTTCGGCGGATGCTTCGCGGCCAGCGGCCCGTGCTCACCCAGAGGCGCAGGGCCGTGCGCGCCTCGCCGGGCGAGGGATCGAGGCACTCGGCCTTCAGGCCGATGAGCTCGCTCTTGGCGTAGCCCAGGTGGCGGACCGCGGCCCGGTTGGCGTCCTCGATGCGCCGCGTGCGCGCGTCGACGACGAGGGCCGGATCGCTGTCCGCCTCGAAGAGCTCGCGGTAGCGCGCCTCGGTGGCGATGCGGCGTTCCACCTCCGCGCGCTGCGCGGTGACGTCGCGGAAGAACCAGACCCGGCCGCAATAGCGGCCGCGCGGGCCGAAGATGGGAGCCGTGTAGCGATCGAAGGTGCGGCCGTCGCGCAGCGCGATCTCATCGAGGCCGCGCTTCCAGCGATGGCGGTAGTAGTCCGCCACGTCTTCGAGGAAGCGCTGCGGATCGAGTATGCGCGGAAGGATGGCGTTGACGGCGTCGTTGTCGGAGCGGCTTGAGAGGACGTGGGGCGGCAGCTCCCAGAGCTCGGCGAAGCGCCGGTTGTAGGACACGATGCGGCCGGCCGCGTCGACGGTCAGGATCCCGTCGATCGACGATTCCTGCTGGGCGGAGAGCAGGGCATTCTGATAGCGGAGCAGCGCTTCGGGCGTTCTTGAGGCCACGCCCGAATATAGCATAAATCTTCCCAAAAGATAGGGATAACCCCTATATTTCAAATATATCGGAGCCCTAATCGCGTGACAGGGCGAAACGAAGCCGCTGCAGGAGCTCGTAAGCGGGCTCGAGCACGAGGCGCGCCCCGGGGAAGTGCAGCAGCGGGGCGGCCCACCAGAGCGCCGGCAGCAGCGCGCTCAGCCGGCGCACGGCGGCGAAGCCCACGCTGAGGCGGCCGCCGTCCTCGAGAAGGTGCAGGCTTGCCGCGCAGCCGCTCGGCGTCAGCCGCCCGTCGAGGGCGGCGAGATCGCAGCGGCGCAAGTCGCGCAGCTCCACTCGGCCGATCCGATCCCAGGAGGCCAGGCGGGCGGCGGCCTTCGCGCAAAGGCTGCAGTCTCCGTCGTAGAGGAGCAGGGCCGCGCGCTTCACGCGGCGACGGCGACCGGTCCCAGCCGCGGCAGAACGCGAGCGACGGCTTGCTCGACCTCGGCCATCGGCACGGGCCGGCCGAGGACGCGCTCGAGCGTGGTCATCTGGTCGGGCTCCAGGTTGCAGGGGTGGATGGCCGCGAAGGGCGCCAGATCGCAGCTCACGTTGAGCGCGAAGCCGTGATAGGTGACGGCGCCTTTGACGGCGACGCCGATCGAGACGATCTTCTTTCCGCCGCACCAGAGGCCGGTGAAGCCGCGCACGGTCTCGGCGCGCACGCCGAGCGGGCTCAGCGCCTCGGCGAGGGACGCTTCGAGCGCGCGCAGGTAGGACCGTGGCCGCAGCCCGCGCGCGGCGAGCTCGAGGATCGGATAGCCCACGAGCTGGCCGGGGCCGTGGTAGGTGATGTCGCCCCCCCGCTCGATCGTGTGGATCGGATGCGGCAGCCCGGGAGGCACGGGCGTCTTGGAGGCCTCGCCGCGCGTGTAGACCGGCGCGTGCTCGCAGAGGAGCAGGGTATCGCCGACGTCGCCGCGCTGCCGCCGCTCCACGAGCTCGCGCTGGAGGGCCCAGACCTCCACGTAGTCGCGCAAGCCCAGGGAACGGATGTCCATCGCTAGACGGCCGAGGGCGTCCTTGCCGCGGCGACCGGCATCGTATGGATCGGATGGCCCAGCGCGGCTTCGCAGGCCTCCATGAACGTCTCGTTCAGCGTCGGATGCGGGTGGATCGTCGCCGCCACCTGCTCGAGCGTGGCGCCCAGCTGCACCGCCAGGCAAGCCTCTCCGACGAGGTCGGAGGCGTTGGGACCCACGAAGCCGGCGCCGAGGATCTTGTGCGAGCGCGCGTCCGCCACGACCTTGGCGAAGCCCTCCGTCTCGCGGACGGCCTGCGCGCGGCCGGACGCCGAGAACGGGAATTTGCCGACGACGACCTGCGCTCCCCGCGCCTTCGCCTCCGTCTCCGTCTCGCCGACCCAGGAGATCTCCGGGTCCGTGAAGACCGCCCACGGCACGGCGCCGCGCGGCTCGAGCGGCAGGCCGGCGATGGACTGCGCCGCCAGGATGCCTTCGCGCGAGGCCTTGTGCGCGAGGTAAGGCTGGCCCACGCAATCGCCGATGGCGTAGATCGAGGGCACGCTCGACATCTGCTCCGTGTCGACGACGATGTGGCCGCGCTTGTCCAGCTCCACGCCCGCCGCCTCGAGGCCGAGATCCTTGGTGCGCGGCACGCGTCCCACGGCCATCAGGATCTTGTCGCAGGCGATCTTCTTCTCGCCCTCGGGCGTTTCGACGACGAGCTCGAGGCCCTTGCCCTTCTTCGACCAGCTCTTGGCCTTGGAGCCGAGCAGCAGCTCGACGCCCAGGCGGCCGAGCACGCGCGAGACCGGCACCGTCATGTCCTTCTCGATGACGGGAAGGATGTTGTCCAGGAACTCGATCACGGTCACCTTCGTGCCCAGCTTGGCGAAGAAGGCGCCGATCTCGAGGCCGATCACGCCCGCGCCGATGACAGCGAGCGCCTTCGGCGGATTGGTGATGTCGAGCGCCTCCTTGGAGCCGATGATGTCCTTGCCGTCGATCGCGAAGCCGGGCAGCGAGGAGGACTGCGAGCCGGTGGCGATGATGCAATGCTCGAACTCCACGGTCTCCTTCTTGCCGTCGACGAGCGTGAGCTCGGCGCTGTTCTTGCCCGTCAGCTTCGCGGAGCCCTGCAGCCAATCGCCCTTGTTGCTGCGGATGAGCAGGCCGATGTTCTTGACGAAGGCGCTCACCAGCTGGCTCTTCCAATTGACGGCGCGGGTCCAGTCGATGGCCAGCTCCTCGGCGTTTTGCAGCCCCAGGGCCTCGGCCTTCTTGGGCTTGTACAGGCTGCCCGCGGCGTTGATGAGAGCCTTCGACGGGATGCAGCCGTAGTTGAGGCACTCGCCGCCGAGCTTGTCGCGAT
>CAZZGQ010000267.1:0-4661 GCA_964653765.1 uncultured Elusimicrobia bacterium | reverse complement strand
CGCCACATGAGCTGGCTCAAGGAGAAGACCGACGCCTTCTTCGGCGGCGGCTTCGAGGGCAACGTCGAGGATCCGTCCGGCATCGACGGCGCCTCCGAGCTCAAGAGCGCCCAGGAGCGCGCCAAGGCGATGTCGCGCTTCAAGGCGCCGCAGCCGGTCCGCTGGATCCAGAAGCTGATGAGCCCGTTGGCGCGCTGGGCGCTGCGCTCGCGCTTCGAGATCAAGGAGATGGACTTCCCCGAGGCCGACCGGGCGCGGCTCGCCGCGGCGACGGACCCGAAGAACGCTTTCTTCTTCGGCCCCGTCCATCCCGAGTTCGGCACGGACTGGATCATCGACAAGGTGATCACCGACCAGTACGCTCCCGAGACGATGCACTGGGCGGCGCGCGACGTCGTGAAGCTGGCGCCGCGGCTGCTGTCGGCCAACAACCTCCTCGCCAACGACGGCGGCGAGGCGGCCAAGGAGCTTTCGATCCAGAACGCGCGGGCGGGCAAGGGCGTGCTGCTGCACCCCGAAGGCACGGTCCTCTGGACGGCGGACCGCACCAACACGATCTTCCCGGGCATCGACGACATGGCCGAGGAGACGGCCCGCCGCGAGGGTCCCTCGGGCAAGCCGGTCTACATCATCTCCCCGGTCTGGAAGGCCGAATACACCACCGACGTCAGCGCCGCGCTCCTGGATGAGATGAGCTTCATCGAGAAGTCCCTGCGGCTGCCGCAGCACCGCGGCTTGTTGGTCTCGGACCGCTTCGGCGAGCTCCAAGAGAGCATCCTGGCGATCCAGCAGCTCAAGTTCGGCGTCGTCGACCCGCTGCCGCACGGCATCAACAGCGAGCTCGACTTCTTCGCGCGCCAGGAGAAGGTGCGGCAGGCCATCGTCGACCGCCTCAAAGCGTCGCACCGCGTCGCCGAGTCTTCCTCGATGGAGAAGACGGTCCAGCGCCTGATCAAGGTCATCCGCGCCGAGCGCAAGGCCGCGCTCATCGCCGGCGACCAAGCCAAGGCGGACGCTTTGAAGAAGGACCTCGCGGCGGCCGAGGAGGCCAAGCGCCTGGGCAAGTTCACGCGCGAGATCTACGGCGCCAAGCCGACCCTGACGCAGGAGGAGATCGGCGAGAGCTTGAAGCGCCTGCGCGCCGATCTGGTCACGGGCGGGCTGGGCAACGTCATCGAGAACATGGCGCCCAAGCCTTACGGGTCGCGCGTCCTGCACGTGCGCATCCCCGAGCCGATCCGCGTCGACCCGTCCTCGAGCGAGACCTCCGAGCAGCGGCTGGCGCGCGTGCGCGAGAGCATGCAAGGCACGCTCGACCGGATCAACGCCGAGATCGCCCCGCGCGTCACGCGCTTCGCCGTGCACAATCCGTTCTACCAGGAGCCGCCGGCGGACCTGGAGCCGGTCCTGTCCGTGGTCCGCGGCAGCTACGTCCTGCGCCAGCATCTCCTCTCGGCCATCGCCAACGGCGCCATGCCGGTGGAGCGCGCCGAGGCTGACGAGCGGCCCGCGCAGGCGCGCGGCGACGAGGCCATGCGCCTGCTGCGCGCCCTCCTCGCCGATCCGGAGGCCGTGCAGGCCAACCTGAAGGGCCTCTCCGAGGTCTTGGGCGCCGCCCAAGCCGAGCGGCTGCTGGCGCTGGCCCGCGACATCGGGGCGAAGGCCGAGGGCAGCCATCAGGCCACCGAGCTCGGCCGCATCCGCCGGGCTTACCCGCTGCGCGGCGACGGCGTGAAAGCGGCCGCCGCCCGGCTGGCGCCGTTGTTCTAGACCTGCTAACGTAGGGCCGTGCTGCCGGCCCTCTCGTTCCTCTCGGGCGCGGCCGGTCTCGTCTACGAGGTGCTGTGGGCGCGCCGGCTGGCGCTGCTCTTCGGCAGCACCGCCCTCGCGCAGACCCTGACGCTGGCCGTCTTCCTGGGCGGCTTGGCGGCCGGCGCGGCGGCCCTGGGCCCCGCCGCCGACCGCGCCCCGGCGCCGCTGCGCTTCTACGCCAAGCTGGAATGGCTGGCGGCGCTGGCCGGGCTGCTGGCCCCCGCGCTGCTGGGGCTGCCGTTCGGCACGGCGCGTTGGCTCGCCCTGCCGCTCTTGCTGGCGCAGGCTCTCGTCCTGGGGGGGACGCTTCCCGCTCTCTGCCGCGCGGCGGGGGGAGAAGCGCTGGCGTCGGTAGGGCGGCTCTACGCGCTGAACTCGGCGGGGGCGGCTGTGGGCTGCTTGGCGGCGGGATTTGCCCTCATCCCAAGGTTGGGGTTGAGCTTTTCATATACGGCGGCGGCGGCGCTCAACGCCGGGATAGGGGCGGCGGCCTGGGCGATGCGCAGCGACGGCGCTCCTTCGCGGCTCCACCGCGAGGACTCGGCCTACGCGGGCCATCTTCCCGGGAGCCTCGTCCTCGCGGTGGTGCTCCTTTCCGGCTGCGCCGCCTTGACTTGCGAGATCGCCTGGACGCGGCTGCTGGCGCTGGTGCTGGGCTCCTCGACGTACTCGTTCTGCGAGATGCTGGCCGCGTTGATCGCCGGGCTGGCCGTCGGATCCGGCGTCGCGGCCTCGGCCGGGCTGCGCCGGAGGCAGCCCGCGCGCTGGCTGGGCTGGGCCGAGCTCGGCGCCGGCGCCTCGCTGCTGCTGCTCTTGCCCGTCTACGGCCGCCTGGGCCTCTACTTCGCCTGCCTGCGGCCTCACTTCGGCGCGAGCGCCGCGTCCTTTTACGCCTACGAAGCGGCGAAGTTCGCGCTCTGCTTCTGCGCCCTGCTGATCCCGACCGCCTGCCTCGGGGCGACGCTGCCTCTGGCGGCGCGCCTGGCGGCGGAGGACGGGCGCGAGCGCGGCGCCGTGGTGGGCGCGGTGCTGGCGGCCAACACCGCCGGCAACGTGCTGGGCGCTTTCGCCGGCTTGTGGCTGCTGCCGGCGCTCGGCGTGGAAGGCCTGCTGCGGGCGAGCACGACGGTGTTTCTCGCCTGCGGGGCGGCGGCGCTCTGGTTCGCGTCGGCGGCTTCTCCGCGACGGCGCGCGGCCTGGGCCGCGGCCGGCCTGCTGCTCTGGCTCGGGGCGCGGGCGGCGCTGCCGCGCTGGGACCTGAGGCTGCTCTGCCAGGGCACCTACCGCGCCCAGCGGGTCCCCGACACGTTGGCCGAGCTCGAGCGGATGCTGAAGACGCCGCGCCTGGCCTTTTATCGCGAGGACCGCGAGGCGAGCGTGGCGACGCTGGTCTATCCCGACGGCGAGGTCTCGCTGCGCGTCGACGGCAAGGCCGACGCCTCGACCGGCGCCGACATGCGCACGCAGATCGAGCTGGGCGAGCTGCCCTTGCTGCTGCGCCCCAGGGCCAAGAGCGCTTTGGTCGTGGGCTGGGGCAGCGGCGTGACGGCGGGCTCGATGCTGCGTCATCCGCTCGAGCGCCTGGACGCGGTCGAGCTCCTGCCCGGCGTCGTCGGCGCGTCGCGGCTCTTTGCGGGCGTCAACGGCGCGCCCTGGGACGATCCGCGCCTGGCGCTTTCCGTCGAGGACGCCAAGACCTTCTTGGCCAGGCCGGGCCCCGCGTACGACGTCATCGTCAGCGAGCCCTCGAACCCGTGGATGGCGGGGGTGGGAGACCTCTTCAGCCGCCAGTTCTACGACCGCGCCGCCGCGCGCTTGGCGCCCGACGGCTTGATGGTGCAGTGGTTTCACCTCTACGAGATGGACGACGCGCTGTTGGCGTTGGTCCTGCGCACCTTCCGCTCGCGCTTCCCGCACGTCGCGGCCTGGAGCGTGCTGGGCTCCGACATCATGCTCGTCGGCTCCCGCCGCCCCCTGGCGCCCGACTTCGCCGCGTTCCAGCGCGAATGGGAGCGGCCCGCCGTGCGCGCCGACCTGGAGCGCCTGGGCATGAGCTTTCCGGCCACCCTGCTGGGCGAGCAGGCGGCTGGCGAGGGCACCGTGGGCGCTCTGGCCGGCGCGGGGACGCTGGCCGACGAGCTGCGGCCGGTCCTCGAATACGAGGCACCGAAAGCGCTCTTCCGCGAGAGCCGAGCCGTCTCTTTTTACGCGCAGGACGACCGGGCCGACGAGCGGCGCCGCCGCGGCCTGCTCCTGCGGCGTTATCTGGACGAGCGCGGCAGGCCGCTGGCCTCGCTCGAGTTCGCGGACCGCTTCCTGGACGCGGTCGATGCGCCGCGCGAGCGGCCGCGCCTGCTCGAGCTCGTGGCGGAATGGCGCGGCCGGTATCCCGGGGACCCTCGCCTGGCCCGCGCGCGGAAGCTCTTGGAGCAAGGAGCGGGACGATGAGGAATCTGGCGTTGGCGGTATCGCTGCTGTTGTTGTCGGCCGGGCAGGCGGCGGCGACAGGGAGGGTCGGGACGATCCGCGCCTATATCGCCTCGGCTTGGAACACGCTGACGCGCTCGCATGCGGCGCTGGGCGCGGCGGCGATCGATCCCAAGCTCGGCCCCTCGGAGCAGGGCGTCGTCTACGTGCCCGCCGACGAGGACCTGCCGGCCCTTTCGACGCGGCTCTCGGCCGAGGTGCCGGCCAAGGACTGGGCGCGCCTGCGGCTGCGCCGGCTCCCCGCGGAAGGCCGCGCGCCGAGCCCCGCCGGGCTGCTCTATCTCCCGTACCCTTACGTCGTGCCGGGCGGGCGCTTCAACGAGATGTACGGCTGGGACAGCTATTTCATCCTGGTGGGCCTG
>CAZZGQ010000266.1:0-4662 GCA_964653765.1 uncultured Elusimicrobia bacterium | reverse complement strand
CTCGCGGAGCGCATCCCCGGCGCGCCCAAGGCGAAGCCGGAGCACCTGGGCACGCTGCGCACCCTCAAGAAGATCGTCGAGTTCTTGGGCGCGACGCCCGCGCCCGTCACGTCCCCGGCCCCCGAGAAGGTCGTCGCCGCCGCGCCCAAGGCCGCCGACGCGCCGTTGTCGCGCTTGATCCTGAAGGATGCCGCGCTACCGTCTTCGCCGCGCCCGAAGGTCAGCCTGCCGGCCGGCGCTTCCGTCGCCGTCCTCGGCGACGAGAAGCTGGGCGGCGCCGTCGCCGCGCGGCTGCGCGAGCTGGGCTTTGCCGCGCAGGCGGGGGCGATCGACGCGCCTCTGGCGCAGAAGCCGCATGCCTTGGTGCTGCTCGCCCCGGCCCGGAAGCTCGCCGCGGGCGCGCTCTGGGACGACGCCTCCGAGGCTTTCGCGCGCGCGGCCTTCGACGCGGCGCGGCGCTGCCGGCCGACGGCCGCTTTCCTCACGGTGTCGCGGCTCGACGGCGTGTTCGGCCTGACGGGGCTGACGGCCGAGCAGGACCCGATCGCCGGGGCGCTGGCGGGCCTCGCGAAGACGGCGGGCAAGGAGTGGGACGGCGTGGCCTGCAAGGCGCTCGACGCCGCCGAGCTGCCCGAGACCGAGCTCGCCGCCATGATCTGCGAGGAGCTGCTCCTGGCCGGGCCCGACGAGGTCGGCCTCTCCGGGCAGGGCCGGCGCGTCCTCGTGCTGGAAGAGCACGCCGAGGCGCGGACCTCTCCGGCGCCCTTCGAGCCGGGCGACGTCGTCTTGATCACCGGCGGGGCGCGCGGCGTGACGGCGGCGGCGGCGCTGGCGCTGGCCCGCGTTTGCAAGCCCACCTTGGTCCTGTGGGGCCGCACGGCGCTCGACGCCCAGGACCCGGGCGGCGACGAAGCGGCGCTGAAGCGGCGCTTCGGGCCGGCCGGACGGGCGCAGGTGGCGCGCGTGCTGGCGCAGCGCGAGATCCAAGCGACCTTGAAGGCCCTGGAGGCGGCGGGGGCGACGGTGACGTACGAGGCCGTCGACATCCGTGACGCCCAAGCGGTCGAGCGGGCGCTGGGCCGATTGACGGCCGAGCTCGGCCCGGTGCGAGGCATCGTCCACGGCGCGGGAGTCTTGGCGGACAAGAAGCTCGAGGAAAAAACGCTCGAATCGTTCGACGGCGTTTGGCAAACCAAGATCGCCGGTTTAAAGAACATCCTGCGCTGCGTTGATCTCTCGCGCCTGAAGGCCCTCGGGCTTTTCAGCTCCTCCACCGCGCGCTACGGGCGGCTGGGCCAGAGCGACTACGCCATGGCCAACGAGGCGCTCAACAAGATCGCGCGGCTGCTGTCGCGGCGGCTGCCGAAGGCGCGCGTCGTGGCGCTCGGCTGGGGCCCGTGGGACGGCGGCATGGTGACGGACTCCTTGAAGCCGCTCTTCGCCGCCGAGGGCGTGGGCCTGATCGGGCTGGACGCGGGCGGCAAGCTGCTCGTCTCGGAGCTGTCGACCGCCTCGCGCGCCGTGGAGCTCGTCGTCCTGGCCGGCGGTAAAAAGGAGGGTCAGACCCTCGATTTTACCTTCGAGCGATCCGTGACCGTGGAGGAATGGCCGATCTTGGCCTCGCACGTGATCGCGGGGCGGGCGGTGGTGCCGGTGGCGCTCATGGTGGAGCTGCTGGGGCATGCCGCGCTGCACGGCAACCCGGGCCTGGCTTTCGCCGGCGTCGAGGACCTGCGCGTGCTCAAGGGCATCGGCGCGCCGGGCGCGCTGCGCGCTTTCGCGGGCAAGGGCAGGAAGGACGCCGGGCTCGTGCGCGTGCCGGTGGAGCTGCGCGGCGAGGGTCAGACGCGCTTCGCCTCCGCGACGGTCCTGTTGGCGGCCAAGACGGACCCGCCGCCGGCGGCGCTGCCGCCGATCCGGGCGGGGAAGGATGCGCCGGAGAACGTCTATGAGACGACCCTCTTCCACGGGCCCGACATGCGTTTCATCCAGGCGATCACGGCGCTGTCCGAGGACGGAATAGAGATCCGGAGCTCGGCGGCGAAGCCGCCTCGGGCTTGGCTGGCGCGGTCTTGGCGCGACCGGTGGATCGCGGAGCCGGCGGCGCTCGACGCGGCGTTCCAGGCGATGATCGTCTGGACCAAAGAGACGATGGGCGCGCCCTCGCTGCCGTCGCGGCTCGGGCGCTACCTGCAGTACGGACCGTGGCCCGCCGAAGGGGTTTCCTCGCGCTGCCGCGCTCGGAGACTGGAGGACGGCCTGGCCGGAGCCGACGTCGATTTCGTGGACGCGCAAGGCCGCCTCGTGGCGCGCCTGGAAGGATACGAATGCACGGTGGACGCCTCGCTGCACACGGCGTTCGGCCGTGGGGAGATCGCCGCATGACCAAGAACCAAATCGCCGTGCTGGCCCTGCTGGGTCTGGCCGCCCTCGCGGGCTGCCGCCATCCCGCCGACTACGACGGCGTGCGCCAGCGCTCCGACGCCGCGCACCAGGAGCTGGACAGCACCTCGCAGAAGCCCGAGTACAACCCGCAATAGATGAAGCGTCTCCTGCTGCTGTCGCCGTTGCTGCTGGGCCTGGCCGGCTGCGGCCACAACGAGCGCAAGGAGCCGGCGGTGACGCAGAAGGCCCTGCAGACCGCGCGCGAGCAGGCGCGCCTCGATCAAGCCGAGAAGAACAAGCTCGAGGCGCAGACCGGCGTCACCTCCGTCAACCGCGTCACGCCCGCGCCCGAGGCCGAGTACCACAAGGCCAAGGTCCTCGAGGCCGACCCGCGCGGCTGCACGTGGATCGAGAGCCGGGGCCTGGTCACCGTCGGGGAGGATGAGACCAAGGGCCAGGTGCGCGCCTCCGCCGTCAACGCCGCGCGCAACAACGCCATGCAGGACTTCCTCGGCGTCGGCGTGAAGTCGCGCAACATGGACTTCCAGCAGGAAGGGCTTAAGGACCAGCAGCAGATCGTCGAGAGCATGCTGCTGACCACGCGCCAGGGCCGCATCCTCGATGAGAACGTCGAGTCCGAGGGCTACCGCGACAGCCCCGGCTGCCCGAGCTGCCGCTACGCCGTCACGCTCAAGAGCTGCATCCAGCCGCGCGCGGCCGACGCCGACAAGGACTTCATGATCGACCTCGGCCTCTCGCGCAACAAGCTCGTGGAGGGCGACGAGGTCAAGCTCAACGTCACGGCCACCAAGGACTGCTACGTCTACGTCTACGACCTGTGGCAGGACTGGGAGAAGGCGGCGATGATCGTGCCCAACGACATCGTCCAGGAGGTCCATCTCAAGGCCGGCGACACGTGGGAGTACCCCGACGACAAGGCCAAGGCGGGCGGCGTCGTGGCGCTGCAAGCTTCGCTGCCCGAGGGCTATAAGGTCTCGGCGGAGACGATCCGCGTCATCGCCTCGAAGACGCCGCTGCCCAAGCGCACCACCGATCCCTCGCAGGGCTTCCTCGCCGTGCTGCGCCGCATGAACGCCGCCAGGATCGACTGGGCCGAGGACGCCCAGGCTTTCACGATCTACAAGCGATGAGCCGACGGCCGGAGCGCATCGCAGTCGTCGGGCTCGGGGGGATCTTCCCCGGAGCGGCGACGCTCGATGCATTCTGGCGGAACATCGCCGAGCGCCGTTGCTCGGCGAAACCCGTCCCCGCGAGCCGCTGGGGTTTTTCTCCGGAAGAGGTCTTTGCTCCCGGCGGGCCTTCTCCCGACAAGGTCTACTCGCTCAACGCCTGCCTGATCGACGGCTTCCGGCCCGACCTCTCCGGCTTCGACGTGCCCGAGGCGCTGCTGCGCGAGCTCGACCCCATGTTCCACTTGGGCTTGCACGCGGCGCGGCAGGCGTGGACGGCGGCGAAGACGAAAAACGTCGACCGAAGCCGCGTCGGCGTGATCATCGGGAACATCGCGTTGCCGACGGATGGGGTATCACGGCTCAGTCGCGAGGTTTTGGGCGGTAAACCGCCCAAGACGCCGCTCAATCGATATGTCGCGGGCCTCCCCGCGGGGCTGATCGGCAAGGCGCTGGGCCTGGGCGGGACGGCTTTCACGCTCGACGCGGCCTGCGCGTCCAGCTTGTACGCGCTCAAGCTCGCTTGCGACGAGCTGCGCGCCGGGCGCGCCGACGCGATGCTGACGGGCGGCCTCTCGCGCCCGCAGAGCCTCTACACGCAGATGGGCTTCTCGCAGCTGAGGGCGCTGTCGGCGCGCGGGATCCCGGCCCCCTTCGACGCCGGCGGAGACGGGTTGGTGGTGGGAGAGGGCGCGGGCGTCCTCGTCCTCAAGCGCTACGACGACGCCGTCCGCGACGGCGACAAGATCTGGGGCTTGGTGGCCGGGGCGGGCCTGTCCAACGACGTCGGCGGCTCGCTGCTCGCGCCCAACACGGTCGGCCAGCTGCGCGCCATGCGCGCGGCCTACCAGGAGGCGGGCTGGTCGCCCTCCGAGGTCGACTACATCGAGTGCCACGCCACGGGCACGCCCACCGGCGATCCCGTGGAGACGGCGAGCTTGAAGGCGTTGTGGGGGGAGCGCGGCTGGACGGCCGGCCAGTGCGCGCTCGGCTCGGTGAAGAGCAACGTCGGCCACATGCTGACGGCCGCCGGCGCCGCCGGCCTCATCAAGATGCTGCTCGCTTTCGAGAACGGCCAGCTGCCCCC
>CAZZGQ010000265.1:0-4664 GCA_964653765.1 uncultured Elusimicrobia bacterium | reverse complement strand
CCTGCGTCGGCACCGACAACAGCAACGCCTGCCGGATCTCCTCCAGCCCGTCGAGCACGTCCTCGGAGAGATCGTCCTCCTCGAACGTCGCGTCGAGCGCCACGTCGTATGCGCTCTTGGGCTTGGCCAGGCACCGGCAGCATTCGAGCTCCCAGTCCCCGGTCGCGCGGCCCTTGAGCCACAGACGCTCGTCGCGCCAAGCCGCCTCCAGATCGATCTTGGCCGGGCCGACGAGCCGGACCTGGTCGCTCAGAGGCTGCTCCCACGCGCTCGGATCGATCTCCCCCTGGAAGGCGCTCCGGCCCTCTTCCTTGAGGCGAGCGATCGAGATGCGCAGCGAACGATCCATTCTAGCTTTTCCGACGGATGACGGTCAATTGAAGCCGACGGTATCCCGGACGAAATACGACGGCTTGTCCTTGATGTCGAAGTAGACACGAATGAGGATTTCAGCGAGCAAGCCCAAGAGAATGAGTTGAAATCCGATAGCGGCGAAGAAGATGGACACCTGGAAGAGGGGCTGATCCTTCACGAAGATGTGCAAATAAAACTTCTTGTACAACGTGACGGAGGCAAGGAAACAACCCAACAATACCATGGCGAAACCCCCACCGCCGAAGAGATAGATGGGTTTCGCCATGTACGAGTCCATGAACTTCACCGTCAGCAGGTCCAGCATCACCTTGAACGTGCGCATGATGCCGTACTTGGACTTGCCGCGCGTGCGCGGGCGGTGGTTCACCGGCACCTCGGTGACGCGCGCGCCGAGGAAGCCCGCGAAGGCCGGGACGAAGCGGTGCATCTCGCCGTAGAGCTTCAGAGGCTTCAAGTACTTGGCGCGATAGAGCTTCAGAGTGCAGCCGTAGTCATGAAGCCGCACCCCGGTGATCCAGGAGATGACGCCGTTGGCGATCATCGACGGGAGGCGGCGGTTGAGGAACGGGTCCTTGCGGCGCTTGCGCCAGCCGCTGACGACGTCGTAGCCCTCGTCGAGCTTGTCGATGAGCTTGGCGATGTCGCGGGCGTCGTTCTGCATGTCGGCGTCGAGACAGGCGATGAGCTCGCCTCCCGCATGTTTGATGCCCGCGGCGAGGGCGGCGGTTTGCCCTACGTTGCGGCCGAGACGCACGCCCTTGAAGCCGGGATACTTGGCGCACAGCTCTTCGATGATCGCATACGAACCGTCGGTGGAGCCGTCATCGACGAGGAGCACCTCGCTCGTCATGGAGAGCGCCGCTAAAGCGGCGCTGACTTCCTCTCCCAGATCGCGGAGATTCTCTTCCTCGTTGTAAACGGGAATGAGGACGGACAAGTACGGCTTCTCGGCGCCCCGCCCCGATCGGGACTGACGCTCAGGCCGGGCGCCGAGAGCCTCCGCCATTAGGCGGCCACGGGAGTCCGCGGCTGCATGTTGGCGACGATCGCCGCGCCGAACTCTGACGTCTTGAGCTTCTTGGCGCCCTGCATCTGGCGCTCCAGGTCATAGGTCACGGTCTTGGCGTTGATCGCGCCTTCCAGGCCGGCGACGACGAGGTCCGCCGCCTCCTGCCAGCCGAGGTGCTCGAGCATCATCACGCCCGAGAGGATCAGCGAGCCCGGGTTGACCATGTCCTTGTTCGTGTACTTCGGGGCCGTGCCGTGCGTGGCCTCGAAGATCGCCACGCCGTCGCCGATGTTGGCGCCGGGCGCGATGCCAAGACCGCCCACCTGCGCGGCGGCGGCGTCGCTGATGTAGTCGCCGTTGAGGTTGGGCGTGGCCAGCACGCTGTACTCGTCCGGGCGCAGCAGCAGCTGCTGGAAGGTCTGGTCGGCGATGCGGTCCTTGATGAGGATCTTGCCGGCCGGCATCTTGCCGTTGTGGTCGTCCCAGAGCTCTTGCTCGGTCACGATCTTGTCGCGGAACTCCGCCTTGGCGACCTCATAGCCCCAATCGCGGAAGGCGCCTTCCGTGAACTTCTGGATGTTGCCCTTGTGGACGAGCGTCACCGAGGGCTTCTTGTGGTCGATGGCGTACTGGATGGCCATGCGGACGAGTCGCTTGGTGCCGGTGATCGAGATGGGCTTGATGCCGATGCCGCTGTCGGGGAACGGGATCTTCTTGCCCATCGTCTTGGTGAGGAACTCGTAGACCTTCTTGCACTCCTCGGTGCCCTGCTCGAACTCCACGCCGGCGTAGATGTCCTCGGTGTTCTCGCGGAAGATCACGATGTTGAACTTATGCGGCTCCTTCACCGGGCACGGCACGCCCTTGAACCAGCGCACGGGACGCACGCAGGCGTAGAGGTCCAGCTTCTGGCGCAGGCCGACGTTCACGGAGCGGAAGCGCGGGGTGATCCACTCGCTCTTGCATTTTGGACAGCTGGCCGGCCGTTCGGCCAGCTCGGCGGCGCAGTCGAGGCAGACGAACTTGAACTGGCCGGCCGGGGTCGTCAGCGGGCCCTTGATGCCGACGCGGAACTCCTTGAAGACGTCCAAGGTCTCCTGCGGCAGGACCGTGTCCTTGTCGTAGTTCTTGAGGGCCGTGAGGCCGGCGAAGACCTCCATCCAGACCAGGCGCTTCTTGCCGCCGTAGGCCTTCTGCACCGCCGCGTCCAGGACCATGGCCGTGGCGCGCCAGATGTCCGGTCCCGTGCCGTCGCCCGGGAAGAACGGGATGATGGGGTTGTCCGGGACGACCAGTTTGCCGTTCTGCCAGCCGATCTTTTGGCCGTCGGCGGGGACCTTCACCTTCGAGAACTGGGGCATGAGACCTCCTAAAGAGCTTTGATTCATTTTATACCATAAACTTTGACCCCCCCTCAACGACGGGTCGCCTTAGAATGGAGGGGCATCAGGAAAGGGGGTCCCATGAAGAGAACGGCGCTCTTGATGGCGATGCTGATGGGCTGCGCGGCCGCCTCGGCCTCCGCAGCCGGCTTGGACGGGACGCAATGGAAGATGCGCTTCAGCTCGGCCAGGAGCTGGCTGCACATCTGGAAAGGCGATATGCTCAGCTTCGACGGGGGACAGTTCCGCTCCGACGAATGCGGCTCGTACGGCTTCCACCAGGCGGCCTACGCGGCCAAGCGCCGGGACGGGTCGCAGGTCTGGACCAGCACCTTGTACAACGCCGACGGCGAGCGCACCGACTGGCAAGGAGTGCTCGTGGGCGACAAGATGAGCGGCAGCTTCACCTGGTCCAAGCCGGACGGGCAGACGCGGACCTACAAGTTCTCCGCGAAGCTGTCCAGCCGGGAAAGATTGACCGTTAGGACGCCGTAAGGAAGGCTCGGGCGTCGGCACGGCCCAGCTCGATGGCTTTTCGCGCTTTGTCGGCCGAGAAATCGAGCATCACATGGGTCAGGCGGCGCGAGGGATGCAGGCGGAGCAAGCGCGGCGCCTGAGGCAGCCGGGCCAGCTCCGCCGCCCCTTCGTCTATGAGGCGCCGGCAGGAGCGCCGGCCGATCTGATCGCCGGCCACCCAGGGGTTCCAATGGATGGGCCCCTCGGCGTCCTCGGGCCGGGCCATCTCGAGGACGACGACATCGGCGCAGGGCCCGAGCGCGGCGAAGGAGAACGGCTTGCTCGTGGGCACCCCCCCGTCGACGAGCTCGACCTTCAAGCCGCGGAAGTCCAGGGAGACCGGGGGCAGCAGGCCCGGGATGGCGCAGCTGGCGAGGAGATGGCCGTCGAGCGGCGCGTCCCAGCGGCCGCGGGGATCGAACTCGGCATAGACGGCCCGGCAGCGGTCGACATGGGCGCTGGCGACGATCAACCGGCAGCGCGCGCGTGCGGGCGTCGCTCTCCCGTCGAAGGCGAAGGCCAGGGCTTCCCGCAGGGGCTGCGCCGAGCAGAGCGAGAAAGGCCGCAGTCGCGGGGACAAGCGGAAGGGCCTGGGAACGGCGGGCCACATGCGGACCGCCTCCGGCATCAAGCCGAAGGCATAAGCCAGCCCGTTGATCGCTCCGGCGGAGAAGCCCAGCACGGCGTCGAAGGCGACGCCGGCTTCCTCGAGCTCGGCCAGGGCGCCGGCCTGCCAGGCGCCCAGGGCCCCTCCCCCCGCCAGCACCAGGCCCAGCGGCCGCCGCAGGGTCACGGCTCGCGGCCGAGCAGGGCGTCGTAGAGCCGTTCTTGGGCGCGCACCATGAGATCGATATCGAATTCCGGGCCGATCGAGGCCGCCGCTCGGCGGCCCAGCTCGCGGCGCTTGGCGTCGTCCTCGAGCAGCGAGCAGACCCGGTCGGCCAGGGCGTTGACGTCGCGCGGAGCGACGACGTAGCCGTTGGCGCCGTCCTCGAGCACGTCGACGACGCCGTCGGCGGCGTAGCAGACGGCGGGCACGCCGCTCTTGAGGGCCTCGACGAGGGCGCGCGGCAGGCCCTCCCAGAGCGAGGTCATGACGAAGACGTCGGCCAGAGCGAGCAGCTCCGCCGTGTCTCGCCGCCAGCCCGCGAGCTTCACGCGATTGGCCAGGCCGTGCGCGATGATCTGGAACTCGAGGCGCTGGCGCAGCGGTCCGTCTCCGACGAAGACGAACTCCGTCTCGGGGTGGCGCGCGCAGACGCGCTGCGCCATGGCCACGAAGTCGGCCGGGTTCTTCTGCGGCTTGAGATTGCCGATCGAGAGCACCAGCGGCTTGTGGAAGCCCAGGCCCAGAGCGGCCTTGCGCTTGCCGCGGTCCTCGA
>CAZZGQ010000264.1:0-4682 GCA_964653765.1 uncultured Elusimicrobia bacterium | reverse complement strand
GACTTGGGCAGGCGCAGCGTGACCACGCAGCCGTTGTCGGAGGTGAACTCGGACTTGGCGATCTCGGCGCCCTTGATGGCGTCCAGGACCTCGGCCTCCAGCTCGGAGTTGCTCTCGAGCGCGTCGACGACGCGCACTCCGCCCTTGAGCGTGACGCCCTTGATCATCGAGAGCATCTCGTACTGGGCCTTCACGATGGCGGCGTCGCGGGCCAGCGCCTTGCGCTGCGTGTCCGAGGTCAGCTTGGGATCGGAGCCGCCCAAGCCGATCGCCACGATGAAGTCTCCTTCCGTGGGCCTCTGATCGATGACGGCGTCCACCTGTCCCTTGTGCACCCGGCTGGGCACGTTGTGCGAGCAGCCCGACAGCAGCCAGGCCGCGGCGACCGCGGCGGCGACGGCGAAAAACTTGTTGTGGTTCATGATGAGAGCGTCCTCCAGTGAGCGGCGATGGGGAAGTCTACATGCCGACATAGGGGTTTCCCTATCCGCTCCGCGCAAAATCGGCTTGGCTTCCCGGTGACGCCGCCTCGGGGGGCCGAAAGACCTCGTTCCGAGGGGCCGACCGGCTCACGACGCCCGCCCGCGCGGCCTGTTATGATCGACCGATGATCCCTCCACGCTCTCTCGCGGCGGCGCTCCTGCTGGCCGCCTCTTTCTGCGTCCCCGCGGCGGCCGCTCTCAAGACCGCGAGCTTCGGCGACAATCTCGCGGCTCTCGGCGCGCAGCCCGGCCTCGAGCTGAGCCCCGAGATCGGGGGCGTCGCGCGGACCATCGGCGCCGATCCGTCGTCGCCGCTTTCCGCCTCGCTCGCCCAGGCGCTCGGCGAGCAGCTCCCGCAGGACTTCAACGCCCGCCTCGCCGCGGCTCTCGCCGCCGGCGATCGCGCCGCCCTCTCGGAGCTCGCGGCCGCGCTCGAGGCCGGCAAGGACGCGGCCCAGCCCGGCATCGAGAACGTCGCGGCGGGCTATCTCTCCGCGATCAAGGAAGACGTCAAGCGAGGCGATTTCACGCGCAAGCGCCTGCGCCGCGCCGCGGCCGCTCTGGCGCCGCTGGCGATCTGGGGCCCGCTCGCCGAGAAAGCCTCGCGCGAGATGTCCGAGATCTCCAACGCCGCGACCCTGCAGGCGGCGCGCCGCTGGGCCCAGGGCCTGGAGGTCGGCCGCGCCGTCGAGGAGGAGAAGGCCGTGGAAACGCCCGTCTCGGCGCGCGACGCCCACGCTCTCGTCAACGAGTACGCCTCCGCCGGCAGCGAGGCGAATGTGTATTCGATCGGCTCGGCGCTACAGACGGAGCTCGAATGGACCGATCTCAAGACCGGCGAGGACGCGCGTAACCGCGTGCTCTACGATCGGAAAACCAACCTACCGGTGGCGACGCTGGGCATCACCGGCAACGACGACGGCGTGACCGTGACTTGGGCGGGCGCGATGGCCTCGCGCCGCGACGGCAGCAGCGCCCCCGTCTTCAATGGCCGGGTGCTCGATCTGGCCCTGGCGCTCGCCCAGCGCGGCTGGGACGTGAACCAGATCGGCCCGCTGCGCTACCGCATCGCCAAGCGCTCGATCGAGCCGCGGCTGGCCGTCGTGAAGGCGCTGCGCTCCGGCTTGCGGCTGGCCGGTCCGGTCAACGAGGCGGTGACGCCGCGGAAGACGCCTCTTCATAAGCGGCAGGATCAAAACACGTCCTCTCCAATATACAGCGTCGATCCCGAGCAGCCGGCGCTGGTGCGGTTGAATCTCCAATGAAAAGGCTGCTGCTCGGGCTGCTGCTCGCCGCCGCGGCCGCGCCGGCCCGCGCCGCCGGCGACGGCTTCGAGGATAGCCTGCGCGCCGCTCTCGTCGCGGCGCAGAGCGGCCGCGCCTACCGCTACATTCCGGATCGCTCCGAGGGCGGCTTCAAGTTCAAGCCCGCCCAGCCCGCCTCCACGCTCGAGTGCAAGACCGACGCCTGGTGGACCTTCGCCTTGATTCCCATCTCCGCCACGCCGAAGCTGCGGACGGAAAGCGCGCCCGAGGCGATCTCGATCGCGCCGGGGTCCTTCACCCTGGATCTCGAGCGCATGAAGTGGCTCGCCCGCCTCGGTCCAGACACGCGGGAAGCGGTGGCCGCGCAGGCCTGGGAAGGCGGCCCCACCGTCGACGTCGTCGTCCGCATGGTCCGCATCCCCTATCCGAATCAAGACGAGCTGCTCTGGGTCTTCGCGGGCCAGGTCAAGCCGGGCAACACGGCCTACTCGATCGCGGAGCGCGGCTCCACAGCCTGGAAGGCGACCGTCAAGGACACCTACTCCGGCTCCGCCGACGCCCAGGTCTTCGCCGACCACGGCGCCCGGCTCAAGCTGCCGCTGACGTCGGGCCGCGAAGGTCTCGACTCGTTCTGGCTCGACTGCTCGCTGCGCTAAGCGCTAGCGGTAATCGCCGCAATCCGCGGCGTGGAACAGCCGGTCGCCGCGCGCGCTCAAGCGGGACTCCAGGCTTTGCGCGTAGGCGGGAAGACCCCTGAAATACGGCTGCGCGGCCGCCTGCGCGAAGCGGGCCAGCCGTTCGCGGCCCGGGCCGTCGAAATAGGAGATCTCCTCGGCGAGCAGGCCGCGCGCCTTCGCCGAGCTTTGAGCGCGCCGGCCGCGCCAGGCGGCGAGCGGATCGCCGTAGTCTTCGAGAGCGAGCCCGGCCGACGAGGACGGATACGTGCGGCGGATGTAAGCGCGGTAGGCCGCGGGGTCGGCCAGGGCGCAGGCGGGCTCCGGGTCCTTGTAATCCTCCGAGAGCTCGGCGGTGACGATCCAGCCGACGAGACGCGCCTCGTACTCGTCGTCGTAGTAGACGTAGGCGGCGCGCTGCGTCTCGTCGTCGGCGCGCAGCAGCCCCAGCGCGTGGCCCAGCAGCTCGTGCGCGTAGTGGCGCACGCAGTCCAAGCGCGCGTACTCGGCGTCGATGCTCAGGCAGGCGCGATTGAGCTCGATCGTCACGCCGTCGGGGGAGCGCAGGGTGCGCCCGGCCTGGTCGGCGGTGAACGCCCGGCGCCCCTCGCGGCGCTCGTAGAGCTCGGTGCCGGGCAGCTCCGCGAACCTCACGGTCGCCGGCAGGCGCGAGGCCGCGGCCGCGGCCGCCAGCTCGCGCGCCGTCGGGCTCTCGAGCAGGCGGCGCGTCAGCGCCTCGTAGAACGCGCGCTCCTCGGCGGAGCCTTCGAAGGAAAGCCTCTGCAGCAGCGATGCGGCGAGCGGATCCGGCGCCGGCGCGGGAGCCGCCGCGGCCGCGAGGGCCAGAACGGCGAGGAGAGCGAGCATGGCCAGACGATAGCGAGAGACGAGCTTCCTCTCATAGAGACCTTTGGCCCCGGAGGAGGGAACAAAATGCCCACCCCGATCGTATACACAGTGCAGACATGGCGCAGAAAGGGCTTGCAAAACAAAACCCTCTCTGCCATAATACCACCCTTCGAACAGTTGTTCGAACGCTGTTCGATAGGCCGCGGCGCGAGCCGTGTGATAAACTAAAACGGTTGTCATAGGAGAGAGAACATGGCGAACGAAGCGGCGAAGGGCAAGGCGCTGGAGCTGGCGCTGGCGCAGATCGAGAAGGCGTACGGGCGCGAGGCCATCATGAAGCTGGGCGACCGCGCCAAGAAGATCAACGTGGAGACGATCCCGACCGGGGTCCTCTCGCTCGACCTGGCGCTGGGCGTGGGCGGCTTCCCGCGCGGCCGCATCATCGAGATCTACGGGCCGGAATCCTCCGGTAAGACCACTCTCGCCCTGCAGGTCGTGGCGCAGGCGCAGAAGGCCGGCGGCTCCGCGGCCTACATCGACGCCGAGCACGCCATGGACCCGGCCTACGCCAAGCAGTTGGGCGTCGACATCGAGAACATGCTCATCGCCCAGCCCGACTGCGGCGA
The DNA here is from genome assembly GCA_964653765.1 of uncultured Elusimicrobia bacterium. Taxonomy (GTDB): domain Bacteria; phylum Elusimicrobiota; class Elusimicrobia; order UBA1565; family UBA9628; genus JAGWUP01. Next base: position 786 of record CAZZGQ010000264.1, on the reverse strand, counting down.
GGAAGCGCTCGAGATCACCGAGAAGCTCGTGCGTTCCTCGGCGCTCGACGTCATCGTGGTGGACTCGGTGGCCGCGCTCGTGCCCAAGGCCGAGATCGAGGGCGAGATGGGCGACAGCCACATGGGCCTGCAGGCGCGCCTGATGTCGCAGGCGCTGCGCAAGCTCACGGGCGCCGTCAGCCAGAGCAAGACCATCCTGATCTTCATCAACCAGATCCGCAACAAGATCGGCGTCATGTTCGGCAACCCGGAGACGACGACCGGCGGCTTGGCCCTCAAGTTCTACGCCACGCTGCGCATGGACATCCGCCGCATCGAGAACATCAAGGAAGGCGACGTCGTGGTGGGCGCGCGCGCCCGCGTGAAGATCGTCAAGAACAAGGTCGCTCCGCCCTACCGCACGGCGGAGTTCGAGATGATCCACGGCTACGGCGTCTCCCGCGAGGGCTGCCTGATCGACATGGGCGTGGAAGGCCAGATCGTCGAGAAGTCCGGCTCCTGGTTCTTGTATGAGGGCGAGCGCCTGGGTCAGGGCCGCGAGAACGCCAAGGCTTACCTGAAGCAGTACCCGGCCACGGCCGAGAAGCTCGAGAAGGCGCTGCGCGCCAAGTACTTGGTCGGCCCGGCCGCCCAAGCGGCCGCCGCTGCCGCCGCCGAGAAGGAAGAGGCGGCGACGAAGGCTGAGATGGAAGCCGAGGAGAAGGCCGAGGCGTCCGCGGCCAAGACTCCGGCCAAGACGGCCAAGCGCTAAAGTGGGCGGCGGGCCCCTTCTCGAGGAATACGCCA
>CAZZGQ010000263.1:3324-4706 GCA_964653765.1 uncultured Elusimicrobia bacterium | reverse complement strand
ATCGAGCAGGAAGGCACCTACCCGCTCCCCGAGGCGCAGCTCGACCGCTTCTTCCTGCAGATCGCGATGGACTACCCCACCGCGGAGGAAGAGCGCCGCATCGTCGTGGAGACCACCGGCGCCAAGAACGTGGAGCTGCGCAAGGTCCTCGACGCCAAGGAAGTCCTGGCCCTGCAGGACTTGGTGCGCCGCGTGCCGGTGGCCGACTCGGCCGTAGACCTGGCCGTGGCGCTGGCGCGCTCCACGCGCCCTTCCGACGCCGCCGCGCCGGACTCCGTGAAGAAGTGGGTGTCCTGGGGCGCGGGCCCGCGCGCCAGCCAAAACCTCGTGCTCGGCGCCAAGGCGCGCGCGCTGCTTTCCGGCCGCTTCGCCGCCGCCGCCGAGGACGTGCGCGCCGTGGCCAAGCCGGTGCTGCGCCACCGCGTCGTCCTCAATTTCCAGGCCGAGGCCGAAGGCGTCTCGCCCGACGATCTCATCGAGAAGCTCCTCTCCTAGGCGGCGGTGAAGTACCTCGATCCCGTCGCTCTCGCCAAGCTGAAGGGCCTGCGCCTGGAGCTGCGGCGCGTGGCCGCGGAGGGCTTGTCGGCGGGGCGCCACCGCAGCGTCTACAAGGGCGTCTCCCAGGACTTCTCTCAGCATAGGCCCTACGCGCCGGGAGACGAGATCAAAGCGTTGGATTGGAAGGTCTATGCGCGCCAAGACAGATATTACGTCCGGGAGTACACGGCCGAAAACGTCTTAACGACTCACATCCTCCTGGACACGTCCGGCTCGATGGGTTTTTCGGCCGCCGGGAGGCGGCCGAAATTCGAGCACGCCTGCCAGCTCGCCATGGCCGTGGCTTACCTCGTCATCTCGGGCGGGGACGCGGCCGGCTTGACGACGTTCAGCGGCAAGATCAACCGCGCCCTGCCGCCGCGCTCCTCGCTCTCTCACCTGGAGACGATGGACGAGCGCTTGGCGGCGATCTCCCCCTCCGGCGAGACCGACCTGGGCGGCGCGCTGGAGCGCGCGGCGGCCGGCATCCGGCGCCGCGGCCTGGTCGTCCTCATCTCCGATCTCCTGGGCGAGCCCGAGCGCGTGCTGCGCGTGGTCAAGTCCTTCAAGGCGCGGCGTCACGAGATGCTCGTGCTCCAGGTCCTCGATCCCCAGGAGCGCGACTTCCGCTATGACGGGCCGACCGTCTTCGAGAGCCTGGAAGGCCAGCCCGAGCTCTTCTGCGACGCGAGCGCGCTGCGCCGCATGTACCGCCTCGAGTTCGAGAAGCTGCTCAAGCTCTACGAAGCCACCTTCCACCGCGGCGACATCGCCTACGCCCCCTTCTTCACGGACCGGCCGTGGGAGGTCGCCTTGGGCCGCTTCCTGACCCGCTGGCAATGACC
>CAZZGQ010000263.1:0-3224 GCA_964653765.1 uncultured Elusimicrobia bacterium | reverse complement strand
ATGACCTTCATCTTCCCCGCCTTCTTGTGGGCGCTGCCGCTGGCGGGCGTGCCCGTGCTGCTGCATCTGCTCTCGCGCCGGCAGGCGCGGCGGCAGACGTTCAGCGACCTGACGTTCCTGCGGCGCATCCACGCGCGGGCGCTGCCGCGCACGCGGCTGCAGCAATGGCTGCTGATCGCGGCGCGCTGCCTGCTCGTGCTCCTGCTCATCCTCGCCTACGCCGGGCCCGTGCTCCACGCGCGCGGCGACTCGGGCGCGGCGGGCGCCGGCGACGGCCTCGACTTGGCCGTGCTGGCCGATCTCTCGTACTCGATGGGCTACCGCGAGGGCGGCAAGACCCGCCTGGAGCTGGCGCGCCAGCAGCTGGCGTCGCTGCTGCGCGCGACGCGCCCGTCCGACCGCGTCGCCCTGATCCCGTTCACCGACCGCGTGGAGCTCGGCGGCGCGGCGCCCTCGTGGACGAGCCCGCGCGGCGCGCAGGACGCCCTCGCGCGGCTGCAGCCGACGTTCCGGTCCACCGACCTCGCCCCGGCGCTCAAGGCCGCGGAGGACCTCTTCGCCGCGGCGCCCACGCGCCACAAGCGCGCCGTGCTGCTGCTGGGCGACGGCGCCCGCCACGGGCTGCGCGGCGCCTTGCCGCCTCTCGAGGCGGGCATCCCCTTCCTCGGCTTGTCGTGGCCCGCGGCCCGCAACGCCTATCTCGCCGCCGCGGGGCCCTCGCGCGAGAGCGACGCGCGGCGTCCGCAGCTCGCCGTGAAGGCCGAGGGCCTGGAGGGGGCGGCCTTCGTGGAGCTGACCTCCGAAGGCCGGCGGCTGCAGAGCGCCCCGCTCAAGGGCCCGGGCGAAGCCAGCGCGGCCCTGGTCCTTCCCGCCGCGCGGGCGGGCGCCCAGGCGGCCTGGTCCGGCAAGGCGTCGCTGCGCCCGGACGCGCTCCCGGTCGACGACGACTACTACTTCTCCTTCCAGCATCCGTCCCGGCCGAGGCTGCTCTGCCTCTACGGCGACCCGAGCTTCTTCAAGGCCCCGGCCGCCGGCTACTTCCTCAAGGAGCTCTTCGGCGGCGCCAAGCAGAGCCTGCTGCCCTTCGACGCCGAATATCTCGACTTGGCGAGGATCGGCGAGGCGCGGCTGTCCGATTACCGGCTCGTGATGCTGCTCGACGCCGCCTCGGTGCCGCCGGCGGCCGCGGCCCAGCTCGACCGCTTCGTGCGCCGCGGCGGCGGCCTCTTCGTGGCGCCGGGGCCGCGCGCGGGCGGCGAGGGGCTTGAGGGCCTGGCCGCGCTGCTGCCCGCCTCGCTGGGCCCGATCGTCGACGGCGAAGGCGCGGGCGTGAGCCCCGGGCCGGGCGTGGACGCGCGGGCTTGGAGCGGCTTCGAGCTCGGCAAGGTCAACGTCATGCGCTACCACTTGCTGTCGCCGCGTCCGGGCGCGAGCGTGCTGTTCAAGTCCGCCTCGGGCTATCCGCTGCTGGCGGTGGGCAAGCACGGCGACGGCCGCGTGGCGCTCTGGGCCTCGACGGTGGACGCCGCCTGGACCAACCTCCCGCTCAAGCCGCCGTTCGCTCCCTGGATCCAGGCCGCGCTGGACAGCCTTTCGCCGGAGGCCGAGCGGCGCTCGGAGACGTTCGAGCTGAAGGTGGGCGAGCCGCTGCGGCGGACCTGGGGGCAGACCGAGGCCGCGCCCGACAGCGTGCGGCTGCGCGGCCCCGACGGCCGGGCCGAGACGCTGTGGCTGCGCGGCCGCGCCGTCGAATACCTGGCCACGGAGAAGCCGGGCCTGTACGCGATGACGGAAGAGGGCTCGGGCCGCCAGCGCGTGTACGCCGTCAACGTCGATCGCGCCTCCGGCGAGAGCGACCTGACGCCGGCGCCGTCGCCGCCCTGGACGCCCGTGCCCGTGGAGGATCTCCTGGCCCAGTTCGAGCTCAAGGTCTACGGCCGCGACGCGCGCTCCTACGCTCTGGCGGGCGCGGCCTCGCTGCTGATCCTCGAGATGCTCCTCGCCCTGCCGCGCCACGCGCTCGCCGCGCTGCTCATGCTGCTGCTCTGCGCGGGTCCGGCGTTCGCCCAGCACGGCGACCGGCTGGCCTGGACGCAGCTCAAGCTCGGCGAGGTCACCGACCCCTATCCCACCGTCTATTCCGACGTCCTCGGCCTCTTCGGCACCGTGACGAGCGTGCTGACCTCGCCCGAGCGCCGCGTGGTCGCGCCGCGCGATCCCGCCCTGTTCTTCTCGCCGCTCGTCGTCTTGGCGGGACGCCAGGCTCCTCCCGAGCTCGATGACGAGGAGGCCCGCAGGCTGCGCGACTACGTCGCGGCCGGCGGCCTGCTTTGGATCGAGGACGTCTCCGGGCTCTCGGAGAGCTCCTTCGACCGCTGGGTCCGGCGCACCCTGCCGCGCGTGCTGCCCGAGGCGGAGCTCGCCCCCCTGCCCGGCGATCACGTCGTCTACCGCACCTTCTTCCTGCTGCGCGCCCCGGCGGGACGCGTGATGGTCAGCGGCGCCCTGGAGGGCGTGACCTGGGCCGGCCGCACCGCCGTGATCTACTCGCGCAACGACTTGCTTGGAACCTGGCTCAAGGACGCGCTCGGCAATCCCCTGTACCCGTGCCTGCCCGGCGGGGAGAGCCAGCGCCACAACGCGCGCAAGCTGACGATGAACATCCTGATGTACGCGCTGACGGGAAATTACAAAGCGGACGCCGTGCATCAGCCGTACCTGCTGCAGAAGATGCGCTCGGGGGTGCCGTGACGCGGCGCGGCGTCCATCATATCCCTCGGCACGCTCGTACCGCAGACTAGCTGCGGCGTCGGCCTCGCCATCGGCCGGCGCTCGGCCGACGACGCACCTCGGGACATGATGGACGCCGCGCCGCTCTGCGCTCCTCCGCGAGTTATCCACAGTTTTGCACCGGTGCAACTCGCGAGTCCAAACCATTTTTGTGCCTAGGCACAATACTTAAAGCCTGGCACCGGGCGGCGGCATGAGATACGGATTGGAGTTTGCCGCCGGAGGGTGGCAGTGGACGCTCGCCTTCGGCGTCGCTGGCGCGACTGCTTGGCACCTGTGGCGAAGCCACGCTGCCGCGTGGCTTCGAGCACTTCGCGCGGGCGGGGCGCTGGCGCTGATCTTGGCGCTGCTGCAGCCAGCGTTGGTCCAGCGCGCGGCGTCGCTGGCCAAGCCGAAGCTGCTGATCATGGTGGACGCCTCGCATTCGATGGGCG
>CAZZGQ010000262.1:0-4711 GCA_964653765.1 uncultured Elusimicrobia bacterium | reverse complement strand
GCCGCCGGCAAGCTGCCCAAGGGCGACGCCCTCAAGCTCGGCGAGGTGGCCGGGGTGCTGGCCGCCAAGAACGCCGCCTCCACGATCCCGCTCTGCCACCCCCTGCCGCTGGACCGTGTGCTCGTCTCGTTCACGCTGGATGAGAGGCTGCCCGGGGTGCGCGCGCGCTGCGAGTGCGCCACCACCGCCAAGACCGGCGTGGAGATGGAGGCGCTGGCCGGCGCCACGGGCGCGCTGCTCGCCGTCTACGACTTGGTCAAGCAGGTGGACGCCGCGCTGACGATCTCCGACGTTCGCCTGGAGACGAAGACGGGCGGCAAGTCGGGCGACTGGAGACATCCGGAGGCTCCTCGCATGGAGGATGTTGCCGGCAACGGTCTCCATACAAAGCGCCCCCGCCTGGGCCGAGCCTCCGTGATCACCGTGTCCGATAGCCGCTCGCGCGGCAAGGCCGAGGACCTCTCCGGCCCCGTCCTGGCCGCCGGGCTCAAGGAGTTGGGCTTCACCGTCGGCGCGCGCCTGCTCGTCCCCGACGAGCGCGAGGCCATCGCCTCCGCCGTCGCGAAGGCGGCCAAGCACTCCAAGCTCGTCGCGCTCACCGGCGGCACCGGGCTGTCGCCGCGCGACGTCACGCCGGAGACCGTCGCCTCGCTTTGCGACAGGCTCATCCCGGGCATCGGCGAGGCGCTGCGCGCCGACGGCGCGGCGAAGCTGCCCGCCGCCGCGCTGTCGCGCTCGCTGGCCGGGCAGCTCGGCCAAAGCCTCGTCGTCTGCCTGCCGGGCAGCCGCGGCGGCGTGAGCGACGCGCTGAAGGTCCTGGCACCGCTCTTGCCCCACGCCCTCCATGTGATGGCCGGAGGCGGCCATTAGCGTGCGTCGCTATCGCGACGCGCTTGATAGGCTGCTCGAGGCGGCGCGCGAGCGCGGGCGCCGGCCGTTCCAGACGGTGCCGCTGAAGGACGCCCTCGGGCGCATCGCCTCGAGCGAGCTGCGCGGCGGCGAGGACCTGCCCGCTTTCGACAACTCGGCCATGGACGGCTTCGCCGTCCCGTCTCGGTTGACGATCGCCGCCACCTCCGACAAGCCCGTCCGCCTGCCGGTGGCCGCCGCCCTCGTGGCCGGCGACGCTCCGTCCGAGGCCCCCGCCGGCGCCGCCGTGGAGATCATGACGGGCGCGCCCGTCCCTCGCGGCTGCGACGCCGTGGTGCGCCTCGAGGACGTGGAGCGCCTGGACGGCGGGCGCGCCATCGCCTTGCGCGAGCCCGCCTCGCCCGGCGACTTCGTGCGCCCGCGCGGCGGCGACTTCGCGCGCGGCGCGACCGTGCTCGCGGAAGGCGACCGCCTGCAGCCCCAGCACATCCTCGCTTTGGCCGCCTTGGGCGTGGAGCGGGTTTCCGTGCGCATCCGCCCGCGCGTGGCCGTGGTGAGCACCGGCGCAGAGCTCGTCGAAGTCGGGCAGAAGCTGCAGCCGGGCCAGGTCCGCAACGCCACCGGACCCTATCTCGACGTGATGTTGGAACGGCTGGGCTGCCAGATTATTAGTCGCAGCGCCGTAGGCGATGCGCCCGCCGCCTTCCGCGCGCGCATCGAGTCGCTGCTCGACGACGATCTGGACCTCATCGTGACCACCGGCGCCGTCTCCATGGGCTCGCGCGACTACGTGCCGGACCAGATCCAGGCGCTGGCCGGGGAGATCCTCTTCCACAAGACGGCCACGCGTCCCGGCAAGCCGGTGCTGGCCGCTCGCCTGGGCCACGGCCCGCTGCTGCTGGGCCTGCCCGGCAACCCGGTGTCCACGGCGGCGGCGCTGCGCTTCTTCGTGGACCCCGTGCTGCGGTTTTGGCTGGCCATGCCGGAGGAGAAGCCGCTGCGGGCGCGGCTCGCCGCGCGCGTCGAGAAGCCGGAAGGCCTGCGCTGCTTCTTCAAGGCCGAGCTCGAGCTCGACGAGTCCGGCGCGCGCGTCCGCTGCCTGCCGGGCCAGGCGTCCTTCCAGATCCAGCCGCTGCTCGAGGCCGACTGCTGGGCCGTGCTGCCGGAGGAAGGCACGGCGCTGGAGGCGGGCGCCGTCGTGGAGACCTACCCGCTATGACCGTGTTCGTCGAGCTCTACGGCCGCCTGCGCGACGCCGCCGCCAGCCCCGTGGAGTTGGAGCTGCCCGAGGGCGCGACGGCGGCGCAGACGCTAGCCGCCTTGCGCGCCAAGCTCGGCGCCCAGGGCGCGCTGCTCGACGGCGCCGCCCTGGCCAGCGAGTCCGTCGTCCTCGCCGCGGAGGACGCAGTCCCCAAGGGCGGCCGGCTGGCGGCGCTGCCGCCGGTCTGCGGAGGCTGAATGACGACGATCGTCACGGAGCGGCCGCTGCGCCCGGAGGAGCTGCTGGCCCTCGTCTCCGCGCCCGGCCACGGCGCCCAGGACCTGTTCGTAGGCGCGGTGCGCGACCTCCACGAGGGCAAGCGCGTGGAAGCCGTCAGCTACGACGCCTTCATCCCTCTCGCCGAGAAGACCTTGGCCGGCATCGCCGCCGAGGCGGAGGAGCGCTTCGGCGCGAAGGTCGCCGCCGCCCACCGCGTGGGGCGGCTCGAGGTCGGCGAGGCCTCCGTCGTCATCGCCGCGGGGGCGCCGCACCGCGCCGAGGCCTTCGAGGCCTGCCGCTACGTCATCGAGCAGATCAAGGTCCGCCTGCCGGTCTGGAAGCAGGAGCACTACGCCGACGGCTCGAAGAGCTGGCTCGAGGGCTGCCGCCTCCACGGATGAAGCTGCGCTGCGACCTCAACGTCAACGGCGGCAACCGCCGGCTCTTGATCGTGCAAGGCCCCAGCGAGCCCGAGGAGCACCTGGCCCTCAAGCTGGCCGCTTTCCTATTATTCTGGGACAAGGAGCCCATCATCGACGCCTCGGTGAAAACCCCCGCCCTCGCCCAGTTCGACTTCCTGCCCGACGTGCTCTGCCTCGACGCCGGCGGCGACATCGTGCTGTGGGTGGAATGCGGCAGCTCCACGATGAACAAGCTCACCAAGCTGACGCGGCGCGTGCCCGTGGGCCGCGGACGCATCGTCGTGCTCAAGACCACCGAGCGCGACGCCGAGCGCCTCCGCTCCGACATGAACGCGCAGCTCGATCGTCCCGAGCGCATCGAGGTCCTGGCCTGGCCGGGCTCCTCCTTCAAAGACTGGGTCGCCGCCGTCGCCGAGAAGACCGAAGTATACGGTGAGGCCGCCGAGGGCTCCCTCAACGTCGTCGTCAACGAAAAGCCGTTCGCCGTCGATTTCGCGAGGTACTGATATGACCTTCCTTTTCGCCGCGCTGCTGCTCGTCGCCCCCCTCAAAGCCGCCGAGGAGCCGTCGCCTTTCCGCTTCTCCACGGCCACGATGGACAAGACGGCCGATCCCTGCGTGGACTTCTACCAGTTCGCCTGCGGCAGCTGGATGAAGAACACGGAGATCCCGGCGGATCAGTCCCGCTGGGGCCGCTTCTTCGAGCTCATCGAGCGCAACCAGGAGATCCTGCGCGACATCCTCGAGGGCGCCAAGAACGACGGCTCGAAGATCGGCGACTACTACGCCTCCTGCATGGACGAGGCCGGCATCGAGAGCAAGGGCACGACCCCGCTCAAGCCGCTCCTCGACCGTATCGCCGGGCTCCAGAGCCAAGGCCTCGCTTCCGAATTGGCGCGCCTGCACACCCAGGGCGTCGGCGCCGCCTTCGAGTTCGGCTCCGGCCAGGACTTCAAGGACGCCACGCGCGTGATCGCGCAGGCCGATCAAGGCGGTCTGGGCCTGCCGGACCGCGACTACTACCTCAAGCGCGACGAGAAGTCGACGCAGCTGCGCGCCCAGTACCAGCGGCACGTCGCGAACATGTTCGCCCTGCTCGGCGAGACGACGACGCAGGCTTCCGCCGACGCCTCCACGGTCCTGGCCTTCGAGGTGAAGCTGGCCTCGGCGTCGCTCGACCGCGTGTCCCGCCGCGACCCCAAGAACCTCGACCACCGGATGACGGCGGAGGAGCTGGCCAAGCTCGCCCCCGGCCTGGACTGGAAACGCTATTTCGCCGACGCCAACGCGCCGAAGTGGGAGACGATCAACGTGGGCTGGCCGCCCTTCTTCACGCAGCTCGGCGCGCTCGCCCAAAACGAGCCCGTCGAGACCTGGCGCGCCTATCTGCGCTGGCACGCCATGCACTCGGCGGCCCCGCTGCTGCCCAAGGCTTTCGTCGACGAGAACTTCGCCTTCTACGGCAAGACGCTGACCGGCGCGCGCGAGCTCAAGCCGCGCTGGAAGCGCTGCGTGGAGATGACCGACGGCCAGCTGGGCGAGGCGCTCGGCCAGCGCTACGTCGAGAAGACGTTCGGCGCCGAGGGCAAGAAGCGCACCCAGGACATGGTGGTCCGCATCGAGAAGGCGCTGAAGAGCGACATCGATACGCTCCCCTGGATGACGCCGGACACGAAGAAGCAGGCGCTCATCAAGCTCGCCGGCGTCGCCAACAAGATCGGCTACCCGGACAAGTGGCGCGACTACTCCAAGTTCAAGGTCGTGCGCGGCGACGCCCTGGGCAACGCCATGCGCGGCGACGAGTTCGAGTGGAACCGGCAGCTCGCCAAGATCGGCAAGCCCGTGGACCGCAAGGAGTGGGAAATGTCGCCGCCCACCGTCAACGCCTACTACGATCCGCAGATGAACAACATCAACTTCCCCGCCGGCATCCTGCAGC
>CAZZGQ010000261.1:0-4745 GCA_964653765.1 uncultured Elusimicrobia bacterium | reverse complement strand
GAGGTCATGCGGAAGACGCCGCTCTCGGCGCCTATGCCCCACTGCTGCTGCAGCAGCGGGCTCAGCGCCGGAAGCTGGATGTCGGAAACGTCGGTGCGGAGATCGAAGGTGGGCTCCTTGACCAACGGCCAGAGCTTCATGTCCAGCTTGATGGTGCCCGAAGCCACCTCGATCTTGGCCTGGCCCGTCGCGGGCTCGCTCTCGGAGGTGTTGGTGAGATCCTCGACGACGATGCCGATGTCGTGGAAGCGGACGGGAGGCGCCGGAGCCTGCTCTTTCGCTTTCTTCGGCATGTCCTTTTTCTCTTCTTCGGTGGCCGCCGCCTGCTTAAGCACGATCGTGCCGTCGACGATCCTGAAGCGCTCCACGCTGAAGGGCATCGTCTCGGCGAGCAACTGGCCCAGCGTCTTGCCCTTCTTCTCTTCGACGTTCTTCTCCACTTTCTGCGCCTTCTTGGCGGTCTTCTTCGCCACCTTCTGGGGCTTGGGGGAGATCATGGTGATGACGGGCTCGTACACCTCGGCGTCGATGACCAGATGGTGGTGGAGCAGCGCGGTCCACGAGATCCGCGTCGTCAGCTTGGGGACGTCGAGCTCGAAGTCGTGCTTGGTCGTATCCCAGACCGAGAGCTGCTCGAGCGTCACGCGCCCGATGATCAGGGCGAAGCCGACGCCTTCGACTTTCCCTTTATAGCCTTCCAGGTCGTCCAGGGATTGATTGATCCGCTTCTTGGCCAAGGCGGGCAGGGCCAGGGCGGCGGCGACGAAAGCGATGACGATGACGGCCAGGAGCCCGCGGAAGAACTTTTTCACGGCTTCATTCTATCGCTCGTGCCGTGACGAGGCAGCCTAAGCCGCGAAACATCTATAATGACACCGTGGAGAAGAAGGAGCTGCTCGCCAAGTTCCAATCCTACGCCCAGCACGTCGACACGGCGCTGCTGGAAAAGGCCTACGACTACTCCACGTCCGCGCACGCGCAGCAAGAGCGCGCGTCGGGAGAGCACTACTTCGTCCACTGCGACGCCGTGGCCCAGTCGCTCATCGAGTGGAAGATGGACCTGCCCACGATCTGCGCGGGCCTGCTCCACGACGTGCTCGAGGACACCTCCGTCACCGAGGCCACGCTCCGCGGGGAGTTCGGCGACGAGATCACGAAGATGGTGGCGGGCGTCACCAAGCTCGACCACTTGCAGTTCGACAGCCGCGACGACGCCCAGGCCGAGAACTGGCGCAAGATGCTGCTCGCCACGGCCCAGGACATCCGCGTCATCGTGATCAAGCTCGCCGACCGTCTTCACAACATGAAGACGCTCAACTACCTCAAGCCCGAGAAGCAGAAGCGCATCGCCTTCGAGACGGTGTCGCTCTACGCCCCGCTCGCCCACCGCCTGGGCATGTTCCAGCTGAAGAGCCAGCTCGACGATCTCGCCTTCATGTATCTCGAGCCCGAGGCCTACGAGGACCTCAACAAGAAGGTCAGCGCCCAGCTGGCCACACGCGAGGTCACGCTGGCCGAGTTCAAGCAGGCCGTGGAGAAGGCGCTCGCCAACTCCGCGATCCCGCACCGCATCCTGGCGCGCAGCAAGAGCCTCTACTCGATCTACATGAAGATGCAGCGGCAGAACAAGCCGTGGGAAGAGATCCAGGACGCCCTGGGCGTGCGCGTGATCACCGACACGGTAGCCAACTGCTACGCGCTGCTCGGCATCGTCCACACCCAGTTCAAGCCGGTGGCCGGCAGCTTCACGGATTACATCTCGATCCCGAAGATGAATTTGTACAGGTCCCTGCACACGACGGTCATGGGGCCCGGCGGGGAGCTCGTCGAGATCCAGATCCGCACCGAGGAGATGCACCGGACGGCGGAATACGGCATCGCCGCGCACTGGCGTTATAAGACCGGAGAATCGCAACGCGACGCGCATCTGGAAGAGAAGTTGAATTGGCTTCGTCAGTGGATCGAATGGCTCCAGGACCTCAAGAGCCCGCGCGAGTTCCTCGACTCGCTGAAGACGGACCTCGACCTCCACCAAGTCTTCGTCTTCACGCCCGCCGGCGAGGTGAAGGCGCTGCCCGCCGGCGCCACCCCGCTCGACTTCGCCTTCTCCGTGCACACCGAGATCGGCATGGCCTGCGTCGGCGCGCAGGTCAACAACAAGATGGTCAAGCTCGACTACGAGCTCAAGAGCGGCGACATCTGCAAGATCCTCACCAAGAAGGGCTCGGTCCCCAAGAAGGACTGGCTCAACTTCGTGAGAACGGCGAGGGCGCGATCGAAGATCCGCCACTACCTCCGCGAGCAGGGCATCGTCGCCTAGCGCAACTTAACTTTGGGGTCAACCCTGAAAGTTAAGCATCTACCGTGCGCACGCAGGCTGCCGCTGCTTAACTTTCAGGGTTGACCCCAAAGTTAAGTTGCGCATATCATGTATTCACCATGACAAACGCCGATGCTGTCCTTGCCGTCGAGAATTCGCAGGAGCTCAAGGGAAAATCCCTGTTGCTGATCAGCTCCGCTTCGCCGAGCAAGCGCGGGCTGCTGCAGAAGCTCAAGGCCCACGGCGTGAAGCTCACCGTCATCAGCCCGGAGAACAACTGGGCCGGCCGCCTGGCCGATACGGCCCTGACGGCGAACGTCGCCGATCAGGGCGAGGTCACGGCCAAGGTGGAGGAGTTCCTGAAGGCCGGCAACTCCATCGACGGCGCGCTCACTTTTTGGGAGAACGCCGTGCCGCTGTGCGCCGCGCTCTGCGAGCGCTTCGGCTGGAAGGGGCACCCCGCGCAGGCCGCGCTGACGGCCCGCAACAAGCTGGCGCTGCGCCAGCGCCTCGAAGACGCGAAGCTGGGGAAGTATTCGCCCGCCTTCGCCGAGATCAAGAGCGCCAAAGACCTCGAGAAGGCGGCTCCGCGGTTGGGCTTCCCTCTCGTGCTCAAGCCGGCCTGGGGCGTGAAGAGCCAGTTCGTCGTGCGCGCCGACACCCTCGAAGAAGCGCGCAACGCGCTCGAGTATATCCGCAACAATATGGGTCCGGGCTTCGACCCGATCTACGCCTCCGGCACCCAGATCATGGCCGAGGCGTACTTGGACGGCGCCGAGGTCGACGTCGACCTGCTCGTGCAGGACGGCAAGGTGAAGTTCCACGCTTTCACGGACAACTTCCCCACGATCGAGCCCTTCTTCGTCGAGACCGGCGACGCCATGCCCTCCCGGCACGAGGACTCCGACCTGGACGCCGTGCTCAAGATGGCCAAGGACGTCGTCGCCGCCGTCGGGCTGACCAACGGCGCGCTCCACCTCGAGGCCAAGATCGACGCCAAGGGTCCCAAGCTCATCGAGCTCAACGCCCGCATGGGCGGCGACTACCTGCACGACTGGATCAAGAACGTCTGGGACGTCGACATGATCGAGCAGGCGGGCCGCATCGCCGCCGGTCTGCCCTGCGAGCCCAAGCGCCGCAAGGACGCCAAGGTCCATCTCGTGGGCAAGTACCTGATCCCGGCGCACTCGGGCGTCGTGACCACGCTCACGGCCCCGGCGCAGCAGGACTTGCAGAAGGTCCACGACGTGACCCTTCAGAAGGAGCCCGGCGACCCCGTGCTCGTCCCGCCGGAAGGCTTCGAGTCGATCGGCTGGGTCGTGGGCAAGGGCAACACCTACACCGAGGCGGAGGAGAACCTGGACGCGGCGCTGCGCGGCATCACGATGAACATCGCGCGCTTCGACTCCACGTCGTCGATCGGAAAGACGCGCCGCAAGAACCGTTTCGGCGCCGCCCAGGTGGCGCGCCGCCGCATCATCCAGTCGGCGCGCATCGAGAAGGTCCGCGGCTTCGATCCGCGCAGCGGCAAGAAGCTTCACGTCGGCATCCTGTGCAACATCTTCGACGAGGCCGCCGGCGACGAGGCGGCCGTCAACAAGGACCTGACCTCCGTCGGCCGCAACATCCAGAAGGCCATCGAGGCGAAGGGGCACCGCGTCACCTTCTTCGACATGAACGAGACGCCCTTGCCGTTCAACAAGATCGCCGAGGCCAACGTCGACCTCGTCTTCAACGTCTGCGAGCGCATCAACAACAGCTCGCTGCTGGAGCCGCACGCCGCCGCCATCCTGGACACGCTCGGCGTGCCGTACACCGGCAGCAACCCGCTCACCCTCGCCCTCTGCATCGACAAGGTGAAGGTGAAAAAGCTGCTCGAGCACGCCGGCCTGCCGACGCCGCGCTTCGACTACGTCTTCAGCAAGGACGAGCCGATCCGCGAGGACCTGCGCTTCCCTCTGATGGTCAAGCTCGCCAACACGGACAACTCCATCGGCATCTCGAACAACTCCGTGGTCACGAGCACCAAGGCGCTCAAGGAGCAGGTCGCCGCGCTGCTCGACCAGTACAAGCGGCCCGTGCTCATCGAGGAGTACATCGAGGGCGACGAGGTGGACGTCTCCATCATGGGCAACGAGCAGCGCGTGAAGGTGCTGCCGCTCTCGCGCTCCATCTTCGACGACCTGCCGGCCGGCACCTGGGGCATCTATCCCTTCCAGGCGAAGTGGGACGACAACTCCGTCTACGAAAAGATCCGCGTGGAGCGCCCCGCCAAGTATTCGCAGAAGCTGACGGCGCTCATCTCGGAGATCTGTCTCGACGCCTACAACCTCGTCGACGCCCACGACTACGCCCGCATCGAGGTGCGCGTCGACAAGCAGGGCAACCCGTACATCCTCGAGGTCAACCCCAACCCGTCGATCAA
>CAZZGQ010000260.1:0-4768 GCA_964653765.1 uncultured Elusimicrobia bacterium | reverse complement strand
TTGGGCGTGCCCTCGCCCACGCGCGTGACGCCGGTCAGCAGCGTGCGGACGCGGTTGCCCAAGGAGTCGTTGATGTTGATGTACATCGTCGCGTCCTTCGACAGCCGGTAGAAGATGTTGTACGGCTCGCTCGGCACGGCCGTGATCGTGCCCACGAGGCTCGGCGAGGAGCGCACGACGTGGATGTTGGTGACGTCGATGATGATGGGCGACTGAGAGACGATGCAGCCCTCGCCGCCGCAGCCGGACGACGGATCCGCGTTGCGCGTGGCGCCGGACGGGTAGGCGCGCGTGGCCGTGATCTGGATGTTGCCGCTGGCGCCGGTCTCGTTGGTGGTCACGGTCGTTCGGAACCCGTACTGGCCGTTGGTCTTTCCGAACTCGCCCTGGATGTTGACCGAGCCGTCGAAGTTGGCGCAGAACGGCCCCAACGGTCCGCAGGCGTCGCTGGTGCCCACGACGCAGCCCGCGGAGAAGCCGGCGCTGCCGGTATTGCCGGGCAGGGAGCCAGGCGCGTCGATGAAGAACGTGCGCAACGGCGGCGTCGAGCCCGGATCGAGCGGGTTGGAGCCGTCCTGGAACTTGAAGACCTCGAACGAGATCGAGTCGATGGCGGTGGTCGCGCTCGTGTCGTTAGTGCCGAAGCCCACCGAGGCGCAGAGGAAGACGTTCGCGTTGCAGTAGTTCGTATAGAGCGAGCCCTTGTCGAAGGGCCCCGTGCCGATGGCCTGGTTCTGCAGGTTGCCTTGGCAGGCCGCCGCATCGTCGGTTCTGTCGAACTCGACGTGCGGGTTGTTGGAGATGTTGCCGAACATCTGCCAGTTGGCCGCGCTCGGGTTGTAAGCGTCGATGCCCGCGCTGTAGCAGACGTCGTTGGTGGGCGGATAGACGAGGCCTTGCGGGTGCTCGCACGGGCCGGAGCTGGGACTGACGTTGCCGCAGGGAGCGCTGCCGATGCAGCCCGCCACGGCGTTGCAGGACGGGATGGCGACGGAGCAGCTCACGCGCCTGGGGATCGGCGGGCACATGAACTCCAGCTCGCCGTTCTTGGCGATGACGACGCAGTTTTGGTTGTTTCGGTGGACGAACGCCTCTTCGATGAAGAGCTGCACGGCGCCCGCGCGCGCGGGCAGCAGCCACGGGAGCGCCAGCAAAACGCCGGCGGCGAGCCGCTTGAGAGAGGGGAGGCGTAGTCTTTTATTCGAACGCATCAGCTTTGCCTCGAGCGCTCAGAGTCTAGCGTTCTTGGCCTGCCTTTTTATTAACGGATTATTAAAATGCGGCAAAATCGTCATGCGGTCAATACTCGTAGCGCAGGAACGCCGGCGTCTGCCGCGCTCCGCTCGGGCCCGCCAGCGCCCACAGCTGCGCCTTGCGCCGGCCGTCGACCAAGCCCGACGCCGCCGTCAGCGCCAGCACCGGCTCATCGAAGGCGTAGGTCTGCGCGCGCTTGAAGGCGTCGTCCTTGAACGCGTAGTCCACGAGCTGGCGGCCCTTCGCGTCGAACACCCACAGGTGGCCGTCCTCCCAGACCATGGCCGTCACGACCAGATCGGGATCGAGGGCGTACGCTTTCGCCGTGGCTTCGTCCGAGCCGTGCTTGTACAGCGAGCGGTTGGCGGCGTCGTAGGACCACAGCGACTGCCCGTCGAAAGCGAGCGCCGTCGGCGCCGGCCCCGGGCTCGGCCGCACGGCCAGCACGCGGCCCGGATCGGAGGCGCTGTGCCGGATCACGCGGGCCTGCGCGGCGTCCAGCGTCCACAAGAAGCCCCCGCCGAAAGCCATCGCCGACGGCCGGTACGGCGCCAGCTCCGCCGGGGCCGCCGACCGCACGGAAGCCTCCACGTTCTGAGGATCGTAAGCGACGAGGCGCCCGTCCCACGACGCCAGCCAGACCAGGGTGCCGTCGAAGCCGAGCGCGGTGGGGTTGGCCGTTGCCGCCAGGGAATCGGCGCCGTCGAGCTTGAAGTGGCGGCGGCCGGCGTAATGCCACGCCGCCGCGCCGCCGGCGAGCAGCACGACGGCGGCGGCGGCGGCCTGGTACCAGCGCGCGCGGCTGGGCTTGGGCGCCGCCGGCCGCAGCGCCGCGCTCACGCGGTCTGAGAGCTCGGCGGTCTGCCGCAGGGATCGGGTCATCTCCTCGGTGAAGCGCAGCTGGTCCTTCTCCTTGGCCTCGAGATCGGCGTGCCACTTCTCGCGCTCCTCGCGCAGGCGCTGCTCCCAAGAAGAGAACTCCTGGCGCTGCGCTTCCCAGGTCGAGCGCTCGCGGTCCCAGAGCTCGCGCCACTGCGCGCGCTCCTCGTCCCAGAGCTTGGAGAGCTCCTTGAGGTGGCCCTCGGTCTCGTCGACCTTCTTGAGGGCGCGCTCGCGCTCCTTCTCGACGTCTTCGCGCGACTGCCGCTCGCGCAGGAACTCGGCCAGCGTCTTCTCGAGGGCGACCTTGGCTTGGCCGAGGCTGTCCCTGAGCCCGCGGTTCTCGTCGGAGGCGCGGCCGGCGTCCTCTTGGTGGCGCGCGGTCAGCGCCTGCAGCTCGCGCAGATCCAGAAGATACTGCTGCTCCTTCTTGTCCCACTCGCGCTGCTGGGCCTTCCAGCGCGCGTCCTCGGCGAAGAGCCGCTGGCGCGTCTGCTCGAGCAGCCCGCGCAGCGAGGCGGCTTCCGTCTCGCGCTGCAGGCGCTCCTCTTCCAAAGCCTTCATCGCCGACTCGAGGTCGGCCTGGGCGCGCAGCCCGTCCTCGAGCATCCGGGCGCCGTCCCCCTTCAGGCGGTCGCGCAGGGAGCTGTTCTCGGTCTCGAGCGCGGCGAGCCGCGCCCGCAGGGACTGCATCGCCTGGTCGCGAGCCTCGAGCATCTCGCGCCACTCCCGGCTCTCGCTGCGGTGCTGGCGCTTGAGGAGCGAGACCGCCTCCCAGGCTAGCTGCCGTCCCGGCGAGGGAGCGTCCATCGAGGGCGGCGGCGCGGGGAGCTCGTGCGAGCCGGGCACGGCGGGCCCGAGCTTCGACCAAAGGCGGTCGATCTCGCGGCTCATGCCCTCCAAATCGTCGAACGGACGGTCGGCCATTCCCGCGCCAGTGTAACAGCGTCGCGACGCAATTCAATGGCTTTTTTGTTACGGTATGGGCCATGCCCCGCGCTTTCCGCCCCGCCCTGCTGCTGGGCGTCCTGCTGGCCGCCGGCGCCGTCTGGCTGAGCGCCCTCCAAGTGCGCGATCCGGACACGTGGTGGCATCTGCGCACCGGCCAGCTGATCGTCGAGACGCGCGCGGTGCCCAAGACGGATCCGTACTCCTACGTCCTCGACGGCGGGCCCTGGATCACGTTCGAGTGGCTCTCGGAGGTGGTCTTCTACGGCCTGACGCGGGTCTCGCCCTCCTATGGCCTTCCGCTCTTGAAGGCCGTCCTGGCCGCGGGCGCCGCCCTCGCCCTCTTCGCCCTGGGCGCGGCCTCGCCTTGGACGTTCCTCGCCCTGGTCCTGGGCCTGATCACCCAGCACGGCTTCCTGGCCGATCGTCCCCAGCTCTTCGACTACGTGCTGCTGCCGCTGTTCCTTTGGCTCTGCGAGCGGGAAAAAGCGCCGCGCCGGGCATGGTGGATCTTGCCCGCCGCGGCGGCCCTTTGGGCCAACCTGCACGGCGGAGCGGCGTTCCTGGGCGCCATGATCGTCGGCCTGCGCGCCTTGTCTAGCGCGCCCCGCGGCCCTTGGCGCGCCTGGGCGGGGGTCGCGGCCGCCTGCGCCGCCGCGGTTTTCCT
This sequence comes from uncultured Elusimicrobia bacterium, assembly GCA_964653765.1. GTDB lineage: Bacteria > Elusimicrobiota > Elusimicrobia > UBA1565 > UBA9628 > JAGWUP01. The sequence continues at coordinate 1,020 of CAZZGQ010000260.1, read as the reverse complement.
CAATCCCCACGGCTGGAAGCTCGTGACGCAGACGGCCGGCACCGTCTGGTTCCCGGGACGCGAGGCGATCGGCGAATGGCACTGGCTGCGGCTGCGCGACGCCGTCGGCTGGGACGGCTTCCTGCTGGCCGCCGGCGCGGCCGCGGCGGCGGCGAGCTGGCGGCGGCGGCCGTTTTTGGTCCTGTGCGCCGTCCTGTTCGGCCTCATGTCGCTCTCCGCCGTCCGGCATCTGTTCCTTTATACTCTCACGGCCAGCGTCGTCGTCGGGCTGGCACTGGAGGACCGGCGCCCCGCGTCCGGACGCTGGACCGCGGCGCTGGCCGCGGCGGCCGCCGGCCTCGCCCTGGCCGGCGCCTTTTCCTGGCGCTACGCCGAGTACCGCCCGGGCCGCCTGGCCGACATCGTCAAGGTCCCCGAGCATGCCGTAGAATACCTCGACGCCAATGCCGTCGAGGGCCGCATGTTCCACTCCTACGAGCTGGGCGGCTGGCTCATCGGCCGGACCTGGCCGCGCCGGAAGGTCTTCGTCGACGGCCGCAATCTGGAATACGGCCCGGCATTCATCGCCCAGGCGATCCACTGGTGGCAGCCGGCCGTCTTCGAGTCGCTCGACCGCCGCTGGGACTTCGATTACGCCGTCCTGGAGAACAGCCAGCAGTACAAGGCCGTCGTCTTCGACCACGACCCGCGCTGGGCGCTCGTCTTCTGGGACGACGCCGGCCTGGTCTACCTCAAGCGCGGCAAGCGCTACGACGCCCTCATCGCGCGCGACGCCTACAAGCTCCTCAAGCCCAACGAGCCCGGCTTCGCCTATCTGCTGCCCCTGCTCAAGGATCCCCGCGCCGCCGCGAGGACGATGGCGGAGCTCGAGCGGGCCGCCGCCTCCTCGCCGGACGACATCGATGCCCGGCAGATGAAGGCCTTCTGCCTCGACGCGCTCGGCAAGCCGCAGGAAGCGCTGGCCGAGCTAAGAAGAGCGGTCGAGCTCTTCCCTGACAAGCCCAGCCCGTTCATGGCCCT
>CAZZGQ010000259.1:0-4798 GCA_964653765.1 uncultured Elusimicrobia bacterium | reverse complement strand
GTCTCCACAAGATCCCCGGCCATCCTTCGATGCTCGACACCTACCACTGCAGCCCGCGCAACACCAACACGGGCTTGCTCGATCAGGGAATGCTTCGGGAAGTGCTGCGCGCGGCGCGCCGCGTGGCGGCGCTCTGAGCGCCGGCTTCCGTCGCTAGAAGGGCAGCTTGAAGCCCTTGAACAGCGGGCGGCCCAGCCCCCGCGAGACGGCGCGCCTGAGCTGATCGTCGAGCTGGGCCTGTTGGCGGTCCAGAGGAGCCAGGAGCTGCTTCTGGAGGGCGGCCGCCTGGCCTTGGAGTTGCCTCCGGCGCTCCATGTAAAGGGCGTCGACCTTCGCTTCGACCTCCTTGCGCTGCCGCTCGATCGCGCCCGAGTAGGCGCTCGACAGCCCGCTGGCCAGCGTCGCGCCGAGATCCGAGGACAGCGATAGATGGAGGTCGTCCCCGCGACCCGAGATGCCGACCGTGATCCCGAAGCGGCGGACGCCCGACAGAGCCTGCGACGCATAGCCGGCGGCCGGCCCGCTCAGCTTGACCTGCGGGACGAGGCTGACGCCTCCGGCGTCCAGGCGGACGCGGCCGTCCCATTCGTCGCCGACCACGCGGATCGCGCCGTCGAGCGTGGCCAGGCCGCCCTTGACCGAGGCGCCGAGCTGGTCGTCGCCCAGCCCTAGACCGGCCAAGGGGAGGCCGGTGTAATGCAGCTGCAGCTGGATCGCCCCCGGCTCGCGCGTCTCATCCGCGGTCGCCGTCAGCTGCATCGTCGGCCCGCCGCCCGCCGTGGCGCCCTTCATCATCAGCCGCGCCGGACGGCCGTAGAGGGGCGGATTGGAAGTCACGCCGGTGAGCAAGCCTTCCAGCGCCATGTCGCGGCCATTGAAGAGCGCCGGCATCTTCCCGGTGATATCCGCCTTCTCGAGCAGGAAGGCGGGATAAGAATGAGCTCGCGGGAACTCGAAGTCGACGCCGCGGCGGCGGGCGGGCGGCGGCTGCTGGGCCTTCTCTTTCTGCGAGGCTGCGCGCTTGCGGTACCAGGATATCCAGTAGACGGCCGTGGAGATCTTCTTGGCCACGGCGGGTCCGAGCAGGTGCTGAGTCAGGCTTTGGGCGTCGAGGGTCGGCAGGCCCGCGGCGGCGAGGAGGCCGTTGACGTCCTTGTGGCGCAGGTCGTCCGCCTTGGCGAGCTGGCCCTGCACGCCCGCGACCTCTTGATTGACGGCGTCGCGCGACTGCTGGACTTGGGCCAGCAGCTGCTTGATCCGGCCTTGCAGGCCGGCGGCCAGCTTCGCCTTGCGCGCCACCTCCTCCGGAGAGGTTCCTCCCTGCTGCAGCTGCTGGATCTGCGCCTCGACGTCCTTGATCTGATCATCGATCTTGGCGGCGCCGGCCTGGCTCTTGAGCTTCTCGCCGGTCTTGTCCAGCCGCTGCCGCGCCGCGTCCAGGCCCTTGAGGCTGTCGAGCGTCTTGGGATCGAGCTGCGCCGCGACGCGCTTGGCCTTGGAGGCGTCGAGGCTCAGCCTCTTCTCGGCCGGGGCGAGCTGCTTTTCGATCATGCGCTCGAGCTTGCCCGGCCGGCGCAGGGGGAGCGCTCCGCTGGTCTTGCGCGTCGTGCCGAGCTGCAGGCCGCGCAGCGCGGCGGTCGGGATGACGACCTTGGCGCGCAGCGCCGCGCCCGGCGAGAAGCCGAGCTCCGCTTCGTCGAACTGGAAGAGGTTCTTCATCGGCTCATGCTGGTCCGCGACGGCGACGTCGCGCACGACCAAAGTGCCTTTGAGAAAGCGCGTGCGGACGGCGCCGATCTCCACCCTGGCTCCCGCGGCGGCCTCTCCGGCATGGATCAAGCCCCAGCGTAACAGCCGGTCGAAGAACAGCCAGGACAGCAGCCACAGCACGACGAAGACGATCAGCGTCTTCTTGACGTTGGCGACGTTGATCCAGCTCATCGGCCCAGCCAGCTCCGGTACGTCTGGTACCAGCCGAACCCCTTGAGGGCCTGGACGATGCGCAGCCGCTCGACGCGCTCCTTGTAGCCCTCGTGGTAGAGCCGCAGCCAGCGCAGCGACCCGTAATAGAGGAAAGGATAGAGCAGCAGGCCGATGACGAAGTTGCCCAAGACCACCGTGTTGTTGAAGCGCGTCAGGGGCGCGATCGGCAGGGCGTAGAGCAGAGTCCAAACCGGCCGCAGGAAGCCGGCCGTCAGCAGGGCCCGTCCGACCGCGTGGGCGGCCGGATCGATGGCGTAGCCGACGGCGGTGAAGACGACGGCCGACAGCGCCGCCATGCCGGAGTCCACGTTGAAGAGGAAGAAGAAGAGGAAGAACGCCACGCCGAACAAGTTGCCCTTGGGCACCAAGCCCAGCGCGGCGCCGATCGCCACGCCGGCCGCGAGCTGGCGCGGATCGCTGCCGCCGTGCAAGGCGAGCACCACCGAGCGCAGCGAGCCGAGGAACGGAAGCCGCATGGCGCTATTTTATGACGGACGAGGCGCATCGTCCAGTGACGGTTTGGTGAAGCTCCCCTTGGGATGGGAGGGTCCTTTGGACGGCAGAGGCGTGCCCCGTTGGTCCGCGCGCGCAAGGGAGGGGCTTTGTTAAAGTGCCGGGCGATGAATCCATGGGCGGTGCTCTTCTCCCTGGCGCTGCCGCTGGCCGCGGCGGAGGTTCCCGGGCCCTCCGCGGTCTCCTCGCCGTCATCGGTCCAGGCCGTCGGTTCCTTCCGGGCGTTCTTGGCTTCTCCGGCGCCCGATGTCCGGACGCTGGAGCCGCTGCTGTCGCGGCTCGGCGACCCTTCCCTGGCTTCGGAGCTGCCCGAGCTGGAAGCGGCCGCGCTCCGCTTCCTCGACGAGCCCCAGCCTGAGGAGCCGCTGGCGCGACAGGCGAGCGACGCCAAGCTGGCCATGCTTGGCCAGCCTTTGATCTGGGCTCATCTGGGCGCGGCGCGCGAGGAGGTGCGCAGGCGGCGAGAGGGTTTGTCCGGCCGCCGCCTGCAGGCCGCGCGGTCCCTCATCGAGCGGACTTGGCGTCAATGGGAGACGCCCGCGAGCGAGCCGGTCGGCGGCTACGCGTTGCCCGCGACCGCGGACGTTCCGACAGGCGTGAGCCCGACTCAGTTGCGGCTCTACGGCTTGCCGACGACCGCGCCGCGGCCGGACATGACGCTGCGCGAGCTGCAGGACTGGCGCCGGTCCGCTCTTTTCGATGCCGTGCGCTCGGTGCGCCGGGAGCTGATAGAGGAGCCGACCGCCCAGCTGCCGTGGCCGTTCGACTCGTTGGCGCGGGCGCTGCGCGCTCACTCGTGGCTGACGCCGGTACCCATGACCGTGACGCGGTTTTACGATCGCGCGATCTTCGGTGTCGCCGTCGCGGCTTGGGCGGGCGCCGCGGCTAAGCTGGGCCTGGGGTTCGAGGGCGGGTCTTGGGAAGCGGCCCGTCTGCTGGCGTGGATGGCGGCGGGCCTCATCGGCGCCGACGCGTTGATCTGGCTAGGTCATCGCGAGGCGGACGACTTTCTCGTCAAGCACCGTCCCGGCCGGTCGCCCTCGCCTGGCACTTGGGCTTGGCTTCATCATGCCATACCCATAGACATCGTCCTGATAGAACCGCTGCGCGCGATCAAGCTCTACGTCCCTTTCGCGCTGGGGGCTGGCGTTCTCGGGCTGCTCTCGCCGTACCCCGCGGCGACGGCCTTTCTACTAGGCTTCGCTGTCGTGGCGTTCGTCGGGCAGCTCTTCCACCGGGCCGCTCATATGAGCGATCCCGGCCGCTTCATGCGCCTGCTCCAGGCGCTGGGAGTGGCGGTGTCGCGTGAATATCACGGCCTCCATCATTGGGGCGATAAGAGCCGCCTCCTGCCGGGAGAAGAGCCCGTCCGCAACGTCGGCTACTATCATCTGTACCTCGGCTATCTGTCGCCCGTCCGTTGGCTGGACTGGATCAGCGGCAGCGATCGCCTCAATCGTCTTCAGCATCGCCTCACCGGCCGCGATCCCCAGGAATGGGAGGAATACCCGCACCTCAAGCTGATCTGGACGGCGCCGCGCCGGTGGCGGACGCGCCTCGCCTTGATCGGCCGTATACTACGCTACCGGGCCACGATGCGCTGGCACGAGGAAGAGTTGGCCGCCGCCGAGCGGACCCTGGCCTCTCCTTTGCCTGGGACGGAGCTCGAGCACGCGCGGGCGCGCCATGCCGAGCTGGCCGCTCTCCTGGGCCGGATGCGAGAGGGCATGGCCTCGTTGCGCGCGCGGCTCGACGCGCTCGACCGGCCTTGAATTCCGCGGCACAACGGGTATACTCTCGCCCGTGACCCGCTCCTTCTCCAAGCTGCTCCTGGTCTCCTTGTCCGGCGCTCTCGCCGCCTGCGCTCCCGATCTCGTCGTCAAGCATCAGCCCCCGCCGGGCCGCGCCACGCGCGTCGTCGTGCTGCCTTTCGAGGACGGGCCGGGCGCGCCGGGCTCGGGCGCTCTCGCCGCCGGCGCGTTCGCCGAGAGCCTGCTCTCCGTGCCGTCTTACGAGCTCGTCGAGCGCGGGCGGGTGGACGAGGAACTGAAGAGCCGCGCCGTCGCCGCCGGCATCCCCATCGCCGAGTCGCAGGCCGTGGAGATCGGCAAGCGGCTGGGCGCCGACGCCGTCGTTTTGGGCGTCGTCACCGAGTTCAAGGAGCGCGAGGAGCTGATTTTCCCGCCGGCTTCCGTCGCTCTCTCCGTCCGCATGGTGGACGTGAACAGCGGCTTGGTTTCGTGGACAGCCTCGCAGCGCTTCGGCGGCTACAAGCGCCTGCTCACGTGGGTGATCTGGCCGC
>CAZZGQ010000258.1:0-4804 GCA_964653765.1 uncultured Elusimicrobia bacterium | reverse complement strand
GTCCACCTGCCCGACGCGCCGGCCCTCAAGGTCTACTCCCGGGCCGTGGCCGTCGCCGACGACCGTTCCGTCTTCGTCCTGACCCTCGTCTCGCCTCCCTTCGGGCCGATGCGCGTCAAGAACGCGCGCGCCCTCATGGAGAAGAATCTGGCCAAGGATCTCGACCGCCTCAAGGCTCTGGTGGGCGCATGAAATACGACATCGACGCGAAGGCGGGCGAGGTGACGCTTAAGGTGCAGAAGAAGCTCTACGCGCTTGAGCTCCTGCAAGGCGCCGCCTACGTCTTGACGGACCGCTGCGTGGCCTACGTGCAGACGCAGGGCGCCTCCCACGTCGTCACGCTGGCCTCCTCGCGCGGCCGCTCCCGCGAGGACCTGCAGGCGCTGGGCGACGCCTTCCTCAACGAGCTCCTCAACCAAGCCCTGCGCCAAAAGCTCGTCGCCTCCAACCGCAGCATCATGGAGCACGTGATCACGCGCGCCCTCGTCTCGGCGACCGCCGAGCCCGAGACGCCGCAGGCCGCTCCCGACGCGCTGACCGCCGATCAGCAGGCCGAGATCGACAAGCTCATCGCCGAGGCGGAAGCCGAGATCGCCTCGCTCGCCAAGCGCAAGGGCAACGCCGACCCTTTGGGCATCACCAAGACCTGGGAAGAGGTCCATGGCAAGCGCCGCGCCGCCTAGCCGCCTGACGGGCTTTCCCGGCGCCGGCCGCGTGCGCCTGGACGAGAGGTCCGTGGCCGCCGCCGCCTACCGGCGCGTCGGCGAGCGCTGGCTCGTCACCAACGACGTCGGCCACCACGAGTTGCTGTCAGACCAGGACTTCGAAGCCTATCTAGAGGGACGTTTAGACAAGAAAGCGGCCCTTTGGGCCGCGTTACAAGCTAAGGGCCTCATCCGAGACCACCTCGACTTCGACAAGCTCTCGCGCGAATACCGCCAGCGCTATTCCTTCCTGTTCCATGCCGCCCCGCTGCACATCTTCGTGGTCACGCAGCGCTGCAACCACAAGTGCCTCTACTGCCACTCGAGCGTGGTGGGCCCGGACGCCGTCGACAAGGACATGACGGTGGAGACGGCCCGCAAGGCGGTGGACTTCATCTTCCAATGCCCCAACCCGGACCTCATCATCGAGTTCCAGGGAGGCGAGCCGACCCTGAACTGGCCCGTGGTGAAGTTCGCCACCAAGTACGCGCGCCTGAAGAACGACACCGCCAAGCGCAACCTCTTCATCACGATGGTCTCGAACTTCAGCCTCTTCGACGAGGAGAAGTTCGACTTCATCCTGAAGAACAAGATCGGCATCTGCACCTCTCTCGACGGCCCCGCCGAGCTGCACGATAAGAACCGGGTTTACACGGGCGGCCCGAGCCATGACCTGACCGTGCGCTGGCTCAAGCGCTTCCAAGAGGCCGCCAAGGTCAACGACGAGGACCGCGCGCGCCACTTCCAGCCCGGCGCGCTGCTGACGACGACGCGGCTGAGCCTCAAGTACCCGCGCGAGATCGTGGACGAGTACGTGCGCTTGGGCCTGCCCGGCGTGTTCGCGCGCCAGTTGAGCCCGATCGGCTTCGCCAAGCGCTCCTGGAACGTCATCGGCTACACGACCGGGGAATTCCTCGCCTTCTACCGCCAGCTGCTCGACTACATCATCGAGCTCAACCTCAAGGGCACTCCGTTCTTCGAGCGCGCCGCCCTCGTCGCCCTGACCAAGATCCTGCGCCGGCGCGAGCCGGGCTACGTCGACTTGCGCTCGCCGAGCGGGGCCGCCCTCGGCGTCATGGCCTACGACTACGACGGCGGCGTCTACACCGGCGACGAGGCGCGCATGCTCGCCGCGGAGGGCGACCGCTTCTTCAAGGTGGGCCAGGTGGGCGAGACGACCTACAAGCAGGCGATCGACCATCCCGTCACGCGCGCCGCCGCCGCCGCCACCCTGCTTGAGAACCAGCCGCTCTGCTCGCAGTGCGTGTACAAGCCGTACTGCGGCCTCGATTCCGTCCTCAACCGCCAGATGCAGCGCAGCCTGTGGGGCCATATGCCGACCAACGGCCGCTGCGCCCTGTACATGGGCCTTTTCGACGTGGTGTTCGAGAAGCTGGCCGACCCGCGCGCCCGCTCCGTCTTCGAGAGCTGGCTCGGGCCCGAGGACGCCGCCCCGGAGGTCGGATGAAGATCGCTCTGTCGCTCGTGCTCATTCTCGGGTGCGCCGCTCGGCTCGCCGCCCAGCCGGCGCCCGTCGTCCCCGTGCCCACCAACGACGACAAGACGCAGCCGATCAAGCGCACCTCCTACGACGACTGCCTGGGCAAGATCAAGTCGCCGCGGGACATCGAGAGCATGCAGCTGCACGCGCTGCGCGACGCCGATCGATCGTTAGTGGGCGAAGAGCTTGCCGGCGTGCTCGCCTGCGACGCGGCGGCCAAGCGGGCGGCCGATCCGTGCGCCGGCCTCAAGGAGATCGGCAAGGCGATCGGGGGCGGGGACAAGCAGGTGACGGGCCGTCTGGAGAGGCAATGCGTCAAGGCGGTCCGCTTCGCGCGGTTCTACGAGGAGGCGTTGCGCGCTTCGGCCAACAGCCGCTATCCGGCCTGCCTGGCGTACTTCAAGAGCATCCCGCTGGTCGACGTGCGACCGGGCTTCGAGAGCATCTGCGCCCGCATCTCGCTGATGATCCAGAACAAGCAGGACGACTTCTGCTCGCCGGTCGTCGATCCTTACGTGAAGGACAAGAGCAAGTGGCCCATGACCTGCAAGATCGTGGGAGACCTGTTCATCCGCGGCGACGGCAGCAACTGCAGCTTCTTCCCCGATCCGAAGGACTGCTCGGAGATGGCGGCGATGGTCCCGGCGTTCCAGGGCGGGCGTCCGGACATGTGCGGCAATAATCTGGCCGGGGGCATCTGCCATGCGTTCATTCCTTCGACGGACCGGAGCGTGCCGCGCTGCAAGCTCCCCTGGGTCAATCTGTCGCACGATTACTGCAAGGCTCTCGTGAGCGCGGGGGCGTTCAACAATCCCGTGAAGGGTCGCGAGCGGCAAGGCGGCGCCGAGCAGCAAGCTCCTGATCAGGGGAACGATCAAGCGCCGGACGAGACGGCCCCGTCGGAGGGAAACTAATGGCTCCACGCAAGAAGAAGGGCGGCGTCAAGAGCGCCAAGAAGACCGGCAAGAAGAAGCTGCTGGCCAAGGTGAAGGAAGGAGCCGAGGTCTTCATGACCAGCGAGGAAGGAAAGCTGGCCAAGCAGGACGTGGTCAAGACGGCGGTGGCCTTGGGCATCATCGGCACGGCCCTGCTCAAGAGCGCCCACGACCTGCCGGCTCAGTCGCACTCCAACTACCTGCACAACTCGGGCGGACAAGGCGCGCACATCAGCCACGGCTCCCACGGCTCGCACGGGTCCCACGGGTCCCACGGCTCTCACGGCTCTCACGGCTCGCACGGGTCCCACGGCTCGCACGGCTCGCACGGCTCGCATGGCTCGCACGGTTCGCACGGCAGCCACTTCTCGTTCTGAGGCCCCGCGGGTCGTCAAGATCCACGAGGTCTTCCTGGGCTATGCCTGCGACGAGAGGTGCCTGTTCTGCTCGCAGGAGACGGCCTGGCGCCGGCAGCCCGCCGCCGCTTTCTCGGACATAGCCAAGGACGTCTATCTCGCCCACGCCCGCGGCTGCCGCATCCTGGTCCTCAACGGCGGCGAGCCCACGCTGCACAAGGACTTCCTGACGATCGTGGCGCTGGCCAAAAAGGCCGGCTACGACGAGGTCCACATCCAGACCAACGGCTTGAGGCTGGCTCAGGGGGAGTTCGCCGCCGACTGCGCCAAAGCGGGGCTGAGCTGGGCGCGCTTCTCGATCCACGGGCACACCGACGAGCTGCACGACAGGCTGGTCAAGGTCCCCGGCGCGCTGAAGAAGGCCAAGAAGGCGATGGCGAACCTCAGGGAGCTGGGCGTGCAGGTCGGCATCAACACGGTCATCAATGCTTGGAACGCTCCGAAGCTGGCGGAGTTTTACGACCACTTCCTGGACGAGGGCGTCACGGACTTTGGGCTGATCTACCCTCTCTACGAGGGGGATATGGCCGAGAACGCGGGGGCGATGCGCATACCGTTGAAGGACGCGGCGCCCTACGTGCGGAACGCTTTTGAATCGTTCAGGCGCCGCGGGCTTGAACCTCCCATGCTCTTGAACATCCCGCCCTGCGTCCTGCCCGGCTACGAGGGGCGGCTGCTGCGGTGGTCGTCGGACTCGGCCGCCTTGTACGACGTGGCGCGCGGGACCATCATCGATCCGGGCGCCTACGAGCTGCGCCAGCCGGACGGGCGCGCCAAAGGGCTCGATGAGGCCAGCCGCGAGGGGAAGACGCGGCTGCCGGCCTGCGCGAGCTGCGTCTACGGCGACCGCTGCCTGGGCTACGAGCGGCGCTACCTGGCCGCCTTCGGCGACGGCGAGTTCCAGGCCCTGGCCGAGAAGCCCGCTCCCTTCGACGCGGCATGGACGGCCGACACGGCCGGCTGGCGGCGCGTGATGCCGGCGGGGGAGAGGCCGTGAAGGCCCTGGAGATACTGCTCGGCTACGGCTGCAACGAGAAGTGCCTGTTCTGCTCGCAGGAGGTCTCCTGGCGGCGCCGGCCCGGGCTGCCGTTTTCGCTGGTGGCGGAGCAGCTCTACCGCGCGCGCGAGGACGGCTTTCGCAGCGTCTGCTTCACCGGCGGCGAGCCCACGCTGCGCGTCGATCTGCCCAAGATGGCGGCGCTGGCCCGCAAGCTGGGCTTCACCTACGCGCGGGTGCAGACCAACGGG
>CAZZGQ010000257.1:0-4807 GCA_964653765.1 uncultured Elusimicrobia bacterium | reverse complement strand
GGCGTGATCAGGTCGTGGCCGAAGCGAAAGCGGCCGTCGTAGCCGCCGACGACGAGCTCCGGGAAGAGCTCCCCTGGCATACCCAGCAGCCTCACGGGGCCGAGGTCGATGCGGCTGACCTCCGTGCGCACCCAAGGCCGCGCCGATTCCGGCAGGCCGAAGATGAGATGGCGCCAGGGCAGCCAGTAGCGCTTCCAGCGCGGCAGCGGCTGGCCCGCGGCGTCGAGGATGTCGTGGCCGTAGGCCAGCGACGGGAGGAACAGCAGGTAGCGCGGGTTTTGGATCGGGATCAGGGGCTCGTCGACGCGCACGGAAAGCCGGGGCGCCGGCGAGGAGACGCCGGAGCGGGCCAAGGCCGCCAAGGCGGCGTCGGCGACCGTCGTGCCGACGCGGAAGCTCTCGTAGAAGTTGTCGGCCTTGATGTCGGGAGTCATGAGGCCGCCGATGGGGCCGGATAGATAGACGCAGGCGCCCCCGGTTTTATCCTCCACGCGGGAACATAACGGACCGGGAAAATCCGCCGTGATCAGCCGGTTATCCGGGCCGAGGACCTCGGGGTGGCACGACCAATTGATAATCGTCGCGATCGCCTTCCCGTCAACGGACCTGAGGGCGATCGCTCCGAGGAACGGATCAATCACCACCGGATCGCGGCTGTCGCGGCAGAGGCCGCGCGGGTCGAGGACGGCGTTGGCGGCGGTCAGGCGCGCGTCGCGCAGCTCGCCGAGCAGCGATTTGAGCTTGGCGGCGACCGCGGCCTTGATGCGCGCGTGATAGCGGAGATTGGCGCCGGAGACGCCGATCAGCGGTCCCCAGAGGCCCAGCGTGTCGGGCCCGGAGTGGTCGTGCGTGGCGGCGACGAGCAGGTAGCGGTCGGGGCTGTCGAACCCGGAGAGGCGGCGCAGGTCCTCCACGTCGTTGCGGTAGAGGCCGAGGACGTCGAACGAGGCGATCGCCACCGTCTTCTTCCCGTCGGACATGACGACCAGGCGGGCATACAGCGGGTCGTGCACGCCGCGCGGGCGGCGGCCCGTGGCGCCGAAGCCCGACATGTAGGTGCGTTCCGTCTTGAGCTCGGGAGTGATGTCGACCTTCCCGGCCGCCGCGGTGAGGGCCGAGGCGGGGAGCGCCAGGGAGAGGCTCAGGGCCAGGAAGGCCAGCGATCGCCGCATGGCCGCAGTATACCTTACGCGGGGCCCAGCACTTTGTCGACTTTCTTGAAGAGCCGCTCGGAGTCGAACGGCTTGATGATGTAGTCGTCGGCGCCGTTGGCGAAGGCCGTCTCGACGTCGCCCATGCGCCCGAGGGCGGTGATCATCACGACCTTGATCTTCTTGGTGGTCTCGTCGGTCTTGAGGAGCTTGCAGACGTCGAAGCCCCCCAGCTTGGGCAGCATGACGTCGAGCAGGACGAGGTGGGGCCGCAGCTTGCGCGCCTGGGCGACGGCTTCGGAGCCGTCCGGGACCCAAGTGACGGCGTGGCCGCGCGCCGTCAGGAGAGCGTGGAGGTTCTCCGCGATCGCCGGCTCGTCTTCAACGACCAGGATGGTTGCCATGACCGAAGGGATTCCCGGATACTATCATTTGCGGGCCCGCGCGGCGCGCATGACGATGCGATGGCGGGCGCCCTGCACCTCTAGAGCCAGACCCCAGCCGTGCTTGCGAAGCACGGCTCTTGATAGACCCAATCCGAAGCCGGCCGTGCGCAGCGCCGGAGAGCGGCGCCCGGGGTAATAGAGATCGAGCGAGCGCAGCGTCTCCGCGGCATCGAGCCGCGGGCCCTCGAACTCGACGACGAACTCCACATGATCGCCGTTCACGCGGGCCGACAGGTTCACGGGACCCGACAGGCGCAGCTTGCGCGCGTGATAAAGGAGGCCGGTCAGCTCGCGGACCGTGCGCTCCGGGTCGGCGGGCACCGCCGGCAGGCCCCGCGGGCAGTCGACGGCGAGCGGGATCGCCGACTGCGCGTAGCCGCCCTGGACGGCCTGCGCCGCCGCGGCCACGACCTCCTCGGCGGGCTGAGGCTCGAGCAGGCCCTCGTAGTCGCCGGACAGCTCCAGGTGAACGAAGTCGCGCAGCTGGCCGGTCAGCGCCGCCAGGCGCGCCACCTGCTCTCGCGACATGGCCATCCACGGCTGCAGCGCGGCCGGCACCTCGCCGAAGATCCCGGAGGTGACGTTGGACAACGTCATCGTCAGCGCGGTCAGCGGGCCGTTGAGCTCGTGGGCGCCGAAGGCGAGGTAGCGCCCGAGGTCCCGCCGCCGCCTCTCCTGAAACCAGCGCGCCAACCCCGCTCCGGCCGCGCCCCCCAGCGCCAGACCGAGCAGGAAGAGCGCCATCAGAACAGGACCTTGGAGGAGCGGCGGTGCGCCTTGGCCAGCGCGACGTAGCCGGCCTCGCTGCGGTGAAGGCCGGCGATCTCCTTGGGCGTCAGGAGGCGCACGACCTTGGCCGGCATGCCGAGGACCAGGCTGCGCGGCGGGATCTTCATCCCCGCGGGGATCATGGCGCCGGCGCCGATCAAGCATTCCGCGCCGACCTGCGCCTCCATCACGATCGCGCCCATGCCGACCAGGCAGTAGTCCCCCACTCGCGCGCCGTGGACGATGGCGGAGTGCCCGACGGTGACGCCCTTGCCGATGACGGCGGGAGCGCTCTCCCGGCCGTGGACCACGGCGCAGTCCTGCAGGTTGCTGCGGGCTCCGACGCGGATGGCCGCCACGTCGCCGCGCAGGACGGCGTGGGGCCAGATCGAGACGTCCGGCCCCAGCGTCACGTCGCCGATGATCTCGGCGGAGTCGTGGACGAAGGCCGTCTTGTCGATCTTGGGGCTGCTCTTCTCAAAGGTCCTAATCATTGTGTCCGGGGATGACCGAAGGGAATGGTTGGCCTCCTCAGGATAGAGGAAGCCAACCATTATGATAAAATCGCCGCTCTTTCATCCAGCATGGAGACCCGCTCGGACTTCCTCGTGCTCGGCAGCGGCATCGCCGGGCTTTTGGCGGCGCACAAGCTCTCCTCGCTGGGCAGCGTCACGGTCGTGACCAAGAAGGACGCGGCCGAGGCCAACACCAACTACGCGCAGGGCGGGATCGCCGCCGTCACCAGCCGCACCGACAGCTTCAAGGCCCACGTCGCCGACACGCTGACGGCCGGCGCCGGCCTGTGCGACGAGAGCATCGTCAAGCTCACCGTGGAGGAGGCGCCGGCGCGCATCCGCGAGCTCCAGGAGCTGGGCGTGCGCTTCTCCGGGGCCGAGGGGCGCGACGGCCCCGATCTGGGCCTCGAGGCCGGGCATTCGCAGCGCCGCATCCTGCACGCCGGCGACATCACCGGCCGCGATCTCGAGCGCGCGCTCGTCGCGGCCTGCCGCGGCAATCCGCGCATCCGCTTCTTCGAGAACCACATCGCCGTCAACCTGATCCTCGACGGCGAAGGCCGCGCCCGCGGCGCCTACGCCATGGACCGCGCGACGAGCCGCATCCGCGCCTTCACCTCCGCGCGAACCGTCCTGGCCACCGGCGGCGCGGGCAAGGTCTACCTCTATACTTCCAATCCCGACATCGCCACGGGCGACGGCCTGGCCATGGCCCTGCGCGCCGGCGCGCGCCTGGCGAACATGGAGTTCGTCCAGTTCCATCCCACCTGCCTCTTCCATCCCCGCGAGCGGTCCTTCCTCCTGTCGGAGGCCCTGCGCGGCGAGGGCGGCAAGCTGATCTTGAAGAACGGCCGGCGCTTCATGCCCGCTTACGCCAAGCAGGCGGAGCTAGCGCCTCGCGACGTGGTGGCCCGCGCCATCGACTCCGAGCTCAAGCGCACCGGCGACGACTGCGTCTACCTGGACATGACGCACAAGACGGTGAAGTTCCTGCGCGGCCGCTTCCCCAACATCTACGCCAAGCTCCTGAGCCTGGGCATCGACATGGCGGCCGATCCGGTGCCGGTCGTGCCCGCCGCCCACTTCTTCTGCGGCGGGGTGCGCGTCGACGAATGGGGACGCACGGACGTGGCCGGCCTCTACGCCATCGGCGAGGCCGCCCACACCGGGCTGCACGGCGCCAACCGTCTCGCCTCGAACTCCCTGCTGGAGGGCTGCGTCTTCGCCCACCGCGTGTTCCTCGACGCGCAGCGCCGCGCGGCCAAGCCCCTCCCCGCCTTCCGGGCCCCCGCCTGGAACCCGGGCCGCGCCGAGCCGTTGGACGAGGCCGTCGTGATCTCCCAGAACTGGGACGAGATCCGGCGGCTCATGTGGAACTACGTGGGCATCGTGCGCACCGACAAGCGCCTCGAGAGGGCGCTGCGGCGCATGCAGCTGCTCTCGGCCGAGATCGACCAATACTATTGGGACTTCATCCTGACCCCGGACCTCATCGAGCTGCGCAACCTGGCCGAGGTCGCCACGGCCGTCATCCTCTCGGCGATGCGCCGCAAGGAGAGCCGCGGCCTGCACTACACGCTCGATTACCCCAAGCCCCGCCCCTCGCAGCGGCGCGACACGCTGATCGGCAAGGACGACGTGCTCAAGGCGCTGCGCTTCCGCCCCATCATCGGCGCCTCGCGCCGGTAGCCTTTTACCGATTTTTTGCCGACCGGCGCTTGATGCCGCACCCGAGCGCGACCTACACTGGTCGCATGAAAGCCCTGCGCCTGGTGCTCGCGTTTTCCCTGCCGTGCGCGTCGCTGCCGGCCGCGGCCGACCAAGCCGTCCTCCAGGCGATCCAGCCGGAGCTGGCTCAGACGGCCGCCGTGAAGGTGGGCATCGAGGACCCGCACGCGGTCTCGGCGGGGCCCTCCGTCACGGTCTC
>CAZZGQ010000256.1:0-4808 GCA_964653765.1 uncultured Elusimicrobia bacterium | reverse complement strand
CTCCGCGCCGCGCCCGGCGCGCCGGGCGGCCTCGGCCCAGACCTCGATGAATTGGGGCAGCCGCTTCTCGACGGAGAATCGTCCTGTATAGAGGAAGATCAGCCCGCGGGCCGGCCAGCCCAGCTTTTGGCGCAGCGCCTTGCGCGCCTCGTCGCCCGCGGGCTTGTAGGTCTCGACGTCGACGCCGTTGGGCACGATTTCGACGTCCACGGGGCCCAGGAAGCGGCGGGCTTCGTCGGCCAACTCGGCGGCGACGGCTATCAGGCGAGGCTCGAGGGCCGCCAGCACCTTCAGCTTGAGGCGGCCGCCGACGCTGCGCGAGGAGACGGCGAGCTCCCCGATCCCCGCGCCCCCGCCGAGCTTCACCACCACCGGCTTCTTCAGAAGCCGTCCCATCGCCGCCGCCGCCAGAGCCGGCGAGCCGGCCAAATGGACGTGGATGGCGGAGTATTCCGCGCGGCGCTTCCAGAGAAACCAAGCCAGCGACGCCATGAAGCCGGGAGCGTCGAGGCCGCGCAGCCGCCAAAGACGATGTACCGGCACGCCGCGTATCTCTTCTCGCGGCGCGAGGCCGGGCAGGCGCCGCGTCGCCACCATGACGGGCACGCCGCGGGCGCGCAACGCCGCTGAAAGCTCCAGCGCCTGCTTCTCGGCGCCGCCGACGTGGGGATAGAAGCTGGCGCTGACCATCACGACGCCGCTCGCGGCGCCGCTCATTTGAGCCGCTTGCGGCCGAGGATGCCGGGTTTGGGCACGAGGCCGTGCGGAAGGACCTTCACGATCTCGAAGCCCTCTTGCTTGAACCAGCCGGCCAGCTCCTCCTTGGTGTGGTGCCACTGATAGGGCGGCTGGATCCAATCGAAGTTCTCGATCACGCGGACCTGGTAGCCGGGGTGGACGGAGAACGTGAGGTACTTGAGCCCGGGCACGGCGCCGAGCATCGCCAAGAGGTGGCTGATCGCGTAGGTCAGCCGCATGGGAAGGCGCGTCGTGACGGCGCGCACGGCATCGCTGACGAAGTGACGGACGCCGACGACGAACCAGGCGAGCTTACGGTGTCTCGCGACGAAGCCGCGCTCCGCCTTGAGCGGGTTGGTGGCGAAATCCTGGTAACGTCCCGCTTTCCCGTAGAGCCAGACCGACAGATACCCGCCCGGCTTGACCAGACGCGCCACGCGGCCGAAAGCGTCGCGCGTGTCCGCGGTGTGGTGGAGCACGCCGTGGCTGTAGACGACGTCGAAGGTCGCCGGCTTGAGCGGCGGCTTGAGCAGGTTGCCCTGCACGACGTGCAGCTTGGGCCAGCGGTCGGCGATGGCGGCCACTCGGAAAAGGGCGTCCGAGAGATCGAGGGCCACGACCTCCGCGCCCCACGAGAGCGCCACGACGGAGTAGCGGCCCATCCCGCAGCCGGCGTCGAGGACGAGCTTGCCCCTGAAATCGGAAGGCTGCAGCTGGGACTCCTCGAGGAGCACGCCCTCGTCCTCCGGCAGCGAGCCGGGATAGCGGTTCCATTCGAAGGCGAAGGCGTCGCGCGTCTTGCGGGCGGCGCTGCCGAGCTTGCGGTCGGCGAGGAGCGGCACGCCGGAGGAGAGCGCGAACTCGTGCTTGCAGGAGCGGCAGCGCAGCGCGCCCTCCATGGCCTCGTGCGCGTCCGTGAGCGGGAAGTTCTCGAGCTGGGAGAACTCGAGCTCCCCCTCGCAGAGCGGGCAAGCCAGGTACGTCAGCAGCGCGCGCTTCATGCGTCTCGTCTCTGGCGGTCGAGGGCGCCTTGCAGCTCGCCCAACGACAAACCCACCTGGTACAGGAAGATCAGGCCCAGGACGGTCACGACGAGATACATCACCATGTGCGTGAACAGAGCGTAGGCGAAGGCCTGCGCCGCGCCGGCGCCGAGCTTCTCCATGATCGCCTCGACGGCGGCCTCGAACGCGCCGAAGGCGCCCGGCGCCGCCGGCAGCGCCCCGCTCGCGCCCGCCCACGACAAGGCCAGGACGGCGCGACCGTAGCCCATGAGGTCGCCTAAGCCCAAGGCGCGCGCGCCCGCCCAGTACACGAGCGCGTCCACGCCCCAGAGCGCCAGGCTCAGCGCCGCGGCCTGGGCCGCGGCCCGCGCGGAGCGGAGCACGGCGGCGCCAGCGGCAAGCTGCGTGACGAGGGCGTGGAGCTTGGGCCAGGGCCGAAGCCGTTTCTCCCAGGCGCCGCCGGGAGACAGCGGCTGCTCGGCGGCGGCGAGCACGAACAAGGCGCCCAGGGCGCCCGCCAGGGCGAGGAGCGCCGCGCGGCGGATGGGCATCGGCACGAGCTGGGGAGCGCCCGCGGCCGCCATGGAGAAGAGCATCAGCAGGGCGGCCACGTCGAGCGCACGCTCGATGGCCACGCTGGCAAGCGCGGTCGCCGTGGATATGGACAGCTCGCGCGCGGCCAGGAAGGCCCGCGCCAGCTCGCCGACGCGCAGGAAGAGCACGTTGTTGACGGAAAGTCCGATGGCCTCGAGCTGGAAGAGCTGCCATACCGTCGGCTTGGCCCCGGAGCGAGAGAGCAGCACCTGCCAGCGCCGGGCGCGGATCATCAGGTCGAGGAGCGCGATGCAGAGCATCACGGCGAGCCACCGCCAGCGCGCCGCGGCCAAGATCGGCCAGAGCTCCGCGAAGCGGACGTTGCGCGCGGCCAGAGCGAGCAAGCCCAGCGTGATCGCCCCGGCCACCACCGCCGACAAGAGGCGCTTGCTCACCACGCCTCTCCCGCACGGCGCAGCCAGGCCGTCCAGCCGACGAGGCTGACGAGGATCCAAAGCGTCCAGGCCCTGGGTCGGAAGCGCAGCTCCAAGGTGAAAGGCGCTCCGTCGGGCAGCGCCGCCCTCGGCACCGACTGCAGCAGGCCGTCCCAGAGCTCGAGCGGCGCCCGCTTGCCGTTGATCCAGGCTCTCCAGCCCGGATACAGCGGCTGGGACAGGACCAGCGCGCGGCCGGCGGGCGGCCAGTCGCCGATGGCGCGCCAATGCTCGGGGTCGGTCCTCGTGATCAGGGGATAATGGCGCACCACGGCGTCCTTGTCGTCGACGAAATAAGCCAGCGGCTGGGGATGGGACGCGGTCTCGAGCTTTCCGGTCCCGACGCGCCACATAACGGCCAAGCGGTCCAGCTCCGCGGTGTCGAGCTTGGAGAGATAGGTGCGGCTGGCGTCGGCGGCGGGCGCGCCCTCGCTGCGCGAGGCGTACTCCGGGTAGCCGTCCAGGTAGAACGCCTCGTAGCCGTTGGCGTTGCGCCCGTGATAGAGCGCCGTCTTGTTGGGGTTGGCCAGCTCCGGGCCCGTGATCAGCCGCCAGCGGGAGTCGCCGACGGTCTCCGCGAAGCGCGCGTTCGCCTTGAGGTACAGGCTGGCGTCGCGCGTCCCCAGGAAGCGCCGGTCCCAGATCAGCAGCTCGACGACGACGGCGCAGAGCAGAGCCGCGCCCGCCCCGCGCGGCGCGCGGCGCGCGGCCCACGCCAGCCCGGCGCCCGCCGCGAGGACCAAGCCCCAGAGCGCCAACAGCAGCCAGCGCGAAGGCGTGCGCAGGACCGAGAAGCCCGCCGCGCCGAGCGGCCCGTTGGCGCCCAGGGCCAGCAGGACGCCGGCGGCGACGAGCAGGGCCGGCCCCGCCTTGCGCCGGCCCGCGACGAGACCGGCCGCCGCGGCGACGAGGCCGGCCAGCCCGACCCACAGCGCGCTGGTCTCGAAGAAGACCGAAGGCGGGCCGGCGTACGTCCCCGCGATCGGATCGCCCGCGGCGCCGGGCCACAGCAGCGAGAGCAAGGACGACGGGCCGAGCGAATAGCCCAAGGAATAAGCGGCGGGCCAGGAGCGTCTCACCGAGCGGCTCAGGTACTCCCACGTCGGCAGCCATTGCGCCGCGGTCAGGACACCGGTCCAGGCCGCCTCGCGGGCCAGGAAGGCCAGGCGCCGCGCCGGCAGCGGCGCGGTCAGCGCCCACAAGCCCATGCCCACCGCGTTGATGACGAGGAATTGCGGATGGCCGGAGAGCAGCTGCAGCGCCCAGACGCCGCCGAGCAAAGCCGGGCGGCCCGATGACCACGCCAGCCAGCACCACGGCACCCAGGCCAGCGCCGCGAGGAGCGTGGGGATGCCCTCGACGACGCGGTAGACCACGAAGGGCGAGAGCGCGTACAACGCCGCCGCCGTCCAGGCCGAGGCGGGCCGCAGCCCCGCGCGCCGCGCCAAGAGCGCCGCGCCGAGACCCGCCCAGCAGAGGTGAAACAGCATGTCCCAGGAGAGCGCCAGCGTCAGCGGCCAGAAAGCGGCCAGCACGCCGAGCGGATAGAAGAGCTGCGCCTGAGGATTGGCCGCCAGAGGCAGGCCGCTGAACAGGTAAGGGTTCCAGAACGGCAGCCGGCCCTGCTGCAGCGCTTCCGCGACGAGATGGCGCATCGGGTAGTGATACGCCGGAAGGTCGCCGAAGTTGAACACGATACGCGCGGCGTCGAGCCACGCCGGCCACAGCGCCCAAAGCGCCAGCGCCAAGCCTGCGCCGCCCAACCAGAGATCCTTGCGGGTCATGCCGTTTTCGAGAGCCGATTATACCAATAGGCGCCCAGCAGTCCGGCCGCCGCCAGGGTCAACGCCAAGCCGGCCGCGAAGCTGCCCGGGACGTAGCGCCAGCGCGCCGTCCACGCTCCCGCCGGGACCGAGACCTTCTGGAACGGGCCGAGAGCCGGCAGCGCCAGCGCCCGGCCCGGGCCCAGGGACGTCTCGAGCCACAAGCTCCAGCCGGGATAGAGCGGCTCCGACACGAACAGCCAGCCCGCGCCCTC
>CAZZGQ010000255.1:0-4815 GCA_964653765.1 uncultured Elusimicrobia bacterium | reverse complement strand
CCGAGGTCATGCTCGTGGCGAGCTACGCCGCGGCCGGCACCAACCTGGCCTGGGCGAAGGAAGTCTTCGACGAGCACATCGGCTGAGCCGGTCCGGACACACCCGGGGACGGAAGGCCGCTAAAGCGCGCAGTCGAAAGCGACGACAGCCGCGGCCCGGTTCTTCACCGTCAGCTCGCGCCGCTCCAGCGTGCGGAAAAGCTTGCGCGCAGCCGGCTCGAGCGGCTCGGCGATGAGGGCATGACCCGGCGCGCAGTTCGCCTCGAGCCGCTGCGCCGTGTTCACGGCGTCGCCTATGAAGGTGTACTCGCGACGCGCCGGCGCCCCCACGTTGGCGCGCACGGCGCGCCCGGCGTTGACGCCGACGCGCACGGCGAAGGGGCTCGCCAAGGCGAGGAGCTTGGCCGCGGCCTCGACGGCCTTCTCGGGGTCGCGGAACGCGGCGAAGAGGCAGTCGCCGATGTACTTGTCGACGTCGCCGCCGCACTCGTAGACGAGCTTGGTGGCGGGCTCGAAGAGGGCGTTCAGCGCGGGCACGACCTCCTTGGGCTTGCGCGTCTCGCTGAAGGAGGTGAAGCCCTTCACGTCCATGAAGAGGAAGGCCCCGTTGAAATCGCAGTCCTCGAGCTCGTAGACGCCGCGCTGGGCGTTGCCGCCGATCTGCCGCCAGACGTCGTGGGGCGTGTAGCGGCGGATGATCTCGGTCTGGCGCTTGAGCTTCTCGCCGTCGTCGTAGGACTTGCGGCTGAGCGAGGCGAGGAAGGTCTCGCTGTCGTCGAGCACGGACTCGCTGCGTGCCAGCCACGACCGCAGGCGCGAGTTCTCCTGACGCAGCGTCTCGGCGCAGCCGGAGAAGGGCTTGGGCATGGCGACGCGCCCGTTCGAGGGCCCGCCTCCGAAGGCCAGGAGGGCGATCGTCGTGGCGTGGAAATAGGAGCCCGCGAACTTGGCGTGGCAGTCGCCGATCTCCTCGTAGCGGCTCAGGAAGGGCGCGATCTCCCCGCCCGAGTAGAACCCGAAGACGGGCGTCTTTCGCCCGAAAACCTCCTGGATCGCGCGGACCTCGAGGTCCGCCTTGCTGTGCAGGATCGCCGCCCGCGTGCAGCAGCTCACCGCCAGCACCAGGCGCGGCTCGCGCCCGCCCAGCGCCTCGAGGCAGCGGCGCGCCGCGCGGCGCGTGCCGGTGATGAGGCCCTGGCGGCTGGCGACGATCAGGCGGACGCGCCGGCCCGCCATGTCCTCGGCCGGAGAGACCTTGATGGAGCCGCGCTTCTGGTCGATGACCACCGGCAGCTTGATCAGGGAGGAGCCCGCGTACTCCCCCTCCAGCAGCATCGCGAAAGCGAAACGCTGGATCTGCAGCTTGAAGAACTCCTCCTCCTCGTCGCAGAGGAACTGCCGGTAGTAGTCCAGGACCGGGAGGCCGTCGATCGCGAAGATCTCGTTGCCGCGGGCCTTCGTCACGCGGGACTCCGGCCCGACCGGATCCCAGCCGTGATCGAAGCCGAAGGCCAGGCTCGTCCCGTCGCAAGGCAGCTCCAGCAGCGCCAGGCGGGCCGCGTCGCGGGTGAGGCGCGGCCCCGAATACTGGTAGTTCACCCGGAAGTCGCGGTGCGCCAGGCCCAGGTCGTAATCGCCGCAGGTCACCCCGCCGAAAACCGGGATGCCGCAGAAGCGGTCGTTGAGGGTCTTGAGCGCCTCGTTCTGGAGGAAGTCGCCTATGGAGGCCATCATCAGCCCGACGGGCAGGCAGCCCTTGTCGGCGATCTCGCCGATGGCGCGCGCCAGCGCCTCCCCGGCCGCGGCCGAGCCCTTCTTCATGGAGGAGTCGGCCCAGCGCAGCCGCGCGCCCGGCAGCTCGACGAGGAGGACCGCCACCGTCTCGCGCGTGGCGCCGGCGGGCGTGATCTCGGCGAAGGAGGAGCCGCCGAGCAGGATCGCCGGATCGAGCTCCGCGCGCAAGCCCTCGTGCACGCGGCGTTGGTCGAGGTAGATGGAGCCGAAGGCCAGCGCCAGCGTGGGCTTGGGGCAGGTCTTCTTGGCTTGGCGCGCCGCCTCGCGCGCGGCCTTGAACGCGTCCGGCCCGGCGCTCAACCCGATGCCGAGACGCATCAGTCGGTCCCCGTCGTCCGCGGCCGGAGGAGATCGGCGACGGCGGCGTGCCCCCTCGCCTTGGCCATGTCGAGAGCGGTGTAGCCCTGGGCGTCCTTGAGGGACGCGTCGGCGCCCTTGGCCAGGAGCGCCGCGACGACGTCGGCGCGCCCCTCGGCGGCGGCGTACATGAGAGCGGTCTGGCCGCTCTCCGTGCGCGCGTCCACGCGCGTGCGCGGGCTCGAGAGCAAGAGCTTGACCATGTCCGTCTGGCCGCGCTGGGCGGCGGTCATGAGGACCGACAGGCCGCCGCTCGTCTTGGCCTCGATGTGGGCCTCGTGGTCGAGCAGCGCCTGGACCGCGCCGGCCTTGCCGGCCGCCACGGCGTACATGAGCGCCGATTCGCCGCTTTGGTCGCGCGTCTCGACCCAGGCGCCGCGCTCGAGGAGCAGCCGGCAGACCTCGGCCTGGCCCTGGGCGGCGGCGATCATCAGCGGCGTCTGGCCGCGGTCGTTGGCGGCGTCGACGCCGGCGGCCTTGTCGAGCAGGGCCTTGGCCGCGTCGGCCCGGCCTCGCGCCGCCGCGAGCATCAGAGGCGTCCAACCGTGAGACTCCTTCGCGTCGGGCTTGGCGCCGGCCGCCAGGAGGGCCGCCGTCACGTCGGCGCGCCCAGCGGCGGCGGCGTAGTGCAGCGAGGTCTGGCCCAGGTCGTCGGCCGCGTCCGCGCGCGCGCCCTTGGCCAGCAGCGCCCGCACCACGGGCAGCTTCCCGTGCTCGGCGGCGACGATGAGCGCCGTCTGGCCTTTGGCGTTGACGGCCTCGGGCGGCGGCGCTCGAGGCGCGGCGGCCTTCGGCTGCAGGGGCTGGCCCATGAGGCCGACGTTGCCCCCGTGCACGGTCCTCGCCTCGAGGTTGGCGCCTTGAGCGATCAACGCCAGCGCCGTCTCGGTGAAGCCGCGGGCCGACGCCAGCATCAGGGCCGTCTGGCCGTCCGGCGTGGCGTCCTCGAGCTTGGCTCCGTCGGCCAGGAGCTGGCGCACGCGCGCCGTGTCGCCGCGCGACGCGGCCTGGAGCAGCGGCGGCGCGTCGGCGGGAAGGGCGATGTCCGACGGCCGCGGCGCGGGCAGGCCCTCTTTCGCGCCCGAGCCTTCAGGGGCGCCGGCGGCGCGCAGCGCCCGGGCCGTGTCCTGCTGCCCGGCGTCGAGGGCGGCGCGCAGCGCTTCCTGCGACAACGCCGGCCGCGTCCCGGCCGAGGCCTTCTCGAGCAGCGCCAGCACCGTCTCCGTCTTCCCGTTGGCCGCGGCGGCGACCAGAGGATCGTAATGCCCTTCCTTCTTCGGCTTGAGCCTGGCGCCCTGGGCGAGCAGCTCGAGCGCCGTCATCGTCTGACCGTCGGCCGAGGCGATCATGAGCGGCGTCCAGCCCTTGGCGTCGGCGGCCTCCACGGGAGCGCCGTCCTTCACCAGAGCGACGACGGCTTCGGTCCGCCCGGCGGCCGCGGCGGCGCGCAGCGCCACGCCGGCAAGCGCGCGCCGCTCCTCGGGCCCGCGGCCTTCCAGCAGCGCCTCGACGGTCTCGACCCGGCCCGCGGCCGCGGCGGCCGTCACGGCCTCTTCCGTCTGCGTCCGCCGCTCCGGCTCCGTCAGCCGGTCGAGCAGCGACTTCACGCGGGCGGTCCTCCCCGCCTTCGCCGCTCTCAGCAGGCGGCGCTCCCGGGCCTGCGGGCCGAAGCCGGGGAGCAGCAGCCGAAGAGCCAAGGTGCCGCCGACGGCGACGACGGCGATCCAGAGTGAGGCGGAGCGCGCCATGCCGCAAGTATACCGGGGCGGTCCCGGGCCGTCAACGCGCCTTCACGCAAGCGTTTCCCCTCCGACATGGGGCGCCGCGCCGCGCGGCGCTACAGTGAGGATAGGAGGGATGTATGGCTACACAAGAGAGCAAGGGAAAACGCTTCGGCCTGGATTGCCGCGAGGCGGGCGAGGGCTGTTCGCTCAAGCTCAGCGGGACCTATGACGAGGTTCTGGAAGCCGGCACTCAGCACGGCATCCGGACGCACGGCATGAAGGGCGGCGAAGAGAAGGTCCGCGAAGACATCAAGGGTTATATCAAGGAAGAGTCGGAGGGCGGCACGTTCTACGGCGGCGACAAATACAGCGGCCAGCAGCCGCGGCCGTCGTAAGGCTCACTCCCCCGGGACGTCGCGCGCCATGAGAGCGCGGCCGGCTTCGGCGTCGCGCTCCAGCGCGGCGGCTTCGGTGGGCTGTCCGTCGTTGCGCAGGACCCAGGCCAGCTCGGCGGCGGTCGCCGTCGCCTCGGGATGGCTGCGGCCGAGGGAGCGCCGCTCTCCGCCGAGCGCCTTGCGGTAGGCGGCCTCGGCGGCGTTCCAGCGCTTTTGCGCGGCGTAGACCGAGGCGAGGTCGCGCAGCGCCAGGGCGTAGGCGGAGCCCCAGCGCCCGAAGCCGCGGGAGCGGATCGCCAGCGCGCGCTCGAGCAGCGCGGCGGAGTCGGAGTAGCGGCCCTCGTCGCGCAGCAGGCGCGCGAGATGGTCGAGGCTCTCGGCCACGTCGGGGTGGTCGACGCCCAGGCGGCGCTCGCGCGCGTCGAGGACGCGGCGCTCGGTGAGCTCGCTGCGCACCAGCCGGCCCTGCAGGCGGTAGAGCTCGCAGCGATGGTCGTCGACGCGCAGCACGAGCGGGTGCTCCAGGCCCAGGTCCGGGCGGAGCAG
>CAZZGQ010000254.1:0-4863 GCA_964653765.1 uncultured Elusimicrobia bacterium | reverse complement strand
CTGACCCGCCAGACGCTGCCGGAAGCGTCGTCGGTGACCAGCAGCGAGCCGTCCGGCAGCAAATTGCTATCGTAAAGAGATGACCGCCTGCGCCCGGTGCCGCCGCGAGCGAGCCCGGCCCGTCCCGCGCTGGGTGAAGTGGGCGGCCTCGTTCTCGCTGGCTTTCGCGCACGGCGGGATGTGGGCCAACGAGGAGCTCTCCAAGCCGTACTGCGCGCGCTGCCGCGCGTTGATCATCCCCCTGTCGCTGTCGTTCGCCGCCCTCGCTCTTCTGCTCGCGAGCGTCGGCCTGGCCCTCTGGCTGCGAGGTCCATGAGCCTCCCCGGCCTGACGGCGCTCGTAGCGATGATGTTGGTCGTCACCATGCTGATACGACGCCATGCCAAGAACGCGGCTCCCTTCGCCATCGTCCGGGATCTTGGCGAGGACCGTTTCGAAGGAGTCGAGCGGGATGGCCGAAGGATCGCGCTCAAGCGCCTGCCCGCCGCCCCGGACACCAAGGCGACCGGCCTGCGCCACCCCGGCTTGGCGGAGGTCCACGGCATCGTCGGGCATCAGGGCGCCTGCTACGTGGTCTTCGAGGCGCTGGAAGGCAAGACCGTCGAGGAGGTGCTGCGGGAGCGCGGGCGCCTGGGCTTGGCCGAGACGCAGGCCATCCTCGAGCCCGTCTGCCGCGCGCTGGAGTTCGCCCACGAGCAAGGCGTCGTCCACGGCGACGTCAGGCCCGCCAACGTGCTGATCACCTCGCTGGGCTTCGTGAAGGTGCTCGAATGCGGCTTCTCGCGCCGCGCCGTCACGCCCAAGGGCGACGTGGAAGCGCTCGGCCTGATGGCATGCCAGATGATGGGCCAGCGCGAGGAGCTCCTCGGGCTGAGCACCCTGGCCGAGTTCCGCGAGCGTCTCTCAGCGATTAAGTAGGACGATCTCCGTCCGCTGGTCGGAGTAGGCCGCGCGGGCCGCGTCCACGCTGACGTTCTTAGGCATCAGCATGAGCTCCTTGAGCAGATACGCGTAGATCGCCTGCGCCTGGGCGTCGCCCAGCTCCTTCGTCGCCGCGAACACGCGCACGCTGATCGGGATGCCCGTGAAGCGGCGCTTGATCAGGTCGGCGGCCGAGCGCAGCAGGTCGGTGCCTCCCGCCGCGGAGAGATCGGAACCCTGCTTGTTGCTGCCGAAGAGCACGGCGGAGTCCAGGCTGATATGCATGCCCGTGTCCTCTTGGTGCACGATGCCCTTGAACAGCAGCGGCTTGCCCACCGCGGTGCGCGGCGAGCCGTTGGGATCGGTGAAGGAGTAGACGGCCGAGTAGGAGCGCCCGGCGTGCAGCCACTCGCCCTGGTCGTTCTGGCCGTTCCAGAGCAGCTCCTCCGGCGGCTCCTTGGAGCCCTCGAAGTGGTGGAAGACGCGGCCTTCCTCGTCGGCGATCGTCACGCTCCAGCCGTAGTCCTTGGACGTCTTGTCGTCGAGCTTTTGCTGGAGCAGATCGGAGAGCTGGTCGCGCACGCGGAAGGCGATGCCGGGCCGGGCGCTGAAGGTCGTGCGCCAGGGCTCGATCACGCGCTCGTCCATGAGCGTCTCCGGGTGGGTGCGGCGCCAGGAGACGGTCAGCGGCGAGACGGCCAGCAGCAGCGACTGATCGGGCGCCAGCGCGTCGCGGATCGACTCGAACGAATCCACCTCGATGCGCAGCGGCGGCTTCTGGATGCCGAGCTTGTTGGGGCTGTCCTCCGCCTTGATGAGGACCTCGGTCGGGATGCCGTTGGCGCCGGGCTGAGGCGCCGCGGCGGGCTTGGCCGGCGCGCCGCCGTTGGCGGCGTCCGACGTCGGAGCCGTGTCCACGGCCCAGGCGCTGGAGGCCAGGAGCAGGATCGAGGCGAAAGCGATGTGTTTGGTCATTGGTTACTCCAGGATGAAGCGGAACGTGATCACGCCCCACTGCTTTTCTTCCGAGAGCAGCGGCGCGAACTTCCAGCGCGAAAGCGAATCCATGGCCAGACGGTCGAGCTGCCCGTAGCCGGAGGTGTGCTCCACGCGCATGTTGGGCAGGACGTTGCCGTTCTTGTCCACCCAGAACCGGATCGCCACGTTGGCCTCGAGGACGCCCTGGTCCTTGGCCCACTGCGGGAACTCGGGGATCTCGTAGGCCACGACCTTGCGGTCGGCCAGGGGGCCTTCGATCTCCACGCCCTTCTTGCTGGCGCCGTCGTCCTGCAACGTCGCCTTCGTGCGCTTGGGGGCCGGCGCGGCCATCTCCTGCTTCGCCGTCGGCGCCGTGGGCATCACGGCGTGGTTCATCTGGATCTGATCCGACGGCAGCAGCGAGGCGATCTTCTGCGCGAACTTCGAGTTCGAGGACGGCGCCGAGGGGCCGGCGTCCTCGAGGGCCTCCATCTGGGCCGGGCCGTGGCGCGAGGAAGCGGCCTTGGCCAGGGCGTCGGCGCCGTGCAGCGACATCGCCTCCTGGCGCCGTTCCTCCATCTGGATGGCCTGGGGGAGATTGGCCACGCGGCGGCGGCCCACGTCCTCGAGCTTGGGCATGGCGGCCAGGGCGCCCACGCGCCGCGTCGGGATGCGCGCCTCCACCTTGGCCATGTCGAGCGGATGGTCCTTGTCCACGTCCATGTTCAGCTTGGGGCCGGCGTCGAAGCGCTTGTGGTCCATCTGGAGCTTGGGGGCCTGCGCCGTCATCGCCCGGCGCTCCTCGGGCAGCTTGATGGACATGCTCTTCGGCGCCTCCATGTGAGGCACGGCGGGCAGCGCCATCTTGAGGAAATCGAACGTGCTGGACTTGGGCTGCGCTTGAGCCACGGGCTTGGGGAACGCCGTCGGCTTCTTGACCTGGATGAAGTCGACGTTGTTGACGATCGTGACCTTGTGCTTTTCGGCGAGCGAGCTGGTATAGAGGAGCAGGCCGAGGATGGCGCCGTGGATGGCCACGGACGTCACGAAAGCCGACGGCAACCGGCGCGACATGGGAGGCGTCCCGATGAGAGCGTTCGTATTCGTGTTCATTGCCGCGCCTGCTCCGTGGCGATGGTCAGCGTCGCCGCGCCCGCGTCCTTGGCGGCGGCCATGAGGTCGGTCAGCTTGCCGTGCGTGGCCTCTTGATCGGCGCGCAGGATGACGAGCTTGGAGTCGCTCTCCGCGAGCTTCACCTTGAGCTCATCCTCCATCTCGGGCAAGGTCTTGAACTCCTTGTCGTTGAGCGCGAAGCGCCCGTCCGCCCCCAGCGTGATCGTGATCTTGTCTTTCTCCTCGCCCTCGCGCGTGTGCGCCTTCGGCAGGTTCACCTTGATGAGCGGGTCCGACATGATCGGGGCGGTCACCATGAAGATGATCACGAGCACGAGGCAGACGTCCACGAGCGGCGTGATGTTGATGCCGGCCATGATCTCGTCGTCGTCGGCGGGTCCCATCGCCATTTAGCTCTTCCCCCCCTCGGATTTCATGATGGCCAGCTTGTCGGCGCCCACCTGCCGCGCCGCGT
Source organism: uncultured Elusimicrobia bacterium (assembly GCA_964653765.1). Lineage (GTDB taxonomy): Bacteria > Elusimicrobiota > Elusimicrobia > UBA1565 > UBA9628 > JAGWUP01. The sequence continues at coordinate 1,376 of CAZZGQ010000254.1, read as the reverse complement.
CGAGGATGGACACCACCTGGCCGACCTTGTTCGCGTCGTCGGCCGTGATGACGACCATCCGGTCCTTGCTCTTGGTCAACGCCTGCTGGATCGCCTGCCCGAGAGCCTCGGGCGTGCCGACCTCCTGGCCGTTGACCGTGATCTTGCCGGCGCTCGTGAGGCGCACGGCGACGTTGTCCTCGATGCCCGCCTTGCCCGTGGCCGCCACCTTCCCGTGGCTCTCCATCACCTTGATGCCCATCGTCACCGCGAAGGGCGCCACGGCCATGAAGATGATCACGAGCACGAGGCAAACGTCGACCAGCGGCGTGACGTTGATCGCCGTGATCGGCTCTTCGCCCTTGGCTCCCGATCCGATGGCCATGGTGGTTTACTTGGCGCCGAGCATCACGAGCAGGCGCGTCGAGGCGACTTCCATGTCCACGCCGATGCCCTTCACGCGGCGCATGAAATAGTTGTAGATGACCACGGCCGGGATGGCGACGAGCAAGCCCGCCGCCGTCGAGACGAGAGCCTCGGCGATGCCCTTGGCGACCACCGACGGGCCGCCGCCGCCCGCGAGCGCGAGGTCGCGGAAGGCCTTGATGATGCCGACGACCGTGCCGAAGAGGCCGATGAAGGGCGCGATGTTGCCCAGCGTGCCCAGCACGCTCAGGAAGCGCTCGAGCTTCATGCGCTCTTCCTTCTGCTTGGTGGCGAGCAGCTCCTCGAGGTCGCGGCGCGGGCGCGCCGAGTGCAGCAGGCCGTAATGGATGACCTGCGCCACGGCCGACGGGTTCTTCTGGGCATAGCTCGCCGCCTGGTCGGGCTTGCCCGACTCCAGCAGCTTGTGCACGTGGCCCAAGATCTCGTCGCTCTTGCCGTCGGCCTTGCGGAAGTAGATGTACCGCTCGACCATGAACGTGAAAGACAGGATGGAGCAGAACAGCAGGATGATCAGCGTGAAGCTGTCGCGGAACATCACCAGATAGTTGATTTCATTCCCCATGGGTCATTCTCCTCGGTGCTGGCTGAAAGCTACTGGATCTGCGCCCCCGCTCCCATTCCCGGGAGCTGCGGCTGCTGGCCGGCGCTGCCGTCCTGCTGATCGTCCGACGACTCCTGCTGCTGCACCTTGCGCGCCTTGGCGCGCTTCTTCTTGGCGGGCACCGGGGACTGCTCGTCGCCGCCCGTATCGGCCGCCTGCTCCACCCTGGCCTTGCCTCCGCCGCTCTTGCGCAGCGCGGCGGCGCGCGCGGCCGCCGAGCGCGCCACTTCCTTCTGCGGCGCGTTGCGGGCCAGATCCTCATATACAGCGGCGGCCCGTTCAGGGTCCGCCGCCTTCTCGTAGGCCTCGCCGAGCTTGATGAGGCCCTGGAGGCGGAACGGGTTGCCGG
>CAZZGQ010000253.1:0-4871 GCA_964653765.1 uncultured Elusimicrobia bacterium | reverse complement strand
TTGTCGTAGATCGCGCCCATCCAATGCGTGAGCTTCTCTTCCTTGGTGCCGGGCAAGAAGCCGATGTCGTGCCCCACGGCGACGACGGGCCGGCCGATCAGGATGCGGCGGTAGTGCTTCTCCTCGAGGGTCTGGTGCATGGCGGCGGCCAAGGACATCATCGTCTTGCCCGAGCCGGCGAGGCCGACCAGGGAGACGAGTTGGATCTCCTTGCTGAGCAGCAGCTCGAGGGCGAGCTTCTGCTCCACGTTCAGCGGCTTCACGCCCCACGGGGCCGAATCCGCCTTGGTCAGGGCCACGAGGTGGCCCGCCTTCGGATCGAAACGGGTGAGGGCGCTCTGCGAGCCGTTCTGGCTCTTCAAGATCACGAACTCGTTGGGGACGAGCGGCCGCTCCTGCGCCGGCAGCGCCAGCTTCTTGTCCTTGTAGAAGCGGTCGATCTCCTCCGACGGCACGAGCACCTCGCGCCAGCCGCGGTACAGCTCGTCGAGGTCCACCTTGGACTTCTCGTAGTCCTGCGTCTCGAGCCCCAGCGCCTCGGCCTTGATGCGCAGGTTGATGTCCTTGGAGATGAAGACGACGTGCCCCTCGTTCTTCTTGAGGTACTGGGCGCAGCTCAGGATCTCGTTGTCCTTGCTGTCGGCGGAGAAGGCCTTGGGCAGGCCGTCCGAGACCTGGATCTCCACCTTCAGCTTGCCGCCGTGGTCGAGCTCGACCCAGTTGGACAGCTTGCCGCCCTTCTTGCGCAGCTCGTCCAGGTTGCGCGAGATCAGGCGCGCCGAGCGGCCGCGCTCGTCGTTGTTGCGCTTGAAGGTGTCGAGCTCCTCGATGACGGTCAGCGGCAGGACGACGCCGGCGCCTTTGAAGGCGAACATCGCCATCGGGTCGTGGAGCAGCACATTGGTGTCGAGCACGAAGGTTTTCATTACGCGGTCACCGCCTCTCGATAGGGTGGGACGAATTCCCGGAAGACGTCGTTCGCCACGAACAGACCCTGCTTCGTCAATTTGAGCCATTCTCGATCCTCGAGCAGCCCGCGAGAGACGAGACCGGAGATCTCGGACTCGAAGGCGGCTCTCATTTCACGCGTCGGCTGGAAGCCGTCGACGAGACGCAAACCCAGCATCATCGTCTCGCCCAGCTTCTGCTTGCCGGAAAGTTGCTCGCTTTCCATCACGGGGTCGCGGCCGTCCTCGACCACGTTCATGTAATCGGCCAGCTTCTCGAGATTGGCCGAACGCGCGCCGTCGAGGAAGCTGGCTGCCCCGCAGCCCAAGCCGACGTACTCGCCGTCGACCCAGTAGATCAGGTTGTGCTTGGACTCGCGGCCTGGCTTGGCGAAGTTGGAGACCTCATAGTGCCGGAAGCCCGCGGCGGCAAGTCGGTCGAGAGTGAGTTCAAACATGTCGCGCCCAGCATCCTCATCAGGAACGACTTGCCGCCGCGAAAACAGCGTCTGGTCCTCGACCTGGAGGCCGTACACCGAAACGTGCTCGGGCGACAGCCCGAGCACGAAACCGAGGGAGTCGGCAAAAGACTCAACCGACTGGCCGGGGAGGCTGTACATCAGATCGATGGAGATGTCGAAGTTCCCGGCCTTGCGCGCGGCCTCATAAACCTCGACGAACTGTTTGGCCGTATGGCGCCGTCCGATCCCGCGCAGCAGCGCGTCGTCCGACGTTTGGAGGCCGATGCTCAGCCGCGTCACCCCCGCCTCGGCCAGCGCCGCCAGCTTCTCGGGGGTCGTGCTCTCCGGATTGCACTCAAAGGTCGTTTCTATCGGCGCCATCTCGGGATAGGACCGCCGCAGGATGGAGAACAGCTCGCGGATCTGGACGTCGGACAGTTCGGAAGGAGTGCCGCCGCCGACGTAGACGGTATCGGGCGATCGAGGCGACTTGAGCTTGGATTCGGCCTCGATCGCCCTCAGGTATCGCCCCGCCAGATGGCCGTGATGGGCCACCGCCGTGAAGTCGCAATAGAAGCACTTCACCGAGCAGAAGGGGACGTGGACGTAGAGCCCGACGGGATCGCTCAAGTCAGTTGGACTTCTTCTTGTCGAGGAACGCCGAGATCAGCTCCATCGGCACCGGGAAGACGATCGTCGAGTTCTTCTCGGTGGCGATCTCGGACAGCGTCTGCAGGTAGCGCAGCTGCAACGAGACGGGGTTGCCGGAGAGGACGTCGGCGGCCTGGCCCAGCTTCTGGGAGGCCTGCAGCTCGCCCTCGGCGTGGATGATCTTGGCGCGGCGCTCGCGCTCGGCCTCGGCCTGCATGGCGATGGCGCGGACCATGTCCTGAGGCAGGTCCACGTTCTTGACCTCGACGTTCTCGACTTTCACGCCCCAGGGCTCCGTGTGCGTGTCGAGGATCGTGGCCAGTTCGGCGTTGATCTTCTCGCGGTTGGCGAGCAGGTCGTCCATGTCCATCTTGCCGAGCACGCTGCGCAGCGTGGTCTGGGCGAGCTGGCTCGTGGCATAGATGAAGTTCTCGACCTTCAAGATGGCCTTTTCGGCGTCGACCACGCGGAAGTACACGACAGCGTTCACCTTGATGGAGATGTTGTCCTTGGTGATGATGTCCTGCGGCGGGACGTCATGGACGATCACGCGCAGGCTCACGCGCTGCGCCGACATGAGGATCGGGACGACGATGACCGGGCCGGGGCCGGAGACCCTCCAGAGCCGGCCGAGGACGAAGACGACGAGGCGGTCATACTCGGCGACGAGCCGCACCGAGGAGGCGACGATGATTATAAGGAAAGCTAGGAAAGCGATCGTGGGCATGGGCCCATTCTGTCAAAATTCGCCCACGCACGCAACACAAACGAGGCTACCTGTCGCGCTCGAGCGGCCGCGCCGACCACGCGCCCGCTCTGAACATAAGCTGACAGTCGAGCAAAAGAACGTCCGGCGGCGCATAGCGAAGGATCATCTGGTGGCCGAGCCTGACGAGCCCGGGAAACAGTCTGTTCGAGAGCGTCGCGCCGGTCTCGCCTAAGGAGATCCGCCAGCGGTTGCGGCTCTCCAAAGAGAGCAGCCGCTCACGCTCGAATATCCATGGGATGGGCCTCATGCGCAACTCCCAGCCCTCCAGCCTGCGAAGCCATTCCGGGCAGGACTGTGGCGAGCTAGTTCCCAACGAGCCCTTTGAGTCTCTCAGGATCGCGAACGAGAATCTTACCGCGAGTCGAAGCGACGATCCCGGCGGCTTCGAACTCGGCGAGGGCCCGGAACGTCGCCTCCAAAGAAGCCGCGATCAGCTCAGAAAGCTCCCTTTTCGTGAAAGGGATGTGCTCTCCGTGGACTCCATAGAGCCGCAGAAGCGTCGACGCGATCCGAACGGGCAGCTTTTCCTGGCCCAAGGCGCGCAAGCTCTGGACGTCGCGCAGCCGCGTCGAGCACAGAGCGCAGAGACCGCGCGCGAAACCAGGGACGCTATAGTACGCGAGGAACTGGAGATCGGGCATGCGCACGACCGTCGTGGGCTCCGCGGCCGTGGCCGTGCAAGGATAGGTGCGATTGTTCTCGCCGAGGCGGCAGAGCGTGCCGACCAGCTCGCCGGGCCCCAAGGTCTCGATGGCAAAGGGTTTAGCTTCCGTGGTCTGCTTGAAGACCTGAACCCGTCCGCTGATCAGGACCCAGATGCTATCGGCAAGCTCGCCTTCGCGGTAGAGATCCTCGCCTCGCTCGAAGGAGATCATGGTCGCTCTGCCCGCCAAGGCCCTCACCCCGCTGGCCGCAAGCGACCTAAACGGCTGGATCGATCCCAGGAACCGCTCGAGGGCCTGCCTCGACGGCAGGGCCTCTTCCCTGTTCGTACGACGTCTATCCGAGTTCTTCAAACCGCCCCAGTGTACAGGATCATGATTACCGCCACTACGATGGGGATCATAGGATAAACCCCTATACCACTGATCATAGCGAAGATCGTTGCCCAGGAGCATTGGCGTTTGCGCCGGATTTGCCTATGTCCCTCCTTTCAACTATCATCTTCCGCGTGAGTGTGGCGTTCAAGTCCGGCTTCGTCGTCCTGCTCGGCCGCCCCAACGCGGGCAAGTCCACGCTGATGAACGCCCTGTTGGGCAGCAAGCTGTCGATCGTCTCTCCCCAGCCGCAGACGACGCGCCACAAGATCCTGGGCATCCTGGACCGGGACGACGCCCAGATCTGCTTCCTCGACACTCCGGGCGTGGTACCCGATCCCTCGGACCCGCTGCAGAACGCTCTACGCCGCGCCGCCGTGCAGTCCGCCAAGGAGGACCCGGACGTGCTGGTGCTGCTCGTCGAGCCCAAGAAGCCCGACGAGAAGACGGTGGCCGAGCTCGCCCAGCTCGCCAAGGGCGGCCGCCCCGTCATCCTCGCCATCAACAAAATCGACGTCGCCGAGGCCGCGCCTCACCACGACGCGGTGGAGCGGCTATACAAGGAAGCGATCCACCCCGTCTCTGTCCACCGCATCTCCGCGCTGAAGAAGGTCGGCCTCGACGCCCTCCTGGCCGACATCCTGGCGCGGCTGCCGGAAGGCGAGCCTTTCTACGAGAAAGGCCAGCTTTCCGACCGCTGGGAGCGCTTCTTCGCCGAGGAGATCGTGCGCGAGCAGCTCTTCGCGCAATATTCCCAGGAGATCCCCCACGCCACGGCGGTGCTGATCGATCAGTTCCTCGAAGGCAAGCCGGACGTCGTGCGCGCCACGCTCTACGTGGAGCGCGACGGCCAGAAGGGCATCCTCCTCGGCAAGCAGGGCCAGGCGCTGCGCAAGCTGCAGCAGCGCGCCGAGGCCGCCATCTCCGGCTTCACCGGCCGCCCGACGCAGCTCGACCTCTGGATCAAGGTCCGCAAGAACTGGCGCAAGGACCCGCGCTCCCTCAA
>CAZZGQ010000252.1:2655-4871 GCA_964653765.1 uncultured Elusimicrobia bacterium | reverse complement strand
GAAGTTCATCCAGGCGGGAGCGGCGATGGCGCCGCCGGCGCGGCCTTCGCCCAGGGCCACGCGCATGTCGTCGTGGCCCATCCAGACCGAGGCGGCGATGTCGGGGGTGGCGCCGGTGAACCAGGCGTCGCGGAAGTCGTTGGTGGTGCCGGTCTTGCCGACGGCGGGGATGTTGAAGCCGGTGCGCTGCGCCGAGCCGTAGGCCGAGCCTTCCGGCCCGAAGATGCCGCGCATGACGGCGATCATCGTCGCGCAGGTCTGCGGCTTGAGCACAGGAGCGGCCGGGGCCGGCCGTTGCCGCTCGTCGCGCAGGACGTGGCCGTCGCGGTCTTCGATGTAGAGCAGCCAGTACGGCTGAACCGGGCGTCCGCCGTTGACGAAGATCGAGTAGCCGCGCGCCAAGTCCAGGACCGAGGCGTCGGAGGTGCCCAGCGCCAGCGACAGGTTGCGGCCGAAGCTCGAGGCCGGGATGCCCGTCGCCTCGGCGAGCAGGTTGATGACGGGATCCACCCCCACCTGCTGCAGGAGCTGGATCGCCACCGAGTTGAGGGACTTGTGCAGCGCGAACGAGAGCGAGACGTCGCCGTAGTACTTGTTGCCGTAGTTGTGCGGCGCCCAGCGCCGGGCGTTGTCCATCTTGTATGTGACCGGCGCGTCGTGGAAGATCTGATCGGGGGTGAAGCGGCCGGATTCGAAAGCCTGCGCCCAGACGAACGGCTTCACGTTGGAGCCGATGGGACGGTGCGTCTCCGTGCGGTCGAGTTGGTTCTGGAAGCCGAAGCGGCTGCCGCCGACCAGGGCCAGTATGGCGCCGTCGTCGGGCCGGACGGCCGCCAGCGCGCCCTCGATGGGCTCGTCGGCGTCCTCTCTGTCCTTGCTCTCGTCGGAAGCGTTGAGCTGGGCCAGCTCCGCGCTCAGGGCGGACTGGGCGTCCTTCTCCAGGTCGAGATCGAAGGTCGTGTGGATGCGCAAGCCGCCCTTGAGCAGGCGCTCCTTCGAGTAATCCTTGAGCAGCTCGCGCCGCGCGCGCTCGACGAGGTAAGGCGCCTCGTTCACGGTCATCTTCCAGAAGCTGACCTGCGGCTCGCGGGCGCGGCGCGCCATCTGCGCCCAGAAGTCGTCGGAGTAGCGCTGCACGGCCGTCGACGGGATGAAGCCCAGCTTGGCCATGCGCGAGAGCACGGTGCGGTGCCGGGCCTTGGCGAGCTCGAGATCCTCGAAGGGCGAGTACTTGTTGGGCGAGGCCACCATGCCCACGAGCATCGCCGCCTCGGCCAGCTGGAGCTCGCGGGCGCTCTTGCCGAAGTAATAGCGCGAGGCCGCCTCCACGCCGAAGCCGTTGTGGCCGAAGTACGCGAAGTTGAAGTACATCAAAAGAATCTGATCCTTCGTGAATTTCTGCTCCAGCTTGCGGGCGCAGAACAGCTCGAAGACCTTGCGGCCGATCGTCTTCTTGCGCGTCGTGAACATCATCTTGGCGAGCTGCTGCGTGATCGTGCTGCCGCCTTGCGCCTTGCGCATGTGGCGCAGGTCGGTGAGCAACGCGCGCGCCATGGCGCGCCAGTTGACGCCGTGGTGCTGATAGAACGTGCCGTCCTCGGTGGCGACCAGGGCGCGCTTGAGGTAGACCGGCAGGTCGTCGGGGCTCGTTACGTAGAGGCCCTTCTCCACCGAGAACTCGCCGATGAGCCGGTCGTGAGCGTCGAATATCCTGGTGGGCACGGCCTCGACCGACAGCTTCGAAGCCAGGTACGGGACCTCGAAGGTCTCGTCGTTCTCGAGCAGGTATTTCTCGCGCCCGGGCGAGGTGATGGTCAGGTAATACTGGTCCATCCTCTCGACGATATCTTTCTCGTTGGACTTGTAGGTCCAGTAGCCGTAGCCGATCACCCCCAAAACGGTCACGGGGACCAGGGCGAGGGCGAGCAGGCCGGCGGCGGCGGCTTTGAGCATCGCTTAAGGATATCAAAACCCGGGTCCCGGCCTTTCCTCCTAGAGCCTCGTAGGTCCTGCGCTTCTTGACGGCGCCGGCGGCGGCCTCTACAATCGGCGGGACATGACCGGCGCGCCCCTCTTCCTTCTGGCCTCGGCCCTGGTCGCCTCGGGCGCCCACGCGGCGCCGCGGCCCATCGCGACGCCCGCCGGACGGGCCGTGAATCAGGACGACGAGCCCCTCGAGCCGGAGGAATACCGGCAGGGCCTGGAGCAGCTGCGCG
>CAZZGQ010000252.1:0-2555 GCA_964653765.1 uncultured Elusimicrobia bacterium | reverse complement strand
GACGACGAGCCCCTCGAGCCGGAGGAATACCGGCAGGGCCTGGAGCAGCTGCGCGGCTATCTCCAGAAGCACGACGAGGACCCTTTCTTCGTCGGGCGCTTCATCGACGACCTGGAGGCCCGTTTCCAGGGCGACCGGCGCCTGCCCGTCACCCACGGCACCTTCAGCACGTTCCTCAAGTACGAGGCGGCCTGGGCGCGCAAGACGCGCGACGCCAAGAACCCCAAGGTCTCTCCGCAGGAGCTGACGCACGAGCAGGAGCGCGCCGAGCAGCTCCGCCTGGCCTTCAATCGCGACGCCAAGGGCTTTTCGCCGGTGTTCTACGCGGCGTTCCGCGCCGCCGTCCAGGACGTGCGCTCGACCCGCGGGCGCAAGGGCGAGGCCTACAGCGGCAGCTCGGAGGTCTTCTTCGGCAACCAGATCAACGACACTTACACCAAGATCGACGCCGCCGACGAGGCCCTGGACCGCGGCAACGCGCGGCTGGCGCGGCAGCTGGCCAGCGCCGCTCTGGCCAAGAGCCCGCGCAACGCCGACGCCCTGGTGATGCGCGCCGGCGCGGCCTACGCGATGAACGACATGGGCGCGGCCGCGCAAGACGCCCGCGCGGCGATGCAGCTCGACCCGAACAACCAACAGGCGCGCGCCCTCGTGGACCTCTCCGGCAACGGACCGACGGCCGGGGCCGGCGCCTTGGCCAACGCCGCGGCGACGGGCGGCGACTTCGCCGCCGCCGCCAACGGCGGCCCCGCCGGCTCCGCGGATGGCGCGCCCGCCGCGGTCAGCCTGGCTCCGGCGGCCGTCAGCCTGAGCGCGGCCCCGGCGCAAGCGGCGGTCGGCCGGCTCGTCATGCCGCTCTCGGCGCCGCCGTCCCCGACGCCGGCCTTGGGCGTGCGGCTCTCCTCCGATCTGACGACTCGCGCGGCCAGCGGCATCGGCCTCGATCCGCAAGCCTCGATCCAGCAGCTCGACCGCGCCATCGCCCTCGATCCGCGCAACGTGGACGCCCTCGACTGGCGCGGCTACGCCGCCGACAAGCAGGGCGACTATCGCGACGCCCTGGCCGCCGCCGACCGCGCCCTGGAGATAAACCCGCGCGATGCGCGGGCTTATTTCAATCGCGCCTACGCCAGGGCGGGCCAAGGCGACAAGGCCGGCGCCCTCGACGCCCTGCGCCAGGCCGCCGCTATCGATCCCGCGTACCAGCCCACCCTGCAGAACGCCTTGCAGCTCGCCCAGAGCGGCGACATGACGCTGCTCTTCAAAGACACAGGCGCCGGATTCCGCAAGCCGGTCGAGCCCGGCGTGTTCCAGCAGCTCTTGAACATGCCGCCGTCACGCCTGATGGCCCTCGTCGGCGGGGCGCTCGTCCTGGTGGCCGCCAGCCAGTTCGCCTTCAACAACTAAGCAGCGGTGTCAGGCTCAGTTGCTTAGTTGTTCGAGGGAACTTTTTCGCCTGCTCGAACGTATCCCTGTCATGGATAGGCGAACGCTGAACCAGACGGTCCTGGGCTTCCTCCTGCCGCAGGTCTGCGCGCATTGCCGCGAGGATCTGCCGGCCGACGGCTTCTCTCCGCTGTGCCTGGGCTGCCGGCCCAAGCTGCCGCCGAGCGGCCGTCCCTTCTGCGAGCGCTGCGCCGAGCCCACGCTCGGCCAAGCCGCCCACTGCGCGCGCTGCGCCAACCGGCTCTTCGCCTGCGGACTCGTGCGCGCCGCGTTCCAGTACCGCGAGGCCTGCGTCTCGCTCGTGCACGCCTTCAAGTTCCGCGGCCTGCGCGGCGCGGCCAGGACGGCCGGGACGTGGATGGGCCTGGAGCTGGGGCGCTTCCCCGAGCTCGGCGAATGCGACGCGCTGGTGCCGGTGCCGCTTCACGCGCGCCGCCGGCGTGAGCGCGGCTACAACCAGGCCAAGCTCATCGCCGAGGGTCTGTCGGAGGCGGCCAGGGCCCCGGTGGAAGAGCTCGTGCTGCGCGTGCGCGAGACGCGGCCGCTCTGGTCGCTCTCGCGCGACGACCGCAAGCAGGCGCTGGCGGGCGCCTTCGCCTGCCCGGCGCCCGAGCGCGTCGCGGGCCGCCGCTTTTGGCTCGTCGACGACGTCTGCACGTCGGGGGCTTCGCTGGAAGGCTGCGCCCAGGCGCTGCTCGACGCCGGCGCGCTCTCGGCGGCGGGCTATGTCTTCGCGAGGCAGGCGCAGCCGCTCGTCCAATGATCTTGGCGCTCGAGGGCCGGCTGCGTTATACTGAGTCGCTCGTCGGAGCCGTCGTCCGATGGGCCCAGCGATGCCTCAAAAACGCCCGAAGATCTCTTCGCCTGCGAAGGCTCTCTGGCTGGCCGCGGGGGTCGCCCTGATCGTCCTGTTGGCCATGCTCTCTCTCCTCGTGCCGGGTCTATAGGGCGCCGTTTTCGGGAGCGGTGCCAGGCTTTAAGCGTTGTGCCTAGGCGCAATCGCGCCTAGCGGCCGAGCAGGCGCTTCCACCACGGCTTGCGCGCGGCGGTAGCTTTCGCCGGCTCAGGAGCGGGGGTGGCGGCGCGCGCCACCGTGTAGACGGGCAGCG
>CAZZGQ010000251.1:2029-4918 GCA_964653765.1 uncultured Elusimicrobia bacterium | reverse complement strand
AGCGGGGCGTCGGGGTGGATCCAGCGCAGGCCGTGCTCGGCCAAGGGCATGCCGGCGAACGCCGGCGAGGCCGCCGCCATCGGATGCACCGCCGAGCACGCGTCGTGGACGTAGCCGGGCAGCGTCAGCTCCGCCGAGCGCGTCCCGCCGCCTAGCGTCGGCTGCGCCTCGACCACCGTCGTCGCCACGCCCGCTTTCGCGAGCACGATGGCCGCGGTCAGGCCGTTGGGCCCGGAGCCCACGACGCAGGCGCGTTTCATAGGGAGGCCGGCGGGAAGAACATGCCGGCCGGCTCGCGCTCCCACCAGGGGCCTTTGCGCGAGAAGCGATAGAGGTAGAGCTCGGCGCGCACGTAGCGCGGCGGGTGATCGGGGAAGGGGTTGGAGCGCAGCAGCCCCAGCGCGTCGGCGTCGCCCTCGAGGAGCTTGCGCATCAGCCGCGGGAACCAGGGCTCGCCGTAGGCCTCGAAGTTCGGCGCCATGGCGGCGAACCACATGAGCCAGTCCAGGCGCAGGTGATAGGGGGCGATCTGCGGCGGCAGCCTCTCCGGGTCGCCCGGCTTGCCCTTGAACTCGTAGGCGCGCCAGCGCGCCGCCGGGCTTGGGAAGTCGTCGCTGCCCTCGATCACGATCTCGTAGCGCCGGCGCGTGATGCCGCCGAACGCGCCGTACGTGCCCACGAGGTGCAGAGGGTTGTAGCTGGCGTTCATCGTCTGGTAGGGCGAGAGCATGTTGCGCGCGGGCCCCACGCTCAGGAGGACGGTGACGGCGGCGGCCAGGCCGGCCAAGGCTCGCAGGACCGGCGGCGCCGGCATGGCGGCCCGGCCGTAGTCGAAGCAGGGGATCGCCAGCACGATCGTCAGCAGGTTGAGCCAGGACAGGTTGCCGCCGACCATGATCAGCGCCTGGAAGGCCATCGTCGCCGCTCCCGCCGCCGCGGCGACGCCGCCCCAGAGGAAGTAGCCGAAGGGCACGACCAGCTCGCAGAAGTGGTTGACCAGCACGCCTCCCGCGTGGACCCAATGCGGCGCGAAGTGGAAGTGCCAGCTCAGGGGATTGGGCATGGGCTGCGTCTCGTAGTGGTAGTCGAGGCAGGTGAGGTCGCGCCAGCAGGGATCGCCGCGCAGCTTGATGAGCCCGGCGCCGAACATCACGCGGAAGAGCAGCCAGCGCAGCAGCCAGATCGAGACCTTCGGCACGCCGGAGGTCCCGCCTCCCAGGAAGATGGCGTAGAAGCCGGCCTCGAGCAGGATCGATTCCCAGCCGAAGGCGTACCAGATCTGCCCCACGTTCACGAAGGACATGTAGAGGAGCCAGAGCGCAAGCCAGGTCCCGCCGCACAGCCACCAGCCGCCGCGCTCGGGCAGCCCCAGCACGACGGCCAGCGAGAGGAGGGCGCCCACCCAGGCCGCGCCCACGAAGAAGGAGTCCTTGGAGCAGAGGTAGAACAGGCTCGGCGAGCGCGAGAAAGGGACGAAGCGGATGTAGTCGGCGGCGGGCAGGAGGCCGCGCGCTCCCAGCAGCGCCTTGAACTGGAAGGCGGCGGCGAGGAACGCGAGCAGATAGACGGCGCCCAGCGCGCGTTGGAAGACGAGACGGGTGAGGGTCATACGCCCTCCTTCCCTACTATTTTAGCGCGACGAAGGTGTAGCCGGCCTTGCGGGCTCCGGCGATGATGGCGGGAAGGGCCTTGACCGTGTTGGAGCGGTCGACGAGGTCGGGCGTCTTGGCCTCGAAGCCGTCGTGGAGAAGGATGATGGCGCCCGGGCGCAGGCCGCCGAGGGCGACTTGGGCGATGCGCTCGGGCGCGTATCGTCCGTCGTAGGCGCGGACCGTCCACATCGCCATCTGCAGGCCGCGCTCCTCGAGGATGCGGCGCAGCGAGAACCAGCGCACGCCGAACGGCGGGCGGAACAGAGTGGGCCGCCGGCCCGTCAGGCGCTCCAGGATTTCCTGCGTGCGGTCGATTTCGGAGACGATCCGCCGGCGCTCCATGAGGTAGAGGTAGGGGTGCGAGAAGGTGTGGTTGCCGATGACGTGGCCCTCGTCGCGGATGCGGCGCACGACGTCGGGATAGCGCTCGGCGTTCTCGCCGCAGAGGAAGAAGGTGGCGCGCACGCCCGTGGCGCGCAGCTCATCGAGGATCTGCGGCGTGTACTGAGAGGGGCCGTCGTCGAACGTCAGGGCCACCTCGCGCGCGCCGGGCGCCGACTGCGGCCCGCGGACGATCGCCGGGCCGAGGAGCGTCGCCTCGGGATAGGCCAAGCCGTAGGCGAGGACGGCCATGATGGCGAAGGAGAGAGAAACGGCGGTCGTGAGCCAGGCCATCGTCGAGCGCATGCGATACAGTGTACCTGATCTATTGTTTCATTTTGATAGAATCGGCCCTATGACGAAGGTAGCGCTTTTCCTTATGGCCGCCCTGCTGGCGTCTTGCACGCAGGCGCCCAAGCGGGTGGAATCGCTCGGCTTGCCTCCCGCGGCGCCGAACGTCGCCCTGGTCGTCATCCCGACCGAGAACACCAGGAACGCCATCGAGTACAACCGCCTGCACGGCCGCGCGTCGAACCCCTGGGATCCGATCGCGCAGCTCAACAAGGAGCAGCCGCTGAACACCCTCGTGTCCGTGCTCCGGGCGAACTTCAAGTCCGTCGTGAAGGTGGATTCCCTCAACCAGGCGAAGGCGCTCCACCCCGACGCCATCGGCATGCTCGACTACTATTTCACGGCCACGACTCACGTCAAATGGGGCAAGGGCATGGAAGGCGGGCTGCGCATCGACGAGGCCCTGCTGGTGCTCGACGCCGCCGGCAAGGAGATCGTGAAGATCGCCGCGAGCGGCAGCAACGACTTCCACGACGCGAAGAACGAAGCGGCGGGCGTCAACGGC
>CAZZGQ010000251.1:0-1929 GCA_964653765.1 uncultured Elusimicrobia bacterium | reverse complement strand
GGCAAGGCCGGCCTCGAGAAATACCTCGACTCCTGGCTGCCGCGCAACGTCGACGACCGAAGCCGGGTCTTCGTGTATTTCGCCGGCTACGGCGCGACGGACGCGAAGACGGGCCAGCGGTACCTGATGCCCTGGGACGCCGACGCGAAGTTCGTCGACTCCACCGGCTACGCCGTCAAGGAGCTCTACGCGAAGCTGGCCGCGCTCAAGGCCAAACGGATCACCGTGGCCTTCGACGCCGGCTTCTCCGGCGCGGGCGGGCGCTCCGTCCTGCCGCAGGGGGCGCGGCCGCTGCTGACGCGGGTGGACGCGAGCGGCCCGATCTCGGACAAGCTCGTCGTGCTCGAGGCGTCGGGCGGCGACGAGGTCACGGGCGCCGCCAAGGAGCAGGGCCACGGCTTGTTCACCTATTACCTTCTCGAAGGGCTCAACGAGCGTTCGGGCGACGTCTCGCCCAAGGCGCTCTACGAGTACGCGAAGCCGCGCGTGCAGGACGCCGCGCGCCGCGATAGCCGCGATCAGACGCCGCGCCTGACGGGGTCGGGCTCCACGGAGGACGTGCTATGAGAAGACTTTTCGTTCTCGCCGCGGCGGCGGCGCTGGCGGGCTGCGCGCCGCCCCCGGCCCGCGTCAGCGATCCGTTCGCCGAGATCGACGCCAGCCGCATCATCGGCCAGGCCGCCTATCCGAACCTCACGGCCGCCTACGTCCTGACCGCCAACGCCAAGAACGCCGTCGAGTACGCGAACTCGACGATGAAGAGCCAATACGGCGGGCGCGACATGCTCGACCTCAAGAAGCCGCTCGACAGCCTGGTCACCCAGCTGCGCGCCAATTTCAACAGGCTCACGAAGGCGGAGACGCTCGAGGAGGCGCAGGCCTCCGGCGCCGACGTCGTGGCGATGGTCGACCTTTACGAGCAGCTGGGGCAGTACAGCTATCAGGTCGACGAAAAGGTGGCTTTCGTCACTCCCAACGGCGACAAGCTCGAGACCGTGGCGGCCTCGTCGCGCAAGACCGTGGCGGAGGCCGGCTGGACCCCCTCGGCCCTCCAGATCATCTTCACGAAGGCGGAGGACGAGGCCCGCGACCAGTTCCAGGCCGCGCTGGCGGGCTCCCAGGCGCTGCAGCTCTTCGCCAAGCAGCGCGGCGGCTCGGTCGCCGCGGGCCCGGCGGCGAAGGCCGGCCACTCCGACGTGGACGAGCCCGGCTACAAGCAGGCCGAGGACGCGAGCAAGTTCGCGCTCGTGGTCGGCGTGGAGAACTACGAGTCGCTGCCCTCCGCCGACTACGCGGAGCGCGACGCCAAGGCCGTCCGCGACCATCTCCTGGCCCTGGGCTATCCGCGCCGCAACGTGATCTTCCTCATCGGCCAGCAGGCCGGCAAGTCCGGCATCGAGAAGTACGTCGAGTCCTGGCTGCCGCGCAACGTGGACGAGAACAGCTTGATCTTCGTCTATTTCTCGGGCCACGGCGCTCCCGACGTCGCCAGCGGCCAGGCATTCCTGATGCCGTGGGACGCCGACGCGAAGTTCGTGGACTCGACGGGCTATCCGGTGGGCCGGCTCTACAAGAACCTCGCCGCCCTGAAGGCCAAGCGCATCGTCGTGGCGCTCGACTCCTGCTTCTCCGGCGCGGGCGGGCGCTCCGTCATCGCCAAGGGCGCGCGGCCCCTGATCACGAGGGTCAACACAGGCCTTCCCGAGACCGACAAGCTCGTCGTGCTGGCCGCGGCCTCCGGCGACGAGATCACCGGCGCGGCCGACGGCCAGGGCCACGGCCTCTTCACCTACTACCTGCTCAAGGGTCTCAACGAGCGCGGCGGCTCCGCCTCCGTAAAGACGCTCTACGACTATCTCAAGCCCAAGGTCGAGGACGCGGCGCGCCGCGACAACCGCGACCAGACGCCGCAGCTGCTGCCGTCGGCGG
>CAZZGQ010000250.1:1984-4926 GCA_964653765.1 uncultured Elusimicrobia bacterium | reverse complement strand
CCGAGCCCGACCTCTTGGCCGGCCTCCTCGCGCCCTACGCGTCCGAGACCGGCGCCCTCTCTCTCGTGCGCGACTGCTCGGCCCTCGACTGCTCGGAGACGATGGAGCTCATCCCGTACCTGGCCCATCTCCAGGCGCCGTCGCTGGTCCTGTGGGGGGAGGCCGACCGGATCCAGCCGCTGGACGTCGGCCGCCGCCTGGCCTGGGAGCTGCCGCACTCGCGGCTGGCCGTCATGCCGAACGCCGGACACTACGGCGTGCTCGAGAACCCGGCCGACGTCGCGGGCCTGCTGATGCAGTTCCTGGAGACGCCGCTGCAGTCGCTCATCGGCCGCTCGCCCACGTCGCCGGCGGCCGGGCCGCTGTAGGGCGGGTGCCGCGCTTATGCCGCCACGGACATACTCTTGTGCCTAGGCACAAAGGTATGCCTGGCACGACATAAAGCGCTACACTCTAGTCGTGAGCGCCACTTCCGGCCATCTGGAATCGAAGCTGCGCGACAGCGCTTTGATGGTGCTGCGCCGCCACGGCATCGCCGAAGACGAGGTCCAGCTCGAGGCCAATGAGCCCGGCAAGCCGCCGTCCTGCCTGATCCGCGGCCACCGGGTCCGCATCCACGTCGATGACATCTCCGCGGCCTTCCACGTGCGCGCGGGCCGCTGGAGCGGCGCCAACGCCGACTTCCCGACGACCGGGTCCTTCCTGGCCGCCTTCGAAGAAGCGCTCAACGACGCTCTGTCGGACCGCTGAGGGCCCCGCCGACTGCCCCGCTCCCGCGGTGCCAGGCTTTAAGTATTGTGCCTAGGCACAAATTCGCGAGCCGCGGTCCGCGGCGTCAGTCGAGCCGCACGGTCAGCGCGCCGGAGACCGCCGTCCGAAGCGCCTCGTCGGTGTGCGGCTTGGTGAGAAAGCCCTTCACGTTGGGCTCGCCCTGAAGGTCTTTCACGCCGGCGTCGTTCATCTTCTTGCCGGTGACGAAGACGATGGGGATGTCGCGCTTGGAGCCCACCTGGAGCTCGCGCGTGATCTCCAGGCCGTTGACCCCGGGCATCATCAGGTCCATCATGATCAGGTGCGGCAGCTCGGGAGCCATGTTGTCGAGCTGCTTGATGAGCTCGTCGGCCCCGGTGAAGAGGTCGACGTTGAAGCTCAGCTTGCGCAGCGAGTAGCCCAGCACCTCGCGCGCGGTGTCGGAGTCGTCGACGACGAAGATCTTGATGTCCCAGGCCGGCAAGCGCGCCACCCGCGGCAGGTTCAGGGCCGCGCGGGCGGCGTCGCGGGCCGTCTCGAGAAGGCTGCGCAGGTGATGGCCCGTATGGTCGACGCCGCCGCCTCTGGCGATGAAGACGGGGCGTGACCGGCGGGAGGGCGCGTCGAACCAGGCGGCGTTGAGGCCGAGCTCGGAGAAGCGCGACTCGAACGGCGCCAGGGCGGCCCCGGAGGTCTTGGCGCGGTCGTAGTCGAGCAGCAGGGCGAGGACGTCGGCCAGCTCTTCCGCGGTGACTTTGCGCGATTGGCCGGAAACCGGGCTGAACGCCGTGACGTCGAGGACGGCGGCGGCTTTCTCAGCGACCCAGCGGTCGATCTCGTCGGGCACCGGCGCCAGTATAAGGCGGCCGTTTAGGCCGCACAAGACCTATTTGGCGGCGGCGTCGGGGTCGGCTTGGCCGTGGGCGCGGGCCTTGAAGAGCAGGCCCTGCGTGTAGGGCGAGGTCTTGCCGGAGGCGCCGAGCTGCTGGATGCGGGCCAGCGCGGAGCGCGCGCTGGAGGCGGTGCGCCGGCCGAGAGCGATCTCGTGGGCCAGGTTGAGGGCGGCGAAATTGTCCTGCTCGCTCGCGCCGCGCGCGGAGAGGAGGCCGGCGGTGCGGTCGGGGTGGACGCTGCCGTCGAAGCGGGCCAGCTCGTCGTAGCGCCCGATCGGGTAGCGGAACTCGATGAACTGCTCGAGGACGTCGGCGTGCGGGGAGGGGAAATTGTGGGAGAGCTCCTCTTTATAGACGACCGTCTTCCGGAAGGCGCCGGTGTTGTGCCAGACCAGCTGCCCCTCGGAGACCTCGTCGGGCTGCCCGTATTTCTCCATCACGGCTTGAGCCGCGCGGCGGGAGGCGGCGCCCCAACTGGCGGCGATGGAGTCGGCGGTATCGGCCGCGGACATCGGCAGGCGGTCGCCGGTCTCGGCGCGGAGAGCGTCGGCGGCGCGCTCGCCCACGTCGGTCCCCGGATAAGTCTGATCGCCCGCGGGCGCCGAGATGACGAGGGCCAGCAGCCCCAGGCCGACGATCGTGACTCCCACGGCGCGTCCGAGCTTTTGGTTCATGGCTTGACTCCTGTCGCCGCGGGGATCGCAGGCGCCGTCGAGACGGCGGGGGCCGTCGTCGGCGGCGTCGCGAAAAGGAGGCTCTGGGTGTACGGCGAGCTCTTTCCGGACGCCGTCAGCGCGGCCGTCCTCCTGTAGAAATCTCCCGCGTTCTCGGCGTCGCGCCGGCCGGAGATCACCTCGTCGGCGAGGTTGAGCGAGAGGAAATTGAGCGGCTCGTCGGGGGCCTTGGAGGCCAGCTCGTCGCGCCCGCGCTCGGCGCTGACGTTGCCCTGCAGGTGGCCGATGACGTCATAGCGGTCGTTGGGCACGTGGTAGGCGGCGATCTGCTCGAGGACGTCCTTGCCGGCGTCGCGGTGGACGATGGTCCGCTTCCAGGGGCCGTTGTCGTTCCAGACGAGGGCGCGGGCGGCGGCCTGATCAGGTAGGCCGTATTTTTGGATCATGCGCTGGGCGGCCCGGCGCGACGACTCGGGCCACTCCGCGATCTGCGCCTCGATCTCGCGCAGGGACTGGCTCTTGAAGGAGCGCGCGCCGGGCGCCTCGGCGGAGACCTCGGACTGGGGCGCGGGGCGGGCGTTGCGGCGGATGGCCACGGAGGCGGTCCAGGCCGCCGCCATGAGCA
>CAZZGQ010000250.1:0-1884 GCA_964653765.1 uncultured Elusimicrobia bacterium | reverse complement strand
CGCGGCCGACGGCCAAATCCCGACGCGGTAAAAGCTGCGTGACGGGCGGCTCAGTATTCGCTGAGCGCGAGACAGAGCCGGCGCGGCGCGCCGGGCAGATGGATGAACAGCGTGGAGGCGGGATCGGGATCGGAAGGGCAGGCTTCCTGCGTGAAGACGATCTGCCGGCTGAACAAGCGCTTGGCGCCGAAGGCCGAGGCGTTGAGCATCTCGGGCAAGATGGTGTGGTGGGCGCGCAGGGCGGCGGGGTCGACCGGCAGCGCTTCGGGCGCCACGGCGCTCAAGCGCAGACGGGCGTTCTCGATGCGGCCGTCGGAGAGCCACTGGATCCAGTTGCGCCCCTCGGGATCGAGCCAGGCGTAGGCGCTGCCCGCGGCGGCGTAATAGGCCAGCTCCTGCGTGTGGTAGAGGATGGCGACGGGCGGCGCGTCCGGGGCGTCGGAGGCGAAGAGGAAGTGGCCGTGGTCGAAATCCTTCTCGTCGCCCAGATGGCGGAAGGCCCGGAGGTAGGCCCGGTCCACGAAGGCCTGGAGCATCGTCTGCAGCCGGCGGGTGTCGAAGCGCGCGGGCAGGGCGGCCGCGGGGGCGGCCGGGGCCTGGACCGGCCGGGCCAGCATCGAGCACGCCAGCAGCGCCGTCAGCGCTGGGCCCAAAGACCGTCGGCGGCGTGGGCCTCCCGTCTCACTCTTTCCGGACGACATGTTGATACTATATGAAAACGACGTTAACTCGCTGTTACGACGACGAGGAAAGAATGAGCTCCGCTCCGACGCACGACGCCGCCTACCGCCGCCGGCGCTTCCAGAACTGGTTCCCGCTCGGCATCACCTACGCCACCTTCTACATGGGGCGCTACAACCTCAACGTCGCCTCCAGCACGCTGATGTCGAAGTTCCACCTCGACAAGGCGCAGTTCGGAGTCATCGCCACGGCCGGCTTCTGGACGTACGCGGCCGGCGTGATCTTCAACGGGCCGATGACCGACCGCTTCGGCGGCAAGAAGGCGATCCTGCTGGCCGCGCTGGGCACGGCGGCGATGAACGCCGTGATCGGCCTGCTGTTCCTCGGCGGATGGGGGACGAAGGTGCTGGTGGGCATGAGCCTGCTCTACGCCGTCAACCAATACTTCCAGTCTTTCGGCGCGCTCTCCATCGTCAAGATCAACGCGCCCTGGTTCCACGTGCGCGAGCGCGGCGTCTTCGGCGGGATCTTCGGCATCATGATCTCCTGCGGCTACTTCCTGGCGATGACGGTGGGCGGCTGGATCCTCGCCTACCTGCCGTGGTACTGCGTCTTCCTGATCCCTTCGGCGGCCGTGGCCGTCATGTGGGGCGTCGACCGCGCCCTCGTCTGCGACCGTCCCTCCGAGGCGGGCTTCGCCGACCTCGACACCGGGGACGCGACGAGCGGCGACAGCGACAAGGACGAGCCGGTGGACCGCGCCTATCTGATGAAGCGCGTTTTTTCCAACAAAGTGATCCTCACCCTGATCGCCGCCGAGTTCTGCACGGGTTTCGTGCGCCAGGGCCTGATGCTCTGGTTCGTGCCCTTTCTCAAGGAGGTCTGGCGGGTGACGCCGGGCAGCAAGCTCTTCTCGGTGGCCACCACCGGCATCACGGTGGGCGGCATCGTCGGCGGCCTGCTCTGCGGCTGGATGTCCGACAAGGTCTTCCAGTCGCGGCGTCCGCCGGTCGCTTTCGTCTTCTATCTCTGCCAGATCGGATCGCTGTTATGGCTAGGGCATGCTGCCAACGCGACCACAGCGAGTCTCTTGATCGGCTTCAACTGCTGCTGGATCTTCGGCGTGCACGGCATGCTCTCGGGCACGGCCTCGATGGACTTCGGCGGCACCAAGGCGGCGGCCACCGTGGCCGGCCTGCTCGA
>CAZZGQ010000249.1:0-5002 GCA_964653765.1 uncultured Elusimicrobia bacterium | reverse complement strand
GCGCCGAGGAAGCTGTCCAGCCGCGCGTCGTCGAACGTGATCAGCACGGGCTTGGACGGCAGGCCCTTCTCGCCGCGGAACCAGGCCGCGGCCTGGTCGATGCCGATGGCGACGTAGCCGGCGTCGCGCAGGGCCTTGAGCTGGACGCGCAGGGCGGCGGTCGTGACGTGGATCGTCTCGGCCAACGCGGGGTTGTCGACCGGCGTCAGGACGCCGTGGTAGAGCAGCACGGGGAGCGTCCCCTCCGCGGCTTGGGCCAGCACGTCGTCGAGCAGGCGGCGGCTGGCGGCCGCGTCGCCGGCCTCGTAGAGGTAGCGCGCCTGCAGCGACGCCAGCGCCGGGCTGCGGTCGCGGCGCCGCGCGCGCTCCAGCAAGGTCGCGGCTTCGCGGGACGCGGGGTCGCGCTCGTAGGCGGCTTGCGCGGCTCCGATCCAGGCGCGCTGGGCCTCCGGATGCGCCGCGGCCAGACGGCGGAAGATCCGCTCGGCGTCGGCCGTCCGCCCGATCTCCATGAGGTAGGAGCCCTTGCGCAGCAGCGCGGCGACGTCGCCGGGATCGACGGCCAGCAGCCGATCGAGGGCGCGGTTCAGATCGGCGTAGCGCCCCATCTGGTCGTAGATCTCGATGAGCCGCAGCCAGCGCGGCCCCTGGGCCGGGCCGCAGCCGCGCAGGGCCCGCTCCAGCTCCTTGGCCGCGTCGCCGCCGCGGCGCATGATCAGCAACGAGTCGACGGCGAAGTCGAGCGCGTCCCAGTCCGGCGGCACGCTGCGCGCCCGAGGCAAGGCCAGGGCCAAGGCGCGTTCCTCGTCGCCGGCGAGATAGAGAGCCCTCGCTTCAGGCAAGGCGTAGGTCGTCGCTTCGGGAGCGAGCGCGGACGCGGCCGCCCAGGATTGGGCGGCGGAGACGTAGAGGCGGCGCGCCTGGTCGAAGGGCTTGCCTCCGTAGGCGGCGAGGTCGAAGCGCGCCTTGCCCAGGTCGTCGAGCAGGGCGGGATCGCCGGGCTCCGACCGGCTCAAGGCCTCGAAAGCCCGCAGAGCCTCGGGGTAGCGCTTGAGCGCCATGTCGAGCCGGGCGACCATGCGGGCCACCGCGGGCTGATTCGGATTCTTTGCGAGCGAGCCTTGGAAGAGGTCCAGCGCCGTCTCGCGCCGGCCGAGCTCCAGCTCGCAGCGGCCTTCCAGGTTGAGGGCCTCGAGGTCTTCTCCCAGGGCGCGCACCGCCTCGGCGGCTTCCGCGGCCTCCGCGTAGCGCCCGGCGTACCAGAGCGCCCAGAGGCGGTCCTTGAGCACGGCGGCATCCTTCGGAGCCAGCTCCGCGGCCTGTCGGAAGAAAGGCAGCGACTGGGCGTACCGGCCTTCGCGAAACAGCGCCGCGGCGCTCGCCCTGGCGGACTCGAGCCGGGGCGAGCCCGCCGCCCAAGCGGCCTTGGCGCAGCAGAGGATGGGAACGACGAGGAAGCGTCTCATGTTCATCGGGGGAGAGCCGGGCGCAGGGGCTGCAGGGTGATATCGATCGCCTTCGCCCGGGCGACGCCGCGTATGCGGTGATAAACCGTCAGATCGACGACGTTGGTGGCCGTCTCGCAGACCCGGGGCAGCGCCACCCGGACCGGAGGCCGACCCTCGAGCGCCATGGCCAGCGTCGAACCGCGCAGGATGAGGCTCGTGCGGCGCGTGCCGTCGGGCGGCGAGGAGAAAGGGACGGCGCTCACCCGGGACCAGACAGCGCCGCAAGCGTCCTCGACCACGGTCTCCGTGGGCGTGAAGCCGACGCGCAGGCCGACGCCCCGCAGGCGCAGCCACAGCTCGCCGACCAGCTCGGACGCCTGGACGTCGAGCCGAAGATCCCGGGAGGCGGAAGCGTGGCTCCACGCGACCGAGGCGGAGCGCGCCGCGCGGACGCTGGCCAGGTCGAAGGGCCTCGGGCCGGCGACATCGGGCGCCGCCACGCCCCAGGGGCGGCCGAAGAGGACGCTCGCCGTCAGGCGCGATCGGCCCTCGACGGGAGTCTCCGCTGCCAGACGATCGAGCAATTGGCGTCCCGTCCAAGCGAGCCGGACGCTCAGGGCGTTGAGCCGGCCGGACCGGGCGTCGGCGGCGTCGTTGTAGGCTCTGCGGCCGTCGCCGCCCCAGTCGAGGCGGCGGCCCGCCAGCACGAACGTCATCGTCGAAGGCCCCGAGAAGCCGATCTTCCAGAGCGGTTCCCTGCGCAGCAGCCCGATGGCGTGCCGGCTGGCGAAGCGGTAGTCCAGGGCGGCGATGGCCGGCGCCGGCATGATCCAGGAGACGTCCCAGCGCGCGCGGCTCAGCGTCGGGCCCAGGCTCTCGTAGCTGCGCCGGTAGGCCGGAGCATAGAGGAGGGCCACGCTCTTGTCGGGCAGGCGGCCGCCTTTGGACAGCGTCTCCAGCGCTTCGGGCAGGGCGATCGGACGGTAGCCTCCGGAGCGCAGCGCGCTCAGCCACTGCTCCAGCCTGCGGCTCGTCAGGTCCGCGACCGGCTCGGCGTTGAGCGCCTCGGGCAGGCGCAGGGCGAGGAACCAGCCCGCTCTCCCGGGCGCCTCGGGTTCGGGGACCGGCGGGTCGGGCGGCGCGCCCTCGAGAGCGAGCAGGACCAAGGCGGCCAGGATGAAGGTGGACAGCCACTGCCCGGCGTAGCGGGGCTTGCGCCGGAGGCTCATGGGCTAGCGGGTCCCCCAGGCGGTGCGGTTGAGCGTGAACATCGCGTAGTAGTTCTGCCAGGACAGGACGAAGATGTAGAGCCAGGCGAAGGCGAGTCCGAAGTACCAGTACCGGCTCCGCGTGAAGTACAGGCAGATCAGGCTCAAGAACAGGTAGCCCAGAGCCAAGCCGACGAGGTAATAAGCCGGGACGCTGGCGGCCGTCATCGGCGAATAAAGGAGCGCGCGCAGCACGGTGAGCGGGCCGACGACCGTCAGGAGCACGCCGACGTAATAGGAGATCGCCGCGACCGGGTGCTCCCGCCACATGAAGCAGCAGGCGCGCATCGTCTCGCGCATCCAGGACTTCTTCCAGCGCGCCTGCTGGCGGAAGAACTTCTTCCAGCTCTCCGGGGCCGCGGTGGCGCAGCGCGCGCCGTCGTGGAAGAGGATCTTGTAGTCGCGCAGGATGAAGTTCGTCAGGCTGCGGTCGTCGCCGAAGGTGGCGCGCACGCCCAGGAAGCGCTGCTGGCGCCAGCGCTCGAGGATGTTCAGGACGGCCTCGCGGCGGTACGCGGAGAACGGCCCGGGGCAGCATGTCACCGCCCCGAAGACGCTCTCGGAAGCCTTGAGGAGGCGGTGCGAGACGTAATAGCGCACCGACTCCATCTTCGAGATGAAGTTGCTTGGATCGATGTCGATCAGGATGTGCCCCGACACGGCGCCCACCGCCGGATCGACGAACGGCTGGGCCAGGTTGTAGAGGCCGTCGGGCTCGAGGAGGGTGTCCGAATCGACGAAGACGATCAGCTCGCCCTTGGCCTCCAGCACGCCCGCTGTCATCCCTTCCCGCTTTCCGCGGTTCTCTTCGAAGCGGATCAGCTTGAGGCGCGGGAACTCGGCGTGCGCCTCCTGCATGGCGCGCCACGTCCCGTCCGTGGAGCCGTCGTCGATGGCGATGACCTCGAACCGGTCGGCCGGATACCGCGACCGGAAGCAGTGACCGATGGTCTTGGCGATGAGGCCTTCCTCGTTCATGGCCGAGATGACGATGGAGAGGGTGGGGAGATGGCCGCGGTCCGCCGGCGGGCGGTAGGCCGCGGCGATCGCCAAGCGCGTGAGGATGAAGGCCGTGGCCAGCAGGCTGTACAGCCTCAACCATGGGCCGTACCAGAGCCAGTAGAGGCTGCCCGCGCGCAGAGCGCAGATCGCCAAGCCGATCACGACCACGGCCGCCCCCGCCGCCAGCCGCCCTCCGCGGTCGCGGGGATCGGCCTCCGTCTTGGACGCGTGACGATCCAAGGTCGTTTCCATGGCGCGATCCTACCATCATGGTGTTTGCGCGCTATTTCCCTGAAGTAAGAGTTATACCTATGCAGTGATCGGCATAGCCCCTATGCGAGCCTCTCGACGGAAAATCCTATAATGGCCCATGCCCGAACGATCCCCGCGCGGCGCCGACGCCCTCGACTACGCCGCCCCTCTCTTCCTGGCCTGGCAGCTCACCAACAAGTGCACCGGCCGCTGCCTGCACTGCTGCGAGGAGTCCGGGCCCGACAAGACTTGGCGCGACGAGATGGACCGCGAGCAATGCCTCTCGCTGGCGCGCCAGATCGTGGAGGCCGGCATCGCCTACGTGGCCTTCGGCGGCGGCGAGCCGATGGGGTCTCCCTACGTGTGGGAGATCTACGACATCTTGAGCAAAGGCGGCGTCGAGATCAAGATCGAGACCAACGGCCTGGACCTCGACGACAAGGCCTGCGACCGTCTCAAGGCGATGAAGATCGCCTGCGTGCAGATCTCCATCGACGGCGCCACGGCGGCCGTCCATGAGAAGCTGCGGCCGGGCTCGGGATATCGGCCGGCCTGGGAGGCGCTCGAGCGCTTGGCCAAGCGCGGCCTCGAGCCCGAGCTCGTCTTCATCCCGACGCGCCTGAACGTGCGGGACGCCGTCGCCGTCTACGAGCAGGCCGCCAAGATCGGCGCGAGGACCTTCGTCACCGGTCCGATGATGCGCCTGGGCCGCGCCGCCCACGCCTGGGACAGCCTCGCGTGCACGGACGAGGAGTGGGCCGAAGCGGTGATGGGCCTCAAGGCCGCCGCGGCCGCGCTCAAGGGTCCGCGCCTGGCCGTCTATCCCTGGGGCATCCAGCAGGAGATGCTCACCCGCGCCCAGAGCCCGCAGTCGATGGTCCTCGTCGTGCCCAATGGCCGGGCCAAGCTCCTCAACGCTCTTCCCTTCGCCGTGGCCGACCTCAAGAAGGAGAAGCTCCTCGACGCCTGGCCGAAGGTCGGCGCGGCCTGGAAGTCCAAGGAAGTGCAGGACTTCGTGCGCCGCGCGCAGAC
>CAZZGQ010000248.1:2291-5005 GCA_964653765.1 uncultured Elusimicrobia bacterium | reverse complement strand
GCCCCAGGAGCCCTCTGACATGGACGATCCGACCCTCAACGAGACGACGCCGCTCGCCGAGCCTTCGCAGCGCTTCATCCTCGTCGTCGACGACGACGAGCACGTGCGCTCGATCCTGGAGACGCTCATCCACATGGAAGGCTTCCAGGTGGCCACCGCCGTCGACGGGATCGAGGGGCTGGCCGCCATCGAGAAGCGCGCGCCGGACCTCATCGTCAGCGACCTCATGATGTCGCGCCAGGGCGGCTACGAATTTCTGCGCGAGCTCAGCGCGCGCGGCATCCGCGCCCCGGTCATCGTCGTCACCGGCAGCAAGCTCGACGACTCCACCGTGAACATGATCAAGCAGGAGGGCAACGTGGTGGACTTCGCCCGCAAGCCGCTCTCCATGGCGGGCTTCATGCTCACGCTGCACAAGCACCTCGGCACCAAACCGCCGCCCATCCAGCGCTCCCGCGGACTCAACGACCGCCAGCGCTGAAATCGTAGAATGCGGCGATGAGCCGCGCCTTCACCAAGGAAGACGACGCCGGCGACGACCTCCCCGAGCGTCCGGTGCCCGAGGGGCCGAACTACGTCACGCCCCGCGGCCTGGAGCTCTTGCGCTCCGCCGTCACCGACTTGGTCGCCCAGCGCGCCAAGCCCGGCGCCGACGCCAAGCGGATCGACCGCGACTTGCGCTATCTCGAGGCGCGCATCGACTCGGCGATACCGGTCCCTCGCGGCTCCGGCGCCGAGGCGCGGTTCGGCGCGCGCGTGGCGCTGCGCGACGCGGCGGGCAAGCTCCAGTCGTTCCAGATCGTCGGCGAGGACGAGGCGCGCGCCTCCTCCGAGCTCCTGCCGTGGTCGGCGCCGCTCGCCCAGGCCGTGTTCGGCAAGAAAGCCGGCGACGAGGTCTCCTGGGAAGGCCCCGAGGGAGAGGCCCGGCTGACCCTCGTCTCGGTCGAATATCCGTGAACCTGCTGCGGCTGGCGCTGGCCGTCGTCTGCCTCTCGCAGCCCGCGCTGCTCATCCGCGTGGCCGCCGCGCCCACGGAGACGATCGGCTTCTGGCGGCTGGCGTTCGTCCTGCTCCTGCTCGGCCCCGCGGCGTGGACGCGCCGCGCCGGCTGGAGCCGGCTGCCGCGGCCGCGGCGCTGGGCGACCGTCGGCGCTGGCACGCTCTTTTTCGTTCATCTCTGGACCTTCGTCTACGCCGCGCAGAACACGAGCGTGGCCCACTGCATGATCGCCTTCGAGACGCACCCGCTGTGGACCGGCCTCGGCGCCTGGCTGTTCTTCGAGCAGCGGCCGACGGCGCGCGTCTGGCTGGCCTACGCCCTGGCCGGCGCGGGCATCTGGACGCTCTTCTCGGCGCGGCACGGCGGCGGCACGTCGACCCTGGCCGGCGACGCGGCGGCGCTGCTGTCGGCCGCGGCGTTCTCGTCATACGTGCTGGCCGGCAAAGGCGTGCGCCGCCACCTCGACAACGTGCTCTTCACGGTGGTATGCGCCTGCGTCGTCGCGGGGCTGTTCTTCGCCGCGGGCCAGGCGCGCGGCGTGGCATGGACGGGCTATCCCTTCAAGTTCTGGGGAGCGGTCTTCGCCCTGGCCGCCGTGGTCTCGATCGGCGGCCACGCCCTCTTCACCCACCTGCTCGAGTCGATGGACGTCAATCTCCTCAGCTGCGCCAAGCTCTTCGAGCCGCCTCTGGCCGCCCTGGGCGCCTGGATCGCTCTCGGCGAGCGGCCCGGAGGGCGCACCGCCGCCGCCTTCGCTCTCGTGGCCGCGGCCGTGGCGCTGCTCCTGACGGGCCGCGACCGCCGCCTGGACCCGGCCGAGCTCGACGACTAGAAGTCCCATCTCGGCGTAGGTGGAAAGAGATCCTCCATCAAGGACCTTCGACCCATAGGCTTCCGCTCCAGCCTTGCTAGCATGCGCTCATCCCGTAATTGTAAGGAGACCACCCTCATGACCCGTCTCGTCCTCGCCGCCCTGCTCCTCGCCGCCGTCGCCCCCGCCCATGCCATGAACCAGGTTCCCGGCCGCCTCCTCATCAAAGGGAAGGCCACGCCCGTCTTCACCCTCGGCGTCCCGGGCGACCAGCGCACCGAGACCAAGCTCCAAGGCACGATCGTCAGCGCTGAGGGCGACTTCGGCTTCATGACCTTCACCGTCGGAGCGCCGTGGTCGATGATGGGCATGGTCGTGCAGGACGGCTTCCAAGGCTGCCAGGACGGCGAGTACGAGGTCGTCTACCCGGCCGGCACCCTCTGCAGCACCGAGGAGGCGTGTCCCGCGCGGGCCATCATCCCGCGAGTGACCCTCCTGCGCTGCGACAACGAAGCCGGCGGCGGCTCGAATTAGCTAGACTGCGGCCATGGCCAAGACGATCGCTTCCGCCGCTGAAGCCGTCTCCGAGATCAAGGACGGCGCCACGATCATGGTGGGCGGCTTCGGGCTCAGCGGCAACGCCGAGAACCTCCTGGCCGCCCTGCGCGCCAAGGGCGTCAAAGACCTCACCATCATCTCCAACAACGCCGGCATCGACACCTTCGGCATCGGCACGCTCATCAACAACGGGCAGGTCAAGAAGATGATCATGTCCTACGGCGGCGAATGCGCCGCTTTCGAGCAGATGGCGCTGGACGGCCGCCTGCAGGTGGAATGGAACCCGCAGGGCACTCTGGCCGAGCGCATCCGCGCCGGCGGCGCCGGCATCGGCGGCTTCTTCAC
>CAZZGQ010000248.1:0-2191 GCA_964653765.1 uncultured Elusimicrobia bacterium | reverse complement strand
GGGGACTACGTCAATCTCGGCATCGGCGTGCCCACCCTCGTGCCCAACTTCCTGCCGCCGAACGTGCACATCACGCTCCACACCGAGAACGGCATGCTCGGCTACGGCGCCTATCCCCTGGAAGGCGAAGCCGACCCCGACCTCATCAACGCGGGCAAGGAGACGGTGACGGAGCTGCCGGGCTGCTCGTACTTCGGCTCGCACGAGTCCTTCGCCATCGTCCGCGGCGGTCACTTGGACGCCACGGTCCTGGGCGCCATGGAGGTCTCCGCGGACGGCGACCTGGCCAACTGGATGATCCCCGGCAAGAAGGTGAAGGGCATGGGCGGCGCCATGGACATGGTGGCCGGAGCCAAGAAGGTCATCGTGGCGATGGAGCACACCACGAAGGACAACAAGCCCAAGATCCTGAACAAGTGCAGCCTGCCGCTGACGGGCAAGGGCGTGGTCTCCACGATCATCACCGAGCTCGCCGTCTTCGACGTCACCAAGGAAGGCCTGGTGCTGCGCGCCATCGCCCCCGACACGACGCCGGAGGCCGTGCAGGCCGTCACCGAGCCCAAGTTCAAGGTCTCCCCGGCCCTAAAGAAGTTCTCGAACAACTAAACTTTGGGGTCTGACCCCAAAGTTTAGTTTGTTACAATTCGTCGTCACAAAATGGCGACCGAGCAAGAGCTTCTCGAGAAGCACGCTGTCCTGGTGTACAACCTGGCGTTGCGGCTGCTCGGCAACCCCACCGACGCCGAGGACCTGGCCCAGGATGCGCTCATCCGCGCCCTGCGCGCGCTGCCCGGCTTCCGCGGCGAGTGCCAGCTCTCGACCTGGGTCTACCGCATCACGCTGAACACCTGGAAGAACCGGGTGCGCTCGGAGAAGCGCCGCGGGCTCTGGAAGATGCTGCCGCTCGACTCGCTTTTCGGCCGTGAGGACGACGACGCTCCCGTCCGCGAGCCCGCCGGCAAGGACCTGCCGCTCGACGCCGGCTTGGAGACCTCGCAAAGCGGCGCCGCCGTGCAGCGGGCGCTGCTCGAGCTCGACCCCGAGGCCCGCGCCATCGTCGTGCTGCGCGAGCTGCAGGGCCAGACCTATCAGCAGATCGCCGCCGCCCTCGAGATCCCCGAGGGCACCGTCAAGTCGCGCCTTTGGAGGGCGCGCGAGCAGCTGAAGCGCCTGCTCGCCAACCAGGTTTTGCCGTGAGCGCCCACGACGTCCAGGCGCTGACGGAATTGCTCGACGGCGAATTGGAGCCGGCGCGCCGCCGCGTTCTGGAGTCCCATCTAGCCGGCTGCGCCTCGTGCCGCGAGGAGCTCGAGCGCCTGCGCGGCCTCTCGAAGTCGCTGCGCTCGCTGCCGGAGCAGCCGCTGCCGAGCGGCTTCATGTCGCGGCTGGACCGCCGGCGCTCCGGCGCTGCCGGCCGCCGCGCCTCCGATCGCTTCCGCCTCACCAAGCCCGTCCTCGCCTTCGCCCTCTGCAGCGTCCTCGTCGCCGTCGTCATCGTCGACCGGGCGCGCGTCATGCTCTCGGTGGGCGGGACCACGCTGACGACCGACGAGAGCCGCTTGCCCTCGGCGGCGCTGACCGAGGCCGATGTCGAGAAGAGCCGCGGCCTCAAGCCGGCCAAGCCGCTGGCGCCCGCCCGCGGCAGCCCCATCGAAGCCCCCACCATGGCCGGCGCCTCCACGCCGGTCGGCATCGGGCCCAGCAACGAGGAGCTGCACGCCGATCTCGAGCGCCAAAAGAAAGCGATGGGGATCCGCCGCATCGCCGCCAAAGAATCCGCCAAGGACGAATGGCAGAAGGCCGCGGAAAACGAGGCCCTCATGGCCGCCGGCTCCGTGCCGCCGGCGCCCAAGGTCCCGGAAGGGGGCACGCCCACCGATCTCAAGACGGCGCCGGAGCAGCTGGCCGCGGGCAAGCCGCTGCCCGGCCCGGAGCGCGGCGCGCCCGTGGCCGCCGCGGCCGCTCCAAGCGGTCCGGGCGCTCTCGCCGCGCAAGCCGCCCAGGCCGTCGCGTCGGCCGCGGCCGACGCCGCTCCGTCCGACGCCCCGGCCGAGGGCATCGTGATCACGTCGGAAGACCAGCGCCAGAAGGTCTGGGCCGAGCGCGGCATGCACATGCGCCCGCCCACCGTCCGCTACGATCGCAGCGAGGTCGTGCTCGTCGTCGCCCCGGATATGAAGTCGGCCGTCGA
>CAZZGQ010000247.1:0-5025 GCA_964653765.1 uncultured Elusimicrobia bacterium | reverse complement strand
GTCACGCTGATCGATTGGGACACGTTCCTGATCCCGGACGAGCTCTCGCTGGGCCTGCTGGCCCTCGGGCTCGTGGCGGCTCCGCTCAATCCTCTGTACCGCTCAGCGCCGCCCTTGATGAGCTTTCTGTACGCGGCGCGCGGGGCAGCGGTGGGCTTTGCGATCTGCTACGGCGTGGCGGCGGCCGGCGACGCCCTCTTCGGCAAGGAAGCGATGGGCGGCGGCGACATCAAGCTCTTGGCGGCCGTCGGAGCCTGGTCCGGGGCGGTGGGCGCTTACGACTGCCTGATGATCGGCTCCGTGCTGGGAGCGGCGTACGGCTCGTCGCTGATCGCGCGGGGGCGGCTGAAGAAGTCCGAGCCGATCCCCTTCGGCCCGTTCCTGAGCGCCGGGGCGATCTTCAACCTCTTCGTCGTGCTGCCTCTCGGCTGGCCGCTCGTTTGACCTCGTAGAGCCGGCCCTCGGGCCCCTCGGCGGCCACGCGCAGGCCGTAGCCGCGGAACCAATCCAACCAGCCGCCCGCCTGCAGCGTGCGTTCGGTGGCGAAGACGCGTTGGCCGACGTCCGACAGTTCGTCCAGGCGCCGGGCCAGGGCGGGCAGGCGGTCGTCCCAATAGCGCATGTTGAGCGGCTTGACGTGGCCGAAGTATGGGTAATAGACCTGCCCGAGCGACCCCGCCACGACCCAGGCGTCGGGCGGCGTCTGGCGGCCCACCCAAAGCGCTTCCTGGTAGCCCGGGTTGCTGGCCGGCGTCGTCGTGGGCGCGATCAGCCAGACGCCGTTGACGACGGCCAGGCCCGCCACGAGGGCCGTCGCCATCCACTGCCGGCGAGGCGCGGCCGAAAAGGCCAGCGCGGCCAGGAGCCACAGCGGGAGCAGGTCGGCGATCCGGTAGACGACCGTGAAGGCCTCCCAGGAGAGGAAGAGCGCCGCGTAGCAGGACAGCCACAGCGCCGCGATCACGACGGGCTTGCGGGGGGAGCGGTCGAAGAGCCCGCGCTCGAGGCCCACCCCGGCGGCGAGCAGCGCCGCCGCGGCCAGGCCCAGCGAGGCCGCGCGCGCCGCGCCGGACAGGCCCGTGAAATCGCTGAAGATGCGCAGGCACATGAGCGTCCATTGCCGCGCCTGCTCGAAAGAATAGCCGCCGTGCCAGGCGAAGGTCTTGCCGGAGGTCAGCGCGGCGCTGCCGAGCAGCCAGACCCTCACCTCGTCGGCCGAGGCCGGACGCACGCAGAAGTACCCGGCCCAGGCGTAGACGCAGACCACGATGACGGAAGCCGTCGCGGCCCAGGCCGCCAGGCGCCGCGGCCGGGTCGTCCGCTCGCCGGCCCAAAGCGCGTAGACGGCGGCGGGCGCGAACAGGACGTTGGCGACGTGCCCGAGGATCGCCAGCCCCTGATAGGCGCCGAGACGAGCGGGTCGAGGCCTGGCCGCGAGCGCCTCGCGCAGCGTCAGCGCCATGAAGAACGTGCTCAGAGGATAGACCTGGGCATCCAGGCTCCAGAACCAAAAGGCGTAGGAGACCGCCAAGCCCACGGCGCAGATCGCCGAGGTCGCGCGATTGACGCCCGCGCGGCGCAGTGTGGAGTGGAAGACTCCGGCCGCCGCCGCGTGGAGGAGCGTATCGAGCGTCTGCAGGCACAGGAGCGCGGGTCCGCGGTAGCCCAGCAGGCGCCAAACCTGGAAGAAGGCCCAGCCGACGACGCCGTAGGCCAGATGATTGCCGTGGACGAGGTCCTTGAAGTTGCCGAGCTCGACGGCGACGGCGCAGGCCACGCCGTCGAAGTTGTAGAAGTAGGAATGGAAGCTGAGGTAGAAGAGCGCCAGCGCCGCGCCGAGGGCCCAGGAGTCCTTGGTCTCTTTCACCGCTACTCGTGGAGGAGCGCGTTGAGGCGCGCCCCGTCCGGGTCTCCGGGAGCCAGCCGCGCGTAAAGGCGGGCGTGGACCCTCGCTTCGTCGGCACGGCCTTCTAGCAATAGCACGCGACCCAGATTATATTGCACCAGAGGGCTCCAGGGCATCAGGCTCTCGGCCCGGCGCAGCAGCGCCGTCGCCTCGCCCAGGCGCCCCGCCTTCTCCTCGGCGAGGGCCAGCAGCAGCAGGGCGTCCGTCGAGCCGGACTCGAGCGCCACGGCCTCGCGGGCGCGGCGCAAAGTTTCCGCCTCGTCGCCGCGTCGCCAAGCGGCGACGGCCAGGTCGTAGCGCGGCTGGGGCAGGCGCGGGTCGAGAGCGATCGCCTCCTCGAGGAGCCGGCGGCCTTCCGCTTCCCGGCCGGCCTCGAGGAGCGCCGCGCCCAGGCCGCCGCGGGCGTGCGCCGACGAAGGATTGCAGGCGGCGGCGGCGCGGTAGTAAGCGATGTCGGAAAGCCAGCACGAGTTGCGCACGGCCAGGGCCGCGGCGTACCAGGAGACCGCCGCCGCGAGGCCGAGCCAAGCCCAGCGCGTCCGCGCGCGGGCGCGCGCGTACAAGGCGCCGAAGCCCGCGGCCAGCCCGATCGTCGGAAGATACAGGAAGCGCTCCGCGCCGATGGTGTCGAGGGGCACGAGCAGCGGGCACGAAGGCAGCAGGAACAGCAAGGGGCCGAGCGTCCAGAACGCCCACGGCTTGCGCCGCGCGACGCCGCGGAGGCAGCGCGCCGCCGCGACGGCGAGGGCGGCGAGCGCCGCCGCGCCCGCGATCGAGAACGGGACGGCTCGCGCCCCTCCCGCGCCGGTGAAGTCCGAGCAGAGGCCGACTCCCGAGACCGCCGGCCAGGCGTAATGCGCGAGCGCGAACCGCGGCCACGCCAAGGCCGCGTCGAGGCGCGAGGCGAAGAAAGGCGCGCCCGCGGCCTGCCGCGCGCCGAGCACGGCCAAGCGGAGCAGCGCGTAGGCGGCCAGGACGCAGGCCAAGCCCGCGTAGACGGGGCGCCGTGCGGGGCTCCAAGGCCGCTCGCCCTCGAAGGTCCAATCGGCCAGGGCGAGGAAAGCGGGGATCACGACAGCGTGCTCCTTCGACAACAAGCCCGCCGCGAAGCAGGCCAGGCCGGCGAAGAGCCTCGGACGGGGCCCTTCGAGGAGCAGCCAGCAGGCCAGGGTCGAAATCGCCGTCAGCAGCTCGCCGCGGCTGCTGATGTAGGAGACGACCTCGGCGTGCACGGGCAGCACGGCGAAGAGCAGCGCGCCGGCTCCGGCGGCATCGACGGACAGGCGCCGGCGCAGCGCCTCGAAGAGCAGCAGGCAGACCGCCGCGTGCAGCAGGACGTTGGCCGCGTGCAGCGGCGCGGGCCGGCGGCCAGTGGTCGCGAGCTGGGCGAGGAAGGAGAGGCTCAACAGCGGCCGGTATTCGCTGATCGGCGCGGAGCCGCCGGAGGCGGCCTCGACGTAGCCCGTCGTCACGACGGCAGCAGCGGCGGACCAGCCGGGAGCGAAGAGCGCGTTGTCGGCGATGAGCCAGCGATCGTCGCGGATCCAGCCGCGCGCCGTCAGCGTGACCGCGTAGGCGGCCAGCGCCGCGGCGGCGACGGCGACCCGCCAGCTATTTGAGGACAAAGACCCGGCTGTGCTCGTTCTCATCGTCGAAGATCGGATGGAAATAGGCCGGATCGGCCAGATGCTCTCGGGCTCGCCGCAGGCGCCGCTCGAGGGGCGTGGCGCCGCCGATGTCCAGGGCGTCCTGCCACAGCGCGAAGCGCACGCGCTGCGCCTTCATCTGCGAGGCGAACTCCTCCGCCGTCTCCGTGTCGGGCAGCGGCATCGAGGGCCGTCCGGCGTAGAGGCCGTCGCGCAGATACGCCGCGCTCGCCAGGGCACCGTCGACGGGCAGGTTAACCGACAGCCAGTCGTAGGTGCGCGCGAGCTCGGGGTTGCGCCAGGACGTGCCGCGCGCCCAGGGCGGCGCGCCGAACGCGAGCTGCAGCGCGAGCAGCGCGGCAAGGACGCCCTCGGCCCAGCGGCCCCAGGCTTCGGCGCAGGCCCACCAGAGCAGCGGCAGGAGCGTGATCCAGTAGCGCTCGTAGGTCCAACCCCAAGCGGCGTACATCGCCAGCGAGCCGAGCAGCGCCCACGCCGCCGGGTCGTCGCGCCGCCGCCCGAGGGCCCGCGCCGCGCCCCAGAGCGCGCAGAGCAGCAGCGCCGCGCCCAGGAAAGCGGACGCCCGGCCCAGCGACACGGCGCGCGGCAGGAAGCCTCCGCCCAGCGAGCTCGCGTAAAAGCGCAGCTTTCGGCCGCCGTCGAGCCGCAGCGGCTCGAGCCACGAGCGGTTTTCGTAGGCGCGCTTGCCCGCGGTCGCGCCTGCGCGCCGCACGGCGAGCCACCAGCCGCCGGACCAGGCTCCGAGGGCGGCGACGGGCAGAGCCGCCGCCCAAGCGAGGTCGCGCTTGCGCTGGACGAGCGGGGCGAGCGCCGGCGCCAAGGAGAGGCCGGCGGGGCGCATCAGCCAGAGCGCCGCCAGCCAGCCGCCCGCGGCCTTGCCGTCTGCCTTCGGCCGGTCGAGCGTCGCCAGCAGTGCCAGCAGAAAGAGAAGAAACGGCGCCTCGCTCATGACGGCGCCGGCTTGCGAGAGGAGCAGCGGGCTCGACGCGCAGAGGAGGGCGACCAGCGCGGCGCGTCCGTCGCCGGCGCCGCGCCGCCGAAGCCAAGCGAAGCAGGCCCAGGGCACCAGCGCCTGCAGCGCGGCGCAAAAGGCTTGGTAGGCGCCCAGGCGGTGCGGGCAAAGCCAGCTCAGCGGCAGAAGGAGCGCCGGCCAGACCGGGGGGAAGAACGGCATCACCGGGCGGCCGATGGCGGTGGAGAGGCGGTACGAGCCGTGGGCCAGCGCCTGCGAGAGCAGGATATAGAGGAGGTCGTCTTCCTGGCGGCCCAGGTATTGGGCCGGAGCGCTGGCGAGGATCAAGGCGCTGCCGGCCGCGAGGGCCAAAGCCGTCACGAGAGGTCGGCGCGCGACGGCGGTCACGCCGGCATTATAGAAAACTGGCGGAAAGGGCGGGATTCGAACCCGCGAGGGCTTTTAGACCCTACACGATTTCCAGTCGTGCGCCTTCGACC
>CAZZGQ010000246.1:0-5043 GCA_964653765.1 uncultured Elusimicrobia bacterium | reverse complement strand
CTCTACGCGCCCACCCTCATCGAGGGTCTCAGCCGCAATCAGGGCGCGATCTCGATGAACGAGTTCGACACGATCACGCGCTTCGCCAAGGACGACCGCGTGGCCGCCCTGCTTTACCTCAACAAGTACGGCGAGGTCCGCTGGTTCAAGGACCCGAGCAAGATCACGGAGACGTTCGACCAGTTCTCCAAGGAGGTCACGCTGCCGACCGACGCCATCGAGCAGGCGTGGCTCTCGAAGTCGCCGATGGTCCGCGCCGTGCCGAACCTGCCGCTTTACGACATCGCGATCCCGCTGGCGCTGCGGGGGGACGTGCTGGGCATCCTCAACCTGCAAGTCAGCCGCGAAGGCGTGGTCAAGGTCATCAACAAGGCGATGCGCAAGTACGCGGTGGGCGCCGTGGGCGTCCTGCTGCTCTTGGGCATACCGCTCTACTTCTTCCTGCATCACTTCGTGCTCAATCCGCTGCTGAACCTGCGCGACGCCATCGAGGGCATCTCCTTCAAGACCCTGGAGCTCAAGTTCCCGGCCCGCAACGACGAGATCGGCGACATCGCCGCCGCGATCAATCTCTTTCTCAATAAGGTCAAAGCCGAGATCTCCAACGCCCTCGTAAAGGAAAAGCAGCGCGGCGTGGCGGAGGCGCGCTGGTGGCAATCCATCCTCGTCGCCATCGTCTCCAAGAACCACAAGGCCATCGTCGTGGACGAGGACAACAGCGTCCTCTACACCAATTTCCCGGTCACCGGCAGCGTGACGGGGGAGGGAAAGCTGCATCTCCTGGACGTCATC
The DNA here is from genome assembly GCA_964653765.1 of uncultured Elusimicrobia bacterium. Lineage (GTDB taxonomy): Bacteria > Elusimicrobiota > Elusimicrobia > UBA1565 > UBA9628 > JAGWUP01. Next base: position 4,251 of record CAZZGQ010000246.1, on the reverse strand, counting down.
GACAGCCAGCAGCAGGACGTGCTGCGCCTGGTGGGCGTGGCGCTCGACCGGCCCAACCAGGTCGTGGAGGCCGATACGATGTTCAAGTCGGAGCCCTGCCACGTGAAGGCCGTCCACCTGGAAGAAGAGGGCGAGCTGCGCCGGACGCTGATCCTCTTCGAGCCCAAGCACGCCGGCGTGCGCGTCTGACACACTTCCGACATGAAACCCTTGCATCGATCCACGTCATCTGTTACGCTACAGCGGCATGGCCAAGGTCCTCATCGTTGACGACTCGCGCTTGGCGCGCGCCATGCTGAAGGGCATGCTGACGGGCCTGGGCCACCAGGTCGTCGGCGAAGCCGAGGACGTCAAGCCCGCCATCGAGGCCTTCAAGGTCCTGCTGCCCGACATGGTGACCCTCGATCTCGTGATGCCCGGAGGGTCCGGCATGGAGGTCCTCAAGGTCATCATGGCCGCCAAGCCCAGCACGGCCGTCGTCGTGATCACGGCCAGCGGCCAGGACGAGATCAAGAAGGAGCTCCTGGCTTGCGGCGCCCGCGCCGTGCTCGCCAAGCCCTTCACGGCCGAGGACCTCAAGACGGTCACGGGAGTCGCGGCCTCCCTGCCATGAACCCATCGGCCGTCGAGCGGGAGTTCCCCGCCGGCTTGCCCGAGGCCTGCTCCGCCCTCGATAAGCTCACCGGCGACCGTTGGAAAGTCGCCAGCGTGGCGCCCTACGTCCCGGCCAAATCGCCCGAGTCCCTGGAGGCGGTGCGCCTGAACGTGAACGGGCTTCCGTCGCCTCGCTTCATTCTCGCCGTGACCGACGCGCAAGCGTCGCCGTTCGCCGACAGGATCAAAGGTGCGAGCGGCCTCGACCTCCCGGTCGACGCCGTCCTCGCCGAGACGGCGAACATAGTGGTAAGCGCTGTCCTCAATCGGATGGCGGAGCGCTGCGGCGAGACCTTGATCGTCACCGCTCCTCAAGGCATCCGCGGCGACCGCGCCACCGTCTACGACCAGGTGATGCGGCCCAAGGCCCACGCGCTCGTCGCGCGCCTCGTGACCCCGGACGCGAAACCGACCTGCCTCGAGCTCCTCGCCGTCTGGGACGCCTGAAACGCGCCGGACCCGCGCGGTTGACTTTGACCCGACGAGAAGTTAGGATGTCATCCAGTCGTCATAACGGAGGGATGCGATGAAACGTGCCATTCTGCCGGTCCTTTGCGCCGCCGTGCTCCTGTTCCCCGCCGCCGCGAAAGCGTGGCAGCCCGGCGGGCCCGTCGACATCGTCGTCCCCGCCAAGGCCGGCGGCGCCGACCAGCTCGCGCGCGAGATCGCCAAGGTCATCTCCGATCTCAAGCTCATGCCGCAGCCCGTCAACGTCGTCAACAAGGCCGGCGGCTCGGGCGCCGAGGCCTACATGTACGTGAAGGGCAAGAGCGGCGACAGCCAGACCCTCGTCATCACCCTCTCGAACCTTTTCACGCTGCCGATCGCCGTCGGCACGCCGTACAAGTGGAGCGAGCTGACGCCCGTCGCGCGCATGGCGCTGGACGACTTCATCCTCTGGGTGCCTTCCGACACGCCCTTCCAGAAGGCCAAGGATTACCTCGACGCCGCCAAGGCTCAGCCGGGCAAGTACAAGATGGGCGGCACCGGCGCCGCCCAGGAAGACCAGATCGTCACGATCATGATCGAGCAGGCGTCCGGGGCAAAGTTCACCTACGTCCCGCTGGGCGGCGGCAACGACGTCGCCAAGACGCTGGCCGACCACAAGATCGATTCCACCGTCAACAACCCCAGCGAGGCCGTCGACCTCTGGCACGCCGACAAGGTCCGGCCTCTCGGCGTGGCGAGGCCCAAGCGCATGGCGATCCCAGGCTGGACGACCATCCCAACCCTCAAGGAGCAGGGCTACGACGTCGATTATCAGATGATGCGCGGCTTGTTCGGCCCGCCCAACATGCCCGCCGAGGCCCTGAAGTATTACACGGGCATCCTCCAGAAGGTCTACAAGAGCAAGGAGTTCCAGGACTACCTGCAGAAGAACGGGCTCAACGCCAGCTGGCTCACGGGCCCGGAGTTCACCAAGTGGCTGACGGAGCAGGACGCCCTGCACGCGAAATACCTCGCCACGGTGGGCCTGAAGTAGCCGATGCAGCCGGCCCTGCCGCCGAGCGCGCGACGCTGGTCGCTGCCGATGATCATCGGCGGCGTCCTGGGTTTGTCCACGTTCGGCGGCGCGGCCGTGCTCTTCCTGTTCAACTACCGCCTCCTGTCGACGACGGCCATGCAGGGGTTCATGCGGCAGCAGCAGCTGGCGATGGGCGAGATCAGCAACCGCGTCACCGTGCCCTTGGCCACTTACGACATGAGCGGCGTCGAGAAGGTGGTCGGCGCCGCGACGCGCGAAGGCAAGGAGCGCAAGGCGCTGGGCGTGCTCGACGCCGTGGGCCAGCTGCAGGTGGCGGCGCCCTCGAAGGACTACGTCGACGGCCTCCTCAAGCAGGCGAAGGATGCTCAGGCGTTGGGCAAGCTGCACCGCTACGCCGATGGGGAGTGGCTCGTCATCCAGGTCCCGGTGGAGAGCCGGCGCTGGGACGCCAAAGGCGAGGAGCAGGTCCTCTCGTTGGGCCAGCTCGTCGGAGTCTTCTCGCCGGCCATGGTCAAGAGCCAGCTGCGCAAGACGATCTTCGAGTCCCTGCTCATCCTGATCTTCGCCTCGCTGGTCGCCGTCGGCATCACCTATTTGGTGCTCGGCCGCCTGGTCCTGGGCCCGATCCAGGATCTCGTGAAGACGGCGGGCATCGTGGCGGAAGGGCGGCTCGACGTGACGATCGACGCCCGCGGGGCTGACGCCACGCGCGAGCTCTCCGCCTTGGCCGCCGCCATCGAGCGCATGACGCAGAACATGGCCTCCTTCGTGCGCACCGTCCAGCCGACCTCCGAGCAGATCTCCGCCTCGGCCAAGACGCTCAACGAGATCACGAGCCAGTCGTCGGCCAATATCAACCAGGCCGTGCAGGTCATGACCCAGATCTCGCAGAGCATGGCTCATGTCGCCCAGGGCACCCAATCCATGGCTTCCTCCGTCCAGCAGGCGGGCATGAACGCCCAAGAGGGCGGCAAGCTGGCGGTGCAGGTCGTCAGCAAGATGAAGCAATCGCAGGAGTCGGTGGCGGCGGCGGCCGGCTTCATCCACGAGCTCGGGAAGCGCTCGAGCCAGATCGGCAACATCGTCGATCTGATCACGAAGATCGCCGACCAGACCAACCTCCTCTCGCTCAACGCCGCGATCGAGGCCGCGCGCGCGGGCGAATCGGGACGCGGCTTCGCCGTCGTCGCCGAGGAGATCCGCAAGCTGGCCGAGAGCTCCGCGGGCAGCGCGCAGCAGATCACCAAGCTCATCCGCGAGGTCCAGGAGGAGACGGCGCGAGCCATCCAGACCACGGAGAAGGGCAACCAAGAGGTGGCCGAGAGCTTCCGCATGACGCTGGAGGCCGAGAAGCTCTTCAGCATCATCTCCAAGGAAGTGGCTCAGGTCAACACCCAGGTCTCGCAGATGGCCGCCAACACCGAGGAAGTCGCCGCCTCCACCGAGGAGGCGACCGCCAGCAGCGAGGAGCTGTCGGCGGCGATCGAGCAGGTCTCGGGCTCCGCGGGCGACCTGGCCAGCGTGGTGGAACGCCTACGCGGTCTGGTCGGGCAGTTTAAGGTCGGCTGAGCGGCGGGGCGTGGGCAAGCGCCGGCTGAGCGGCCCCGAGCGGACCCAGACCTCGCCCGTCGAGGTGAAGAGCTCGACGGTGCGGCCCAGGTTCTTGCCCACCTCTTCGACGACCGAGCGCAGTCCGTGCTTGGCGAGGGCCGCCCGGCAGCGCTCCACGTTGCGCTGCCCGACCTGCAGCAGCGGCGAAGAGCTGGCGTAGAACATGTTGGCCCCGCCCACCATCCAGGCCTGGAGGCGGCTCGGAGGAAGGCCGATCTTCTGGAGCAGAGCGGGAACCGCCGTGTCGGCGAACTTCCCGGGCGTGGCCTTGGCCTTCTCGGGCGAGGTGGACTGCGGCATGACGACGTGGGACATAACGCCCTTGCGCGTGAGTGGGTCGTAGAGGATGATGGCCACGCAGGAGCCCAGGCTGGCCGCGCGCAGGACTCCGGGGGACGCCACCGCCTTGAGCTCTCCCAGGCCCACCTCGACGCGGGCCATCGAGCGGATGGCCGCGAGGCGCTCGCCGAAGTCGTGGTTGAGGCAGAGCAGGAAATGGA
>CAZZGQ010000245.1:0-5081 GCA_964653765.1 uncultured Elusimicrobia bacterium | reverse complement strand
CGACGGCCACGGCCCGGGAGTAGACCTTGAGGGCCGGCGCGTCGGGCAGGTGGACGGTCCAGTCGGCGGTGCCGCGCGCGGCGTCCACGTCCGTGTCGCAGGGGCACTCCACTCGCCGGTCGGGAAGCTCGTAGTCGACGACAGCGCGGCCGCCGTCGCGGCGCACGGCCTTGATGGGGTCGGCCCACTTGGGAAGCTGGGAAGGATCGGAGACGAGCCGGAAGAGGCGGTCCTGAGGCACGGGCAGCTCCAAGACGACCGTGACGGAGTCGAGAGACGGCGCGGCGGAGCGCGCGGACGCCTTCGGCTTGCTCATCGGAGACGTGACGCTATCAAATCGTCCAGAGGCTGTCAACGCGCCCTTCCCCGACCCCGCCGTCGGGCGGGAGGCTCCGCGCGCGACGGGAAGACCCCGACTCCCGGGTTCAGGATGCCGTCCGGATCGCATACTCTCTTGATGTCTCCTATCAGGGCCTTATAGGACGCATCCACGCGCCCCGCAATCAGGGTCCGCCAAACCGTCCCGATGCGGTAAGGCACCCCGAAGGGTAGCAGCAGAGCCCTGACTTCGCAAGCCAAATTCTCATGGGCCTCGCTGTCGTCGGCCGGGTGACTCCAGCCGATCAAGGCCGCCGCCCCGGCGCTGCCATAATAGACCCGCAGGAAGCCCTCCGGCCGGGCGACCCCGGCGACCCGGGCCCGCAGGCGCTCGCGCCAGAGCCGCCGCACGGCCTCGACGTTCGAGTACGGGATCGCCGCCGAGACGCCTTTCCAGCCCTCGACGGGCGGCCGTGGCATCCAGCGCGCCTGCGCGGCCGCCGGCGCGGCGCTCCAGCCGGCGCGCGCGAGCAGCCCTTGGACGACGCGCGAGCGCGCCTCCAGGTCCTCCTCCCCGCCATAGGCCGCCACCTCAGCCAGCGCGCGCTCGCGGCCGCTGACGGCCTCGCTGTCGAGGCGCAGGGCGTGGACGAGACCGCCGTGGCGCAGCGCCTGGGCCGCCTCCGTGAGAGCTCCGGCGCCCGCAGCGGCGCTGAGGCTCAGCGTCCGCGTCAGGGGCGCCGGGCGCAGGCGCAGCGTCAGCTCCGTCACGAGGCCGAGGGCGCCCTCGCTGCCCAGCAGCAAGCCGGTCGGATCGGGCAGGCCCGCGCGGGAGAAGGCGGGCAGCCCCGCCAGGACCGAGGACGCCCCCGTGCGCGCCACCGCGCCGGAGCCCAGCACCGCCGTCACCGCGAGCACGTGGTCTCCGATCGAGCCGTCGAACATCCCGTGCCCCGCGGACGTGTCGTTGGCGATCATCGAGCCCAGCGTCGCGTCGCCGAAGCCGTCGGGGCAGACAGGAAGGAAGAGCCCTCGCGCCCCGACGGCAGCGTCAAAAGCGGCGACCGTCATGCCCGCCTGCGCCGAGGCGGCCTGGTCGACGCGGTCGCAGGACAGAAGCTTGTCCATGCGGCGCAGGTCGACGACCAGGCGGCCGTCCGCGCGCGTGCTCGCCCAAAAGCTCGTGCGCGCGCCCACGGGCGTCAAGGCGACGCGGCGCCGGCGCGCCCAAGCCACGACGGCCGCCGTCTGCTCCGTGGTGCGCGGCAGCGCCGCGCCGAGCGGCCGGCCCAGGTCGTGCCCCGCGAAGTCGCGGGCGTAGACGCGGGCGGCCTCGTCGGCCGCCGCGACGCCGCCCTCGCCCAGGGCGCGCGCCAGCTCCGCGAGGGACGGCTTCACCACGATGCCCCCGGCTGCCCGAAGTACGCCTCGAGCCGCCCCCCTTCGCAGCCGAGGTAGTCGACCACGTGGGGGCCGGCGCCCTGGGCGACGAGCTCCGTCAGGAACGCTCGCAGCGGCCCGGGGCCGCAGGCGCGGGCGAGCTCCGCCACGGTGCGCGCCTGCGCGCGCGAGAGGCGCTCGACGAAAGCGAGGTAGAGCTTGCGCGGGCGCTCCCACGAGCCGCCGCGCGGCCGCCGCGCCAGGGTCAGCGCCTGGCCGAGGCGGTGACTCTCCGGCAGCGCGGCCAGGGCGCGGGCCTCCCCGCGGGCGGCGAGTTCCTCCCAGCGCCGGGCGCGGTAGAGCTTCAGCCGCGCCGGCTCCCCGGCGCGGAAATCGAAGCCGACGGCCGCGAGGCGATCCGCCCGCGGCGCGGGAGCGCCCACCGCCGCGGCCAGCGCGGGCAGGAGCGCCGCGGCGCCCTCGTCGCAGTAAAGGCTGACCTCGCCGAACGCGCCGCTCCTCGCGTCGCACTCCACGCCGACGACGGGGAGGAAGCGCCCCGCCGCGCCTTCGCGCCCGAGCGCGGTATAGAGCGCCCGCAACTCCCCCGCGTCCAGCCCGGGAGTGGCCGCGAACACGCGCGCGAGAGCGCGCTCGCGCAGGCGGCACAGCTCGGCGAGCCGCGCCGCGTCCAAGCCCGCGCGCGGCCGGACCACGTGCACGAGCTTCAGCCGCGCCGCGCCGCGCTCGCTGTCGACCGCGGCCTCGACGAAGTCCAAGGAGAGATCCCCGGAGGCCGGCCCGGCGGCGAGGACGCCCAGGCTCTCGGCGGCTCCCTGCGCCGCCGCGCGCCCCGCCCGCGCGGCCGCCCAGCGCTCCGCTTGGGCCGCGTTCACGCCCGCGCCCCCACGCGGCCGCCGCCGCCGAAGTAGATCTCCGTCTTCTCCGCCGAGGACCCGATGTAGAAAAGGTTCTGCCCCCGCGTGGCCGAGAGGACCTCCCGCGCGAAGCGCTGCAGGGGCCCGCGCGTCAGCAGCGGCAGCTCCTCGCCGAGGCAGGCCGTCGGCCGCCCCTCCAGGCGCGAGGGCAGCGGGACGTAGGCCTTCGGCTGGTCCTCGAAGCGCCCGTCCGCGCCGGTCCGCGTCAGCAGCAGGACGTCCGCCGGGCGCAGCGCCGGGTCGAGCTGCTCGACTAACTCGGGCGCGCGCACGGCCGGCGCGCTGAGGTAGAGCTTGAGCCGGCAGCCGCCGTCGGCCAGCAGGTCGAGGCCGGCGGCGAAGATCGAGGCCGCGGCCGCCTCCACCCGGCCAAGCTCGCGCAGCCCCAGCGCGCGGGCCGCCGCCAGCGCCGCGGCCGCCGGCCGGTGCTGGCTATAGAGGCTGACCTCCGGGCAGCGCCCGGTCAGCGGAGAGCACTCGAAGCCGAGGATCGGATACCAGCCGCCGGCGCCGGCGGCGAGCACGGCCTCGTAGACGCGCTGGACCGCGTCAGCGTCGAAGCGGGCGCGGCCCTTCTCGTTGAGCAGGGCGATGGCGCGGGCGACGGCGCGGCGCCGCCCCGCGACCAAGTCCCAACCCGAGCGCTCGTCGCCCGGCTCCGCGTTCTCGACGACGTGCACGAGCTTGACCACCGAGTAGCGGTCGCGCGTGTTGAGGCAGGCCTGGAAGTGGTCGGTGCGCAGCGGCTGCCGGGCCGAGGCGTCGGCCAGGACCTCCAGCACGCCCTCGATCACGCGGCCCGCCGCGCCGCCGGCGGCCAGGCCGTGATGACGCCGGGCCCAGCGTAGGCAGGCGTCACGGTCCATCGTCGCGCTCCTGCGGCGGCGCCGCCTTTGCCAGCGCCGCCCAGCGCCGCCCCCGCTCGTCGGGAAGGCCCGGCGGAGGCGCGAACGACTCGTCGATGAGGGCCAGCTCCACGGACTGCAGCCGGGAGACGCTCTCCAGGAACCGCGCGTCGCGCCGCATCTCGCCCACGGGGGCGCCGAGCGGCGTGAAGAAGCGGTCGAAGTAGGTGCGGCACTCGTTGTTCCAGATCGGGTAGCCGGCCACCAGGTACGTGAACGCGTACTTGGCGTAGCGGTTGTCGAGCGGCCGCGCGATGCGGCGCGCCTTCCAGAAGTAGTCGCCGCGGTGGCGGTTGCCATCGTAGAAGTACTTCACGAAGTCCAGGAGCTGGTCGAACCGCTCGGCGTGCTGCTTGCCGTAGTGCGCGAGGATCTCGCCGCGGCGGCTCGGCGCGCGCAGCGCGAGGTCGACGCAGTCGGCGGCCAGCGCGGCCGAGTGCATCGCCAAGGTCACGCCGTAGGAGAGCAGCGGGTCGATGAAGGCGGCGGCGTCTCCGACGAGCAGGAAGTTGTCGCCGGCGAAGCGCCGGCCGCGGTACGACCAGTCCCGCAGCAGCCGCAAGGGCTCCGCGCGCTCGGCCCGGCCGAGCAGCCGCGAGATCGGCCGGCTCGCCCGGATGCGCGCCGTCAGGAACGCCTCGGGGTCGCGGCCCACCTCCTTGGCGCGGTCGATCGACGTCACGAAGCCGACGCTGAAGCGGCCGCCGACGAGCGGGATGTACCAGAACCAGCCGTCGCGCTCGTTGACGACGAAAATGTGGTTGGCCCGCGCGCCCGGCAGCCGCCGGCCGCCGCGGAAGTAGGTGTAGACCGCCATGTGCCGCAGCTGCTCGTCGAAGAGCTGCCAGCCCAAGCGCCGCGAGATGAGGGCGGACTGGCCCGAGGCGTCGAGGTAGAACTCGGCCTCGGCGCGGCGCAGCCGCCCGTCCGCGGTCTCGTAGTCGACTCCGAGGACCCGCTCGCCGCGCAGCGACAGCTCGCGCACCCGCGCCGGCTGCTCCACGCGCGCGCCCCGACGCGCGCTGTGCTCCAGCAGAAGCTGGTCGAAGAAGGCGCGGTCGACGTGGTAGGCCGACGTCTCCTCCACCGGGATCGAGCAGAACCGGTCCTCGCGAGCGTTGACGAAGTTGACCGACCACGGCCGGCGGCCCTTTCCCCAGACGTAGCTTCCCCCCGTCTTCACGAAGAAGCCGGCCTCCTTGAGCGCGCGCGACACGCCCAGGCGCGCGTAGAGGTAGTTCAAGCCGGGAAGCAGCGACTCGCCGATGTGGTGGCGCGGGAAGCGCTCCTTCTCCAGCAGCAGCACGCGCCGGCCTTTCTGCGCGAGCAGGTTGGCCGCCGTGCTGCCGGCGGGGCCGCCGCCGACGACGACGGCGTCAAACTTCTTCGGCGATCGGTCCTTGTTCCTCATGATCGGGGGTCCTTCGGTCGAAATAGGCCTCGAGCGTGCCGTCCTCGGCGACGCCCAGGAAATAAACGCGTTGTCCCGCGGCGCGGCGCGCCAGCTCGGCCAGGAAGCGGGCCGTGGCGGGCTCGGCGG
>CAZZGQ010000244.1:0-5094 GCA_964653765.1 uncultured Elusimicrobia bacterium | reverse complement strand
TGGCCATCCAATAGAGCGCGGCGTCGGGATCGCTGCCGCGCATGGACTTGATGAAGGCCGAGATGTGGTCGTAGTGGTCGTCGCTCTTCTTGTCGTAGCGGATGGAGCGGCGCTGGATCGACTCCTCGGCGACCTCGAGCGAGATCGTTTTCGTCGACGAGGATAGGGCGGCGAGTTCGACGGCGTTGAGCAGCTTGCGCGCGTCTCCAGCGGCCATGTTCGCCAAGTGTTTCTCGGCTTCCGGGGAGAGCTCCTTGCCCATCTCCTGGGCGCCGCGGCGGGCCAGGCTGAGCAGGTCGTCGTAGGACAAGGGCTGAAACTCGAAGGCGGTGACGCGCGAGAGCAGGGCGGCGTTGACGTAGAAGGACGGGTTCTCCGTGGTCATGCCGATGAGAAGGATCTCGCCGCGCTCGGCGGCTGGCAGCAGCACGTCTTGCTGCGTGCGGTTGAAATGGTGGATCTCGTCGACGAGCAGCAGCGTCCGCTTGCCCTGCATCGAGAGGTTGTATTTCGCCTGCTCCAGCGCCTTCTTCAGGTCGGCGACGCCGGCCGCCACGGCGTTGAGCTCGACGACGCTCGCCTCCGCCTGCCGCGCGATGTAGCGCGCCAAGCCCGTCTTGCCCACCCCCGGCGGCCCGAAGAAGATCGCGGACTGGAAGCGATTCGCCTCGACGAGCCGGCGCAGCATCTTCCCCGGCCCCAGAAGCTGCCGCTGCCCGACGAAATCGTCGAGCGTCTTCGGCGCCAAGCGCGCGGCCAGCGGCTGAGCCGAAGGCGGAACGTCTGAAGAGAATAGCTCCATATGTTAACTGCGGGCAGCCTTAACATTTAAGTTAATAACTTAAATGTTAAGGCTGCCCGCGCTTAAGTTACTTCTTCGGCGCGTGCGACAGGGCGGCGCGGAGGGTCAGAGAGAGCTCCTCCACTTTGCGCTCCAGGGAGGCCTGCTCGGTGGAGCGGGCGTCGCGCAGTTGCTGCGTCTCGGCGGCGAAGAACATGGCCGTGAGTATGGCGAGCTTGGAGGAGTCGGCGACGTCCTTGTTCTGATGGGCGATGTCGGTCATCCGGTCGTGGACGCGCTGCGCCAGGGAGTTGATCTCGAGGGGGTTGAGGCCCTCCATCTCGATCGTCAGGCGCCGGCGGAAGACCTCGATCTCGACTTTCTCGTTCATGCCCTCTCGTCGGGAAAGTTATCCACCAACTGGCCATATGGCCAGTTGGTGGATAACTTTCACCCGAGCTTCTCCAATTTTTGGCTGAGCTTCTCCAGCCTGGTCCGTAATCGATCCTGCTTCACCGCCGCGAACGACAGCCGCTTCACGTCCTCGCGCAACCGGCGGACCTCGTCGTCGAGCTTCTTGTTCTCGCGCGTCAGCTTCTCGTTCTCCTCGGAGAGCGTCTTGACCGCGGCGGCGGCCTGGGTCACGAGGCTTTCGAGCGTCTTGAAGCGGATGTCGTGGATGTTCACGTAAGCGGTTTTCTTCCCGTAACCTTAGGAATCAAACCATTCCCTTCGGTCAAACGCGCAACGTCGCGCCGACGGCGGTCAGCGCCTTAAGTATAGCATCCACCGCCGAGTTGACCTCGGCGTCGGTCAGCGTGCGCTCCATGAGGCCGAAGGTCAGGCGGATCGTGACGCTGTGCTTTCCGACGGGCAAGCCCTTGCCGGCGAAGACGTCGAGGAGCTCCACGCCCTGGAGCGCGGCGCCGGCGGCCTTGCGCGCGGCGCTCTCGAGCTCGGCATAAGGCTTGGTCGTGTCCACCAGCAGCGACAGGTCCCGGCGCGACACCGGGAACTGGCTGAACGGCAGGAAGCGCTTGGCCGACGAGGCCAGCTCGACGAGCCGTCCCAGATCGACGTCGAAGAGGGCTACCGGCTGGCGATCGAGGTCCCAGGCCCGCGCCACCGACGGGTGGATGAGCCCGAGCGTCCCGAGCGGCGCGTCGGCGCTGCGCAGGCGCAGCGAGGCGCCGGGATGGAAGAAGACGTCGGAGTCCAGCTTCCACTGCGCCGCGCCCAGCGGGCGGTAGGCGACGCCGGGGATGCCGGCCAGCAGCTCCTCGACCAGGCCTTTGACGTCGTAGAAGTCGGCGTCCGGCGTGCGCGCGGCCTTCCAAAACCGCTCGCCCACGGGGCCGAGGATCAAGCCCGCGGCGTGCAGCGTCTCGGAATCGGGGCGGTACTGCTTGCCCAGCTCGAAGAGGCGCACGGAGGAGGCGCCGTGGTTGAGGTTCGTCGCGGCGTTGCGCAGCAGGCCCAGCAGCAGCGTGGGCCGCAGCAGGGTCCAATCGTCGGAGAGGGGGTTGGCCAGGCGCGGGCAGAGCTTGGGATCCAGGCGGGCGCGCTCGAGCTCCTTCACGGAGACGAAGTCGTAGTTGTACGCCTCCATGAGCCCGAGCGCCGTCAGGCGCGAGCGGCACTTGGCGGCCAGCGCCTCGGCCGGCGTCAGCTGCGCCGGCTTGAGCGCGACCGGCGCCGCCTGAGTCGGGATCTTGTCGTAGCCGAGCAGCCGCGCCGCCTCTTCGGCCAAGTCCCAAGGCGTCTCGAGATCGGCGCGATGGGAGGGCCGCGAGAAGCGCAGCGTGTCTCCCTGCTTGTCCAGCTTGAGGGCGATGGCGCCGAGAGCGCCTTCGACGTCGGAAGAGGAGAAATCGCTGCCGAGGATGTCGTTGATGCGCTTGGCCGTGACGGCGATCGGCGCCAGCGGCGCCGGCGACGCGCCGGCGACGCGCGGCGCGGAGACCTTGACGTCTCGGCCGTCCACCTGGGCGAGCAGCGCCGCGGCGCGCTCGGAGGCGGCGCTGGGCAGCTCGGGATCGACGCCGCGCTCGAAGCGATAGGAAGAGTCGCTCTTCAGGCGCAGCTTCTGCGAGCTCTTGCGCACGGTCGGCGGGGTGAAGTATGCCGACTCCAGGAGGATGGAGGTGGTTTTCTCGGTGACCGACGAATCCAAGCCGCCCATGACGCCGGCGATGGCTAACGGCTTCTCGGCATCAGCGATGAGGAGGATCTGATCGGAAAGCGAATAGCTCTTCTGATCGAGAGCCTTGATGTTTTCGCCTGACCGGGCATACCTGACACGGATCTCGGGTCCGGCCAGGCGAGACACGTCAAAAGCGTGCATCGGCTGGCCGATATCCATCATCATGTAGTTCGTCACGTCGACGACGTTGTTGATCGCCCGCAGGCCGATCGACTCGAGCTTGGCGGCCAGCCAGCCCGGCGACGGGCCGACCTTCACGCCGGTGAGCAGACGGCCGACGTAGATCGGGCAGCCTTGCGGCGCCTCGATCGCGATGGCGGGGCACTCGCCGACAGGAGCGGGCAGGGCGATGGGCTTGACAGGCTTGAGCGGCAGGCGCAGGGCCGCCGCGATCTCGCGCGCCAGGCCGCGATGAGAGAGCACGTCGGGCCGGTTGGGCGTGATCTCCACCTCGAGGATGGTGTCGCCGGGGCCCTGCAGGGCGGCGAAGTCCTGGCCGATGGGCGTCCCCTCGCCGAGCACCATGATGCCGGCGTGGTCGTTGCCGAGCCCGAGCTCGGCGCCCGAGCACAGCATGCCTTGCGAATCGACGCCGCGGATCTTGGCGGGCGTGAGCTTTCGGCCGCCGGGCAGCTCGGCGCCGATGCGGGCCAGCGGCACGGTCTGGCCGACGGCCACGTTGGGCGCGCCGCAGACGATGGAGAGCTTCTGCGAGCCGTCGTCGACGGTGCACAGGCGCAGGCGGTCGGCGTTCGGGTGCTTGGCGACCTCGAGGATCTTGGCGGTGACGACGCCGCGGAAGGCCGGGCCCTTTTTCTCGATGGAGGCGACCTCGAAGCCGAGCGACAGCAGCTTCTTCGCCAGGTCTTCCGGCGAGAGCGTCAGCTCGACGTGCTCGTTGAGCCAGCTATACGAGACTTTCATCGAATTGCCTCAGGAAGCGCGCGTCGTTCTCGTAGAAATGCCGGATATCCTTGATGCCCAGCCGCAGCATGGCCAGCCGCTCCACGCCGATGCCGAAGGCGAAGCCCGACCACTGCTCCGGGTCGTAGCCGACCGACTTGAAGACGTTGGGATGCACGAGGCCGGCGCCCAGCAGCTCGATCCAACCCGACTGCTTGCAGATGCCGCAGCCCTGGCCTTTGCAGAAGAAGCAGCTGACGTCGACCTCGGTGGAGGGTTCGGTAAATGGGAAGTACGAGGGGCGGAAACGCATCTTGGTTTCCGCGCCGAGCATGTGCGTCATGAACTGATGGAGCGTGCCTTTCAAGTCGGCCATGGTGACGCGCTTGTCCACGTAGAGCCCTTCGACCTGATGAAAGACGGCGGAGTGCGTCGCGTCCACCGCTTCGTGCCGGAAAACCCTTCCCGGCGCCATCACGCGCAGCGGCGGCTTCTGCGCCATCATCGCCCGGATCTGCACCGGCGACGTGTGCGTGCGCATGACCATGCCGCCCTCGACGTAGAACGTGTCCAGCATGTCGCGCGCGGAGTGATGCTCGGGGATGTTGAGCTTGGTGAAATTGTTCTCGTCGCTCTCGACGAGCGGGCCCTCGGCCCAGGAGAAGCCCATCAGGCTCAGGATGCGCGTCATCTCAGACAGCACCTGCGATAGCGGGTGCAGGCGACCGCGCGGAGGCCGATACCCGGGCAGAGTGACGTCGATGGCCGAGCCGGATAGGGAGGCTTCGTCGGCCGAGACTTCCAGCGCGCGTTGGCGCTGCGCGATCCGGGCTTCGAGGACCGCCTTGAGCTCCTGAGCCCTCGGCCCGAGAACCCGGCGGTCCTCGAGACTCAGATCCTTGAGGTTCTTGAGCAGCTCCGTCAGCGCCCCTTTCCGTCCCAGGAAACGCACGCGGACCTCCTCGAGCTTGAGGAGGTCCGGGGCTTGCGCGGGATCAGCCGACTTCAGCTGCGCTTCGACTTCGCGGTAGGCGGCTTCCCAGCTTTCGCGGGTGAGCGCCATGCGGGCGGCGCCTTACGCCTTCGCGAGGTCGACGAGCTTCTTGAAGGAGTTCGCGTCGCGCACGGCCATCTCGGAGAGCATCTTGCGGTTGAGCGTGACGCCCGCCTTCTTGAGGCCGTTCATGAAGCGGCTGTAGCTCGTCTC
>CAZZGQ010000243.1:2385-5132 GCA_964653765.1 uncultured Elusimicrobia bacterium | reverse complement strand
CGTGATCAGCGCGGCCTTGGTGGCGCTGTACGCGCCCGAGATCGGCAGGCCGCGGTAGCCGGCGAGCGAGGCCACGCCGGCGATGACGCCCGAGCGCGCGGCGATCATGTCGGGCAGCACGGCCTCAATCCAGTTCGCCACGCCCAGGACGTTGATGTCGAACGTCCAGCGGTAGTTCTCGGCCGAGAACTCGAGCGCGCCCTTGGACTCGCTGACGCCGGCGTTGAGCACGGCCCAGTCCAGCCCGCCCCAGGCTTTCTTGATCTCGGCGTAGTGGGCGCGGACCAGCGCCGGGTCGGTGACGTCGCCCGGCAGCGCCAGGGCCTGGCCGCCCGCGGCGCGCACGGCGGCGGCGGCCTCCTCCAAGAGGTCCTTGCGCCGGCCGGTCAGGGCCACCCGCGCATGCTCACGCGCGAGCTGCACGGCCATCTCCCGCCCCAGGCCGGACGTCGCTCCGGTGATCAAGACGCGCAAGCTCACGGGCGTGAGCCTATCATTTTGCTAGCATGGCCCGGTGCTCGCGGCCCTGCTGCTCGCCGGCTCCTTCGCCGGCGCCCAGACCTTCACGCTCGACCCTTCCACGGGCTCGCTGCGCGCCAAGTTCTTCCGCGACGGCCCCCTGGCGGCGTTCGGCCGCGACCATACCGTCGCCGCCTCCTCGTTCACGGGCACCGTCGAGCTGTCCAGCGCGTCGGCGGCGATGACGATGCGTGTCGACGCCCGCGCGCTGAAGGTGGTGGAGGAGGACGAGCCGGCCGACTTCCAGAAATGGGTGAGCGGGCACATCTCGGACCTGGCTTTGGCCTCGCAGTCCATCGAGCCCGTCCCGGAGGAAAAGGCCACCTGGCATCTCATCGCCCAGCTCACCCACCACGGCGAGGCCCGGACCGTCGAGGCGCCGGTGGCGGTCCGCGACGGCCCGGGCGGGGGCCGCTGGTTCTCCGGCTACGTGCGCCTGCGCCAGAGCGACTTCGGCGTCAAGCCGTACTCGACCTTCGCCGGGGCGATCCGTGTCAGCGACGATGTCGTCGTCAGCTTCGACCTGCTCGGGCGGCCTGAGCCGCGCTGACGCGGCCTGACGGCTTTGGCCTGGAGCCTCGCCCGCGCGGAAGGCATCCTGGGGGCATGAAGGCGCTGACCCTGTCGGTCCTTCTCTCGATCGTCCCCGCCTCGGGCGCGGCCGCGCCCGCTCCGGCGGTGGGCAGCCGGATCGAACGCCCCGCCCTGCGCGAGCGGCACAAGCAGGGCGTTGAGCTCCTGACGGCGGCGCAGCTGGCCGACGATCTCGAGGCCACCGCGCTCAACCTGCGCGATCTCGCCTACTTCCGCTACCGCGCTTGGAACGGCGACCTGCCCGAGCGCGAGAAGCTCTGGGCCGGCGAGCGCATGCGCGAGGAGGCCCGCCAGCAGGGCCTGCTCGACCGCTTCGCGGCCGCGGGCTCGCCCGCCCCGGCATCCGCCGACGCTTGGTACATGCCCTTCCCGAACGACGCGGAAGGCAAGGAATGGGAGGCCGCCCGCGAGAGCGCCAACGAAGGCCTGGCGCTGGCCCGGCGCCTGCGTTCGGAAGCGGCGGAGCGGGTGCTGGCCAGGGCGCGTGGGGAGCTCGAGGGCTACTCGGCGCGCAGCGAGACGGGCGGGCAGTAGGGGCCGCGCGGCTCGCGGGTCCACCAGTCCCTGGAGTCGCTCGGCGCGAAGCGGTAGTCGTAGACCGTCGAGCGCAGATAGCGCGGCGGGGAGCGCCCGGCGAAGGGATCGCGCTCGAGCAGCGCGGAGACCTCCGGATCGCCCTGCAGCAGGCGCGCCATCAGGCGCACGAACCAAGGATTGTCGCGGCAGGAGCTCAGCGCCGCGAACCACATCTGCCAGTCCAGCCGCGGCATGTGGGGCTGGGCCAGACGCGGACGGCGCGACACGTCGCCCGGCTTCCACTTGAACTCGTAGGTCTCCCAGCGCCGGCCGTCGTCGCTGCCCTCGAGGACGATCTCCTGGCGGCTCGTCGTCATCACGGCGAAGAGGCCGTACTGATTGACGGGATAGAAGGGCCGCACGGCTTGCGGCTGCCGGAAGACGAAGAGGAGAAGCAGCGAGTAGGGAAGAAGCGTCCAGGAGGATGAGCCCGTCTCGGGAAGGGGAGAGCCCCATTCCAGGAGGCTCAGGCACAAGACGGCGGCGAGCAGGTTGAAGAAGCCGTAATTGCCCGTCAGGGCGATGAGCGCCTGCAGGGCGAGCAGGGTCCAAAAAGCGAGTGTTCGCGCCCTCCGCGGCCCAAAGATGAGGAACGGAGCGCCGAGCTCGACGGCGAACATCCCGGCGCAGGAGGCTTTCTGGAACCAGAGCGGCATGTGGGCGGCGCGCCAGGCCAGCGCGGTGGGCAGCGGCTGCGTCCAGTAGTGGTAGGTCAGCGCCGTGAGGTTCCTCCACGTCGGGTCGCCGCTGGCGAGCTTCACATAGCCGGACTCGAACATGAGCCGGAACAGGAGAAAGCGGGTCAGCCAGACGCCCACGGCGGGCGGGCGCCAGCGCGCGAGGTCGGGCTTGAGCCGCCAAGGCGCGGACCAGCAGAGCAGCAGCGTCGTCTCGAGCAGCAGGATGTCCCACTGGAAGCTCATGAAGTCGCGGCCGACCGAGACGAAGGAGAGGTAGAGCGCCCACAGGGCGAGCAACGACGGCCCCACGGCGTAGCCGGCGACGACCAGCAGCGAGAGAGCGAGCCCGGCGCCGCAGGCCCAGCGCAGCGCCGCGTC
>CAZZGQ010000243.1:0-2285 GCA_964653765.1 uncultured Elusimicrobia bacterium | reverse complement strand
TAGGCCCAGAGCCAGAAGCCCCGGCGCGGCGAGAGCGCGAGCAGGCGGAAGATCGCCTCGGCGCCCGCGGCGCGCTCGCCGCCTTGGCCGAACCATTGCACGGCGTCGATCGGCCCGGGGGAAGGCTCGAAGACGGCGGCGTCGCCGACCGTCGCCTGCCAGCGCAGCGCCCAGCGCCGGCAGAAGCCGCAGCCGCCGTCGTAGACGAGCCGCGGCTTCTTCACGGCGCGATTATAAGAAAATCTTGCACGGCCGACATGATGACTTCAGCGCTGCCTGACCTATGATGTGGCATGTCCAAATCTTGGGCGGCCCTGGCCCTGCTGACGGCGCTGGCCGCCGCCCCCGCGTCGGCCGAGGAGATGCTCGTCTGGGACAAGATCGCCGCCCAGACCCTGCGCGCGGAGAAGCTGCCGCGCGAAGAGGCCGAACAGACGATGACCCTCGTGCGCGCGGCCGTGGACGACGCGATGAACCGCGCCTCGCCGATGAACGCCGGCCTTTCCGCCGACCTCGCCGCCGCCGCCGCCGCGCGCTGCGTCCTGGTCAAGCTCTTCCCGGCGCGCAAGGCGAAGCTCGACGCGCGGCTGCTGCGCAGCTTCCACGGCGCCGACCCCGAGATCGCCCAGCAGGCCTACGACATCGGCTGCGCCGCGGCGGATGCCGCCGTCGAAGGCCAATGGAAGCAGGCCGTGCCGCGGCCGACGGGCCCTCTCGGACCGAGGATCCCCGATCAGGCGCTGCCGTCCCGGACCCATTTCACCGAACCCTTGAACGCCCCGAAGAGCCTCAAGCTCCACAGCCAGCAGCTCTGACGTTTGTTAGAATGCCCGCGTGAAACGGCGACTCGCCACCCTACTGCTGCTCCTCCTGCTGGCTCCGACCGGCGCCCGGGCCATGCGGCCCGAGGACGAGAAGCTTGTTCAGTCCGGCCTCGACTCGCTCTACCGCTCCGACTACGACGGCGCCGACCGGCTCTTCGCCGAAGCCGTCGCCAAAGAGCCGGACAATCCCGTCGCCGCGCTGGGCGTGGCGATCTCCGCCTGGTGGCGCATGGAGAACGACTTCGCCTCGCCGGGCAGCGCCGAGCAGAAGGCGTTCAAGGCGGCGGTGAAGCGCTCGATCGACGTGGGCGAGAAGGCGGCGCACGGCCAGACCGAGGCTCTGGCGGACCTGACGCTGGGCGCGAGCTACGGTTTGCGCGGCCGCGCCGAGGCCGCGCAGCGCCACTGGTTCGCCGCCTACCTGGCCGGGCGCAAGGCCTACAAGTACGGCCAGCGCGCCATCAAGCTCGACCCCGAGCTGTTCGACGCCTACCTCGGCCTGGGCGCCTTCGACTACTACGTGGCCACCTTGTCGCGCTTCGTCCAGGCCCTGGCCTTCACCTCGGGAGCCGACAAGCAGAAGGGCCTGGCCGAGCTCCAGCTCGCCGCCGAGAAGGGGCGCTTCAGCCCCGTCGCGGCCAAGCTGCTGCTCGTGGGCATGTATTGGACCTTCGAGAAGCAGCCTCAGGAGGCCTGGAAGCTGCTCGAAGACCTGCACGCGCGCTATCCGGACAGCCCGTTCATCGATTCGATGCGCCTGATCGGCCTCTACCACCTGCGCGACGCCGCGGGCCTGCAGAAGGCCGCCCGCGCCTACCTCGCGAACGCGGAAAAGGGCGCGCCCAACTTCCGCCCCATCGACAAGACCGTGGGCCGCTATTTCCTGGGCCTGGGCGAGCAGCTCTCCGGCGACGCGGCGACGGCGCTGACGGACTATCAGACGGCGCTGGCGCAGCTGCCTCCCGACCACCGCTCGCGCACCCTCGTCTACCTCTTCATCGGCGAGGCCTCCGATCTCCTCGGCCGCCGCGACGACGCCGTGAAAGCCTACCACCAGGCGGTGCAGGGCCCGCCGTTCTGGGGCGTCGCCCGCTACGCCCGCTGGCTCCTGCGCCGTCCCTTCAAAGCCGGCGACGACCCCCTGCCCCCCCGCAGCGAGTCCCTCGAGTAGTTAACAATGGTGTCAGGCTCGATTGTTAACTAAACGGGATCATTGTTCGTTTTTCCATTTCAAATAGCTCAGAGGAGGGTTTCCGTCACATTCGTGCCGGAAACCCAGGCCACCGAAGTCGCTCTGCCCGGGTCGGGTTTCCGGCACGAGTGTGACGGAAACCCCGCTCGAGCTATTTTAAATGGAAAAACGAACAATGATCCCGTTCAGTTAACAATCGAGCCTGACACCATTGTTAACTACCCGAGGTCGCGCAGGGCGGCGTGGGCGGCGTAGTAGCCGCAGAGGCC
>CAZZGQ010000242.1:0-5135 GCA_964653765.1 uncultured Elusimicrobia bacterium | reverse complement strand
TCGTCGAGCGGCACGCCGTTGATCTTGGGCCCGGGGTCGACGCCGCCGTAGGTGTAGACGAGACCCGTCTCGAAGCGGTGGTTTTGCTCCCGCTGCCTTTGCGCGTCGGCTTCCGCGAGCAGGCCGCGGAGGGCCGAGCCCTTCACGGTGACGAGGACGGCGGGCTGCGGCTCGTCCAGCCAGACTCGCACGACGCTCTCGGGCACGCCCTCCTCGAGGGTCGTCATCAGATGAGCGGCGCGCAGCAGGCCCAGTTCGGCGCCGGTCGCGCGGGCGCCCAGGCCGGCGGCGAGGCTCCAGAAGTCGCGCGGCCCGATCGACCTCTGCGGGCCCTCCTGGGCGGGGAACAGCGCCGCGGCGGGAGGAAGGAGCGGCGCTTCGGTGGAGTAGGTCAGGCCGTATTTCGCGGGATCGAACTCGGGCCAATCGGGCGCGGGCTCGACGGAATCGTCGAGCAGCCTGTCCCGCTGGCGCGCCTTCCAATGCGAGGCCCCGTCGGCGACGGTCACGTCGGCCTCCACGGTGGTCAGGGCGAGATCGTAGGAGTCGATCGTCAGCAGGGGCGGCTGGAAAGGGCCGCGCCGATGCTGCTCGAGCGCGCGCTCGGGCGGCGCGAACGGGGAGCTGCTCCTGAGGCTGCGGGCGGCGAAGATGTCGACGCCTCCGGCGCGCAGGGGCAGGTCGCTCGTGTCGTCTCCGATATCGAGGAGAGCCACGACGACGTCGGCCTTGGCACGCAGAGCGGGGAGCCGCGAGCGCAGCGCCTCCAGAGGGTAGAGCACGGTCGCTTGCGAGAGGCCGGCCCGGCGCAAGTAGCGCGCGGCGCGAGGCGGCGTCAGGCCGACGATCGCCACGCGCAGGCCGCCGACGGGCACGATAACGCTGTCGGGCAGGATCGACGTGGCCGGGGCGCTCGAGTAGACGAGGTTGGCCGAGAGGAACTGCACCGCGCAGGCGGTGGAGGCGCGATACGCGGCGAGCTCGTTCCAATGCGTCAGTTCGAGCGTGGAGACGCCCGAGTATCTCAGCCCGAGCCGGGCCAGCTCCTTGACGAGATCCGGGCCTCGCCCATAAGGATCGGCGTTCGGGAAGACGTTGCCTCGAGCGATCCCGAGGAAAGGCCCGCGCCCGGCCTCTTCCTCTAGCACCGTCGCCATCCGGCCCATCTGGCCTAGGACTCGTCCCGCGACGATGACGTACTCGTCGCGGCCGTTCCAGCGCAGCTGCACCAGCTGCGCCACCGTGTCGCGCCAGCGCGCGGGCTCGGCCTTGGGATCGACGAGGACGGAGATCAAGGCCTCGTCCTGCGGGCCGTGGGCGCTGGCGAGGACGGTGGCGCGCGTGGACAAGGAAACGCTCGTCATCGACTCGAACGAGGACGGGTCGGCGGCGGCGCGCTGGAGCGCCGCCACGAGCGTGGGATCCGGAGGAAAGACGACGACGATCTGGTTTCCGGCGTCCAGCACGGCCGCGGGCTGGGTGGGCGGCAGGTCGAGCTGGGAGACGCGGAAACGGAAGTCGTTGCCCGCGTAGAAGCTCGGGACGAGGCGCTCCTCGACCAGCACCGCTCCCGTCGTCGTCTTGACCAGCTTCTCCAGCGGCTCGGTGAGGTTGACAGAGACCGACAGGGGGTCGCCCTCGATCAGCGCCAGACGGAGGGTCCCTGATGAAGCCGATTGCGCTTGCGCGGCCCTGGGCAGCAAGGCCGCGGCGATGATCAATGCTGCTTTTCGGATAGGCTCTTGGCTTCCTTGCGCCGGCTGGTCTTGAAGGTCAGGGCATCCTTGGCGGCGTCGACGGCGATCGCGTCCCCGTCGCGCGCCTCGCCGGTCAGGAGCAGGCGGGCGAGCGGGTCGACCACGGCGCGCTGGATGGCGCGCTTGAGCGGCCGGGCGCCGTAAGCCGGATCGTACCCTTGCTTGGCCAGGAGATCCTTGGCGGCGTCGCTGAACTCCAGCGTGATGCGGCGATCGCTCAGGCGCCGACGCACGCTGTCCAGCTGGATATCCACGATCCGCCGCAGGTCTTCCTTCGAGAGCGAGTGGAACGTGAGCAGCTCGTCGATGCGGTTGAGGAACTCGGGCCGGAAGCGCGTCTTGAGCTCGGCCGGATCCACGTTCGACGTCATGAGCAGGATCGTGTTCTTGAAATTGACGGTGCGGCCCTGCCCGTCGGTCAGCCGCCCGTCGTCCATGATCTGCAGCAGCACGTTGAAGACGTCCGGGTGGGCCTTCTCGATCTCGTCGAGCAGGACGACGCAATACGGCTTGCGGCGCACGGCCTCCGTGAGCTGCCCCCCCTCTTCGTAGCCGACGTAGCCGGGAGGCGCGCCGATCAGGCGCGACACGGCGTGCTTCTCCATGTACTCGGACATGTCGATGCGGATCATGTTCTTCTCGGAGTCGAAGAGGAACTCGGCCAGCGCGCGGGCGAGCTCGGTCTTGCCGACGCCGGTGGGGCCCATCAGCAGGAAGACTCCGATAGGCCGGTTGGGATCGGAGAGCCCCGAGCGCGAGCGGCGCACGGCCTCGGCGACCGCTTTGACCGCCTCATTCTGGCCCACGACGCGCTTGTGCAGCTCGTCTTCCAGGCGCAGCAGCTTCTGCGTCTGGCCCTCGAGCAGCCTGGCCACGGGCACGCCCGTCCAGCGGCTGACGACCTGGGCCACGTCCTCCTCGTCGACGTCCTCCTTGAGGAGCTTGCGGTCGCCCTGGGTCTCGGCGAGCTCCTTTTGGACCTCGCTGATGCGCTTGTCGGTCTCGGGGATGCGGCCGTAGCGGACTTCGGCCGCCTTGGTGAGATCTCCTTGCCGCTCCGCCTTCTTCTCCTCGGTCTTCAGCTCGTCGAGCTTGGCCTTCAGGTCGCGCAGCTCCTTGATGAGCTTCTTTTCCTTCTCCCAATGCTCGCGCAGGCCCTTCGAGCCGGCCTTGAGTTTCTTGAGCTCGGTCTCGATCGCCTTAAGACGCTCGGCCGACGCCGCGTCCTTTTCCTTGCGCAGCGCCGTGGCTTCGATCTCGAGCTGGCGAATGCGGCGTTCGGCCTCGTCCAACTCCTGCGGCAGCGAATCGATCTCCATGCGCAGGCGGCTGGAGGCCTCGTCGATGAGGTCGATGGCCTTGTCGGGAAGGAAGCGGTCGCTGATGTAGCGGTCGGACAGGACGGCGGCGGCCACGATGGCCGCGTCCTTGATGCGCACGCCGTGGTGCACCTCGTAGCGCTCCTTGAGGCCGCGCAGGATGGCGATCGTGTCGTCGACGGAGGGCGGGTCGACCTGGACGGGCTGGAAACGGCGCTCGAGGGCGGCGTCCTTCTCGATGTGCTTGCGGTACTCATCGAGCGTGGTCGCGCCCACGCAGCGCAGCTCGCCGCGCGCCAGTAGCGGCTTGAGCATGTTGGCCGCGTCCATGGCTCCTTCCGCGGCGCCGGCGCCGACCAGCGTGTGCAGCTCGTCGATGAAGAGGATGATCTGGCCTTCCTGCGCCGTGACTTCCTTGAGCACGGCCTTGAGGCGCTCCTCGAACTCGCCGCGGAACTTGGCGCCGGCCACGAGCGCGCCCAGGTCCAGGGCCACCACCTTCTTGTCCTTCAGGCCTTCAGGCACGTCGCCGGCCACGATGCGCTGGGCCAGCCCCTCGACGATGGCCGTCTTGCCCACGCCGGGCTCGCCGATCAGGACGGGGTTGTTCTTCGTCCGGCGCGAGAGGACCTGGATCACGCGGCGGATCTCTCCGTCGCGGCCGATCACGGGGTCGAGCTTGCCCCGGCGGGCCGCGGCCGTCAGGTCGCGGCCGTACTTCTCCAAGGCTTGGAAGGTCCCTTCGGGGTCTTGGCTCGTGACGCGCTGGGCGCCGCGCACGCCCTTGAGCGCATGGAGGAAATGGTCGGCGTCCACCCTGTGCTCGCGCAGCAGCCGGGCGGCCGCGCCTCCGGCGTCGATCAGGCCGAGCAGCAGGTGCTCCACCGAGACGAACTCGTCCTTCATCGCCTTCATCCGGTCCTCGGCCAGGCGCAGCGCCTTGGTCAAGCCTTGGGAGGGATAGAGCTGGCCGCCGCTGACTTGCGGCCGCTTGGCGAGGGTCTTCTCCACGTCGGCGGCGAGGGCGTCGGGGTCCTGGCCGGCCTTGCGCAGCACCTCGGGCACGACCCCGTCCGGCTGCGTGAGCAGGGCCAGCAGCAGGTGCTCTTCAGAGAGCTCCTGGTGGCCGCGCTCCTCGGCCAGGCGCTGGGAGCGCTGGATCGCGTCCTGCGACTTCGTGGTCCATTTGTCCAGGTTCATATGCCTATTTTAGCGCCGACCGGGGCGCCGAGTAAAATCGGGGGTCAGACCCTCGATTTTACCTACGGGATGAACCGGTTGGAGCTGTCGCCCGAGCCTTGCGCGGCCCTGCCGACGCCGTTGGGGACGCTCTGGCCGACCATGTCGGAGACGACGTGGACCGTCTCCTCGAGGACGTAGTCGGGCGTGGGCGGAGCTTTCTCGTAGTCGGGGGCCGAAGGATCGGTCGGGCCGTCGTTTTGGACGGTCAGGGTCGTCGTCGACTTCACGGGCGCCTTGCCGCCGTCGATCTGCTCGAGCGTGACGTCGGTGAAGGCCAGGGCCGCGGTCTTGCGGGCGGCGCGCTCCTTCTTGCGCCCCGTGTTGCGGGCTTCATCGGCCTTCTTCTCGTCCTGGCGCTTCTGTTCGTTGAGCGAGATGACCTTGTCTTCCTTCTGCTTCTTGAAGCGCTCGATGTCCTCGCGCACGTAGGCGAACTCGGGATCCTTGGCCACGCGGTCGGCGGAGAGCTTCTCGAGCTCCTTGGTCTTGGTGGGCGTGACGAAGTCGAGCTTGTGGAAGTCCGCCGGCTCCACCTCGTCGTAGGGCAGCGGATTGTGGAGGGCGCTCTCCGTCATGTCCATGTAGTCGTCGAGCGAGGGCAGCTTGATGTCCGGGGTCACGCCGTGGTGCTGCGTGGAGCCGCCGGAGACGCGGTAGAACTTCTGGATCGTGAGCTTGACGGCGCCGGGCTTGAACGAGCGCAGCGCGCTGGGCAGATACTGGCTCAGCTCGATGATCGACTGCACCGTGCCCTTGCCGAAAGTGCTCTTCTCGCCGACGATCACGGCGCGGCCGTAGTCCTGGAGCGCGGCCGCCG
>CAZZGQ010000241.1:3072-5138 GCA_964653765.1 uncultured Elusimicrobia bacterium | reverse complement strand
AGAAGCTCGTGTTCAGCTGGGCGGGCAACCCCGGCGTGGGCAGCCTGCACGCGTTCCGCCGCGCGGTGGAGGCCAAGCCGCCGACGCTCGCGCTCGAGGAGTATTCGCATTTCGGCATGGTGGCGCGGCTGTGCGCCGGCGCGGCGAACCTGCCGTTCTGGCCGCTGCGCAACTACGAGGGCACGGACATCCCCGGGGCCAACCCGCGCATCAAGACCGTGACCTGCCCGTTCACGAGCGAGAAGCTGGCGGCCGTCCCCGCCCTGCGCCCGGACGTGACTATAGTACACGCCCAACGCGCTGACAAGAATGGCAACACCCAGATCTGGGGCCTGATGGGCGTGCAGAAAGAAGCCGCTTTCGCTTCCAAGAAGGTCATCGTCGTCGTCGAGGAGCTCGTCGATGAGAGCGTGGTGCGCAGCGACCCCAACCGCACGCTCATCCCCGGCCTGCAGGTGGACGCCGTCTGCGTGGAGCCTTGGGGCGCGCATCCCTCCTACGCCCAGGGCTATTACGACCGCGACAACAGGTTCTACGTGGAGTGGGACAAGGTGGCGCGCGAGGAATCTTCCCTCAAGAAGTACCTCGACGAGTTCGTCTACGGCGTCGACGACCGCGCCGGCTACATGCGCAAGAACCCGGGCCTGGCGGAGCGCCTCAAGGCCAAGGCGCTGATGTCGGCCGGCGTCAACTACGGCTATTAAACCCCTCTACGCCCGCCTCGCCCCGCGCCGCCTGAAGGCCGCCGATCCGATCCTGGGCGGGGTCATCGAGAAGGTCGGCCCCATGCGCCTGGAGCTCAAGCCGGACGAGACCTTCGACGCCCTCCTGCGCTCGATCGTCTATCAGCAGCTCAACGGCCGCGCGGCCTCCACGATCCACGGCCGCGTGCTGGCCCACTTCCCCGCCAAGCAGAACCCTTTGACGCCGAAGAGCCTGCTGGCGACGCCGGAGGCCAAGCTGCGCGCCGCCGGCCTCTCCGCCAACAAGCTCCACGCCATGCGCGACCTCGCCGACAAGGCGCTCAAGGGCGTCGTTCCCGTCCGCCGCGCGGCCGAAGGCATGAGCGACGAGGAGCTGATCGAGCGCCTCACCGAAGTGCGCGGCATCGGCGTCTGGACCGTGCAGATGTTTTTGATCTTCTACCTCGGCCGCCCGGACGTCATGCCCTCCAACGACTTCGGCGTGCGCAAGGGCTTCGGACTGCTGTACCGCAAGAGCAAGCAGATCCCGCCGCCGTCGGCGCTCGAGCGGCATGCCAAAACTTGGGCGCCCTACCGCTCCGCCGCCAGCTGGTACCTCTGGCGGTCGCTCGATATCGCGACCGTTTAGTAGAATCGAGCCATGTCCCAGACGCAGACCGCCTCCTCCCCCTACACGCTCAACGAGCTGATGTGCGTCCTCGCCGCCCGCGAGATCAAGGACACCGACGTTGTTTTTGTAGGCATCGGCCTGCCCAACCTGGCCTGCAACCTGGCGCGCGCCACGCACGCCCCCAACATGACGCTGATCTACGAGAGCGGCGCCGTGGGCGCGCAACCCGACCGCGTCCCCCCTTCGATCGGCGATCCCGCCCTCGTCACCGGCAGCCTGATGGTCTGCTCGATGGCCGACGTCTTCCAGAGCTTCCTTCAGAACGGCAAGATCCAGGTGGGCTTCCTGGGCGGCGCGCAGGTGGACAAGCACGGCAACATCAACACCACCGTGGTGGGCCCATACGGCAGCCCCAAGGTCCGCCTGCCCGGCTCCGGCGGCGCCTCCGAGATCGCCCTGCACGCCCAGCGCGTCCTCATCGTCACCAAGCTCGACAAGCGGGCGTTCCCGGACAAAGTCGACTTCGTCACCTCGACCGGCAAACGCGTCAAGAAGGTGATCACGAACATGGGCACGCTCGAGCCGGACCCGTCAGGGTCCGGCGAGCTCCTTCTCGCCTCTTTGTACCCGGGAGTGACGTTCGAGCAGGTCCAAGCGAACGTCGGATGGCCTTTGCGCAAGCTGGACGCGCTGAAAGCCGTGGACCTTCCCACCTCGACCGAGATCTCCCTCCTCCGCGAAAAGCTGGACCC
>CAZZGQ010000241.1:0-2972 GCA_964653765.1 uncultured Elusimicrobia bacterium | reverse complement strand
TGCTGGCCGGCTGCGTCACCACCGGCAAGTTCAAGGCCCAGCAGGCGGAGACCCAGGCGCAAAAGCAGCGCGGAGACGCCCTGGACCAGCAGTTGGCCGCCGCCAAGAAGAACGCCGACGACCTCTCCGCCCAGCTCAAGGCCAAGGCCGACGAGCTTACGGCCCTGCAGACCACCAATAAGGACCTGCAAGAGAGCCTCGACGCCAACAAGACGCAGCTGAGCAAGAAGGTCTCCGAGCTCATCAAGGAGCGCGACGAGCTCCAAAAGCGGCTGACCGACGCCCAAGCGCAGGCCGCCCAGCTCCAAGCCGCCAAGGACGCCGAGCTCGAGAAGGTGCGTAAGAGCTACGAGGACATGACGTCGGGCCTCAAGAACGAGATCGCCGCCGGCCAGGTCGAGATCACCCAGCTCAAGGGCAAGCTCACCGTGAACATGGTCGACCAGATCCTCTTCGACTCCGGCAGCGCCGACGTCAAGGGCGCCGGCCAGAAGGTGCTCGACAAAGTCGGCGACGCCCTCAACAAGATCGCCGACAAGGACATCCGCATCGAAGGCCACACCGACAACAAGCCGATCGCCGGCGCTCTCACGCAGAAGTTCCCCACCAACTGGGAGCTCTCCACGGCGCGCGCCACGGCCGTGGCCCGCTATCTCATCGACCACGCCAAGGTCGATCCCAAGCGCCTGGCCGCCGCCGGGTACGGCGAGTTCAAGCCCAAGGCCTCCAACGACACGCCGGAAGGCCGCGCCCAGAACCGCCGCATCGAGATCGCCCTCGTCCCGCGTGAGTAGCGCCGCGCGGCCCGACTACGGCATCGACGCCCCCGGCGTCATCCGCAACTTCCTCCTGCTCGGCGCCGCCCTCATGGCGGGCTCGCGTTGGGCCGGGCCGCTGAAGACCGCGCTCTTCTGGTGGGGCGCCTGCTGGCTCGCCACCTCGCTGCTCATGGTGGCCTACGCCAAAGCCGGCAAGTTCAAGCACCGCGACTACATGCTGTCGCTGCGCGCGTGGCGGGGCGATGAGACCGTGCTCGACGTGGGCACCGGCCGGGGCCTTCTCGCGATCGGCGCCGCCAAGAAACTGCCCGCGGGCAAGGCCGTGGGCGTCGACGTCTGGAACGCCGCGGACCTCACCGGCAACGCCGAGGAGGCGACGCGCCGCAACGCCTCGCTCGAAGGCGTCGAGGGCCGCGTCGAGCTCAAGACCGAGGACGCCAGGAAGCTGAGCTTTCCCGACGCCAGCTTCGACGTCGTCCTCTCCAACCTCGCCCTGCACAACATCTACGACGCGCCCGGCCGCGCCCAAGCCTGCCGCGAGATCGCCCGCGTGCTCAAGCCCGGCGGCGCGGCGCTGATCTCGGACTTCCGGCACACGGCGCAGTACGCGCAGGCCTTCGAGCAGGCGGGCCTGCGCGTGCGCCGCCACGCTCCGCGGTTCCTGACGACGTACCCGCCGCTGCGCGTGGTCGAGGCCGTCAAGCCCGCGTGAGCGCCGGCCGCCGGGAGCGCTTGCGGCCCTGGCTCGTCCCCGCCGCTTTCGCCGCCGTCCGCGTCGCCTTCCGACCCTCGACGTACAACGGCCACGCCATCATGTACCCGATCGTGGCCGAGCTGGGCGGCTCCAACCAGCTCGAGCTCTTCCACCCGCTCTACGTCCCGCTGCTGCGGCTGCTCCACGCCGCGCGCCACGCGCTGGGCTTCGGCGGCCCGTCTCTGGCCGCGTACCAAGCCCTGAGCCTGCTCGGCGCGGCGTTCCACCTGCGGCTGCTCTATGCCCTGGCCGAGCGCTTCGGCCTGAAGGGCCGCGCGGCCCTGGTCTGCGCGGCGCTGGGCACGGCCTCGGTGAACCTCTGGGCGTGGAGCCTGCAGACGATGCCGTACACGCTCGCCACCTCCGCCGCGCTGGCCTGCATGATCGCCCTGCTCGACGAGCGGCCCGCCTGGTTGCTGGCCGCCCTCACCGGACTGGCGATGGGCTTCGACACGGCCTGCCTCGTCCTCGTCCCGGCCTGCCTGCTCGAGCTGAAGAGCCGCCGTCTCGCCTACCTCGCTTCGCTCGCCGCCGCGCTGGTCCTCGTCTACGTCCCCTTTCTCGCCTTGGGCCGCGCGCTGCCTCATTCCTCGTCGGCCTTGCTGGCCGACCTGCCGTCCGACATCGTCTCGCTCGCCAAGTCGCGCAGCCTCGCCGCGCAGTGGCGCGATTGGCTGGCCTCCACGGCCCCTAGCGATGCGCCCTGGGCGCTGCTCGCCGCCGTCGCCGCGGCGGGCGCGTGGTTTCTGCCGCGAGGCCGGATCGCCGCGCTCTGGTTCGCCGGCGTCTCGGCGTTCTTCTTCTTGGCCGATCCGCACAACCGCTTCGTCTATTCGGCGGCCATGCTGCTGCCGCTGGTCGTCTGCGGGTTGGCGCAGCGGCGGGCGGCGGCGCTGCCCGTCTGCGCGGCCGCGTGGCTCCTGCTGCTCGGCAAGAACGCGCTCCGGCCTCCGGACTATCTGCCGGCCAAGAACCTCGGGTTCGACGAAGCGGATTTCGTGGCGAGCAAGCTCAAACCCGACGATCTGATCGTGGCGCTCAGCGAGCCCGATCTCCTCTTCCAATACAAGCTGGCGGGGCGCGTGGGGCTGACCTGGTCGGAGGACCCGGCGCTCCTCCGCGAGCGCGCGGTGGCGGCGCTGCGCGCCGACCGCGCCGTCTGGTTGGCGGGCGACTCGCTCTTTCGAGATGGGAGAGTGCCGCCGGCCGAGATGGAGGGCCGCTTGCGCTCCTTCGCCGGGTCCCTCGCGTCGCAAGCGACGCTCGAGGATGAGGTCTCGCCCGGCGATCAGCACTACGATCCCCTCCGCAAGAAAGTCCGAGACTGACAAGTCCGCCGGGCTATCGGGACCAGCGGAGAATTGGCTAAAATCGCGGTATGGCAACCACCGTCGACACCAAGCAGATCATCTATTCGATGATCGACGTCGGGCGCATCC
>CAZZGQ010000240.1:0-5140 GCA_964653765.1 uncultured Elusimicrobia bacterium | reverse complement strand
ACGCGCTTCTTCATCGAGCGCGATTCGCTGGAGCATAAACAGCTCCAGGAGTTCTTCGTCAAGGAGAGCCCCTCCTGCGAGGTCGTCATGGCTTGCGATCCCGATCAGGCGATGACGCTGGCCCTGCGCCGGCGAGGCAAGGCGCAGGTCCTGCTGCTCCAAGGCGGCTTGGCCGACGGCCGCGCGCATGAATTCCTCGCGAAGCTCCAAGGCGCCAATGTGCCGCCCTTCCGCTGGGTCGTCTACGCCGACCGCCGCCACTGTCGCGGCGCTCTCGACGAGCCCGAACTCGAGGCCCTCAGGTCCCGCATGCGATCCGCCCTCGCGGGCGGTTGGGTCCTCGTGCGCTTCTTGGATTCGCGCGCGCACCGGCCGTCAGGCCCGGTCCGCCTGCCGAAATAAACGAGCCCCGGCCCGTTCCGCTCTGATCAGCGCGGGTGATGGGTGAGCCGGTGGCCCGTCCAAAGTCCGACCGCCAGCGACAAGCCGAAGAGGCAAAGGAAAGCGATGAATAAGACCTTTGCGATGTCGGCCGCCGTGCCCGCCACGCCGCCCAATCCCAGCAGGCCGGCGATGATGGCGATCACCAAAAATACCATCGACCATCTCAACATACATCCTCCCTCGTCACATTCAGTATAGCGCCGCCGTCTTTCGCCG
The DNA here is from genome assembly GCA_964653765.1 of uncultured Elusimicrobia bacterium. GTDB lineage: Bacteria > Elusimicrobiota > Elusimicrobia > UBA1565 > UBA9628 > JAGWUP01. Next base: position 4,480 of record CAZZGQ010000240.1, on the reverse strand, counting down.
AGCGTGACGCCGGTGTAAAAGAAACGTGGGGCCGAACGTTACACGCGGCGCGCCGGCGCCGGTGTACGATGGAGGCGATGATCGGCATCGATTTCCTGAAGCGCCGGCGCGCGGCGGGCCACCGGACCTCGAGTTCGCGCCCGCAGCCCGCGGCGCGGCCTCGCTCTTCTTGGTTCGCCGTCCTCAAGGACGCCGTCTCGCGCTGGAGCGAGGACCAGGTCTCCCGGTTGGCGGCCTCCCTGGCCTACTTCATGCTCTTCTCGATGGCCCCCCTGGTCCTGATCACGGTCGCCGTGCTCGGCATCTTCTTCGGCGAGAGCGCGGCCCGCAGCCTGGTGGCCGCCCAACTGCACGGCTTTCTGGGAGCCGACAAGGCGCGAGCCCTCCATGAGATGCTGCTGGGCGTGCGCGGCAACGCCCACGGCGGCCTGGCCGGGGTCATCGGCTTCGTCGTCCTGCTGAGCGGCGCCTCGAGCGTGGTGGGAGAGCTTCAGGCCTCGCTCAACCAGATCTACGGCGTCCATCCCGTGGCCAAGACGTTCGTCGACACTCTCCGCCGGAGGCTCGTCTCGCTGGGCTTCGTCTTGGCGATCGGCTTCCTGCTGCTCGTCTCCCTGGGCCTGGGCACGGTGGTGGCCGCGGCGGCCAAGTTCTTCGGCGAGGAGCTGCACGTGCCGTTCCAGCTGATCCAGGGGCTCAATCAGTCGGTGTCGTTCGTCGTGATCACGGCGCTGTTCGCGGGGATGTTCCGCTTCCTGCCGGATGCCCGCTTGGCATGGCGCGACCTGGCGGTCGGGGCCGCCGTGACGGCCCTTCTGTTCATCGCGGGGAACATCGGCTTGACCCTCTACTTGGGGAAGCTGGGCGCCGCCTCGGCCTACGGCGCCGCCGGCTCGCTGATCGGCTTCCTCCTCTGGACGTATTATTGCGCCCAGATCGTCTACTTCGGCGCCGAGTTCACGCGGGCCTACGCCGAGGGTCGCGGCGGCGGCCTCGCGCAGCGCAGGAGCGCCTAGCTCGGCAGCTTCGAGATGAGGTGCTCGAGCTCGCGTTGCTGCGACTTGAGCGAATCCTTGAAGGCCGGGGCTTCGGCATGATAGGTCTGCTGCCGCAGGTCGCCCAGCCTGTCTTGAAGGATCGCGCGCAGCAGCTCCAGCTCCGAGCCCGTCATGCTGATCGTCGTATCCATGGCCTCATGATACCTCCGTGGCATGACGTCGTGGTGAACAACTAAGCAAACGAGCCTGACACCCTTGCTTAGTCGTTAGGCGTGGTCGCGGATGAGCTTGGCGACGAGCCAGCCGAAGAGGATGAGGCCGCCCAGGATCCAGGGACCCGAGGCGCGGCCGTAGGTGGCCGCCGGGAAGTGGTTGCTGATCATGGTGAAGATCAGCGGGACCGACATGAAGGTGTTGTGCTTGGAGCAAAGCTTGGCCTGCTCGGAGAGCTCGGGGCGAGGCGGTCCCCCGGCCTCCGTGATGGCCATGATCTTCTTCTGGTTCGGGATGATCACCATCCAGACGTTGGCGGCCATGATGGTGCCGAACATCGCGCCGATGTGGAGGTAGGCCGCCCGGTTCGAGAAGACGTGCGACAAGCCGTACGCCAGAGCCACGATCAGCAGCCAGCTCACGACGATGCCGACGCGCTCGTTGCGGCCGAGGGCCGAGCGCCAGATCCCGTTGTAGCCGATCCAGCCCGCCACGAGGACGCCGAGGGAGACGCCGATGCCCTGCGCCCGCGTCAGGGGCGAGGCATAGTCGAGCAGCGGCGCTCCGGCCCAGTAGACGATGGCGAGAAGCATCAGGCCGGTCAGCCATGTCAGGCCCGCCTCCCACTTGAACCAGTGCAGCGTGCGCGGCATGAGCTCCGGCCACTTCTGCTTCTCCACGAGATAGAAGCCGCCGCCGTGCACCATCCAGAGCTCGCCCGTGATGTTGGGCTTGGGCGGCGACGGGGGCTCGAAGGCTCGCTCCATCCAGTTGAAGAGGTAGGTCTGGCCGATCCACATCACGCCGGCGATCACGTGAGCCCACCGCACGAACAGGTTGGCCCACTCCTTGAGCAGCTCCACGTTCATCACCAATCCGCCTTGGCGGCGCCCGGCGCCGGCCCCAACGACAGCAAATAGTCGGCCACGGCTCCCACCTCGTCGTCGAGGAGCACGCCGCTCCAAGCGGGCATGGCCACGGGCTCGGGGCCGGCGGCGTCGCGCTTATCGGGATGCGAGCCGCGCTCGATCTTGGCGATGAGCTCCTCGCGCGTGTAGGTCTGGGACAGCCCGCGCAGCGCGGGGATCACGCCGCCCACGACGTTGACGTTGGGGTGGCCGCCCGTCCCCTGCGCGCCGTGGCAGGCCACGCAGCCGGCGCGGGCGAAGAGCTCCCGGCCCGGCTCGGAGGACTCGAGCCAGGGCCGTCGCGCCCCGAAGTCCTGGCCCCTGAGCGACGAGAGATAGGACACGAGGGCCTCGCGGGAGGCCGGGGTTAGCTTGAAGTCCGGCATGAGCGTGTCCGGCTTCCAAGCGCGGGGATCCGCGAGCCAGGCGTCGAGCCACCGCGGGGTGTGACGGAAGCCGACGAAAGTCAGGTCGGGCCCGGCGTTGCCGCCGACGCCGCCGATGCTGTGGCAGGCGCGGCAGCCCGCCGCGTCGAAGAGCGCGCGGCCGTCGCCGGCGCGCGCGAGGGAGACCAGCAGGGTCAGTCCGAGCAGCGCGCCCATGATCCTCTGATTCTAGCTAATCGCGGACCGGGCGGGGCGGCGGGGCTAGTTCAGCAGGCGGTTCGCCGCGCCGACGAGAGCGGCGAAGACGACGCCGGCCCAGGACGCCCGCCGAGTGACGTCCTGGGACCGGCGTGAAAACGCGAGAAGGGGAGCCTGCGTGTGCCAGATCGAGCCTGAGCGACGAGCGTCTACGTGGATTGCCATGCTCGGAGTATAGCCGGCGGGCTTTAGGAACGGCTCAGGCCGCTCTTAAAAAAAGCTGAACAAAACGTCACACGATCGTTAAGGCGGCGGGAACGCTCAGAGCTTGAGCGCGATGAAGTCGTATAGGACGCGGTCCGGCTCGAAGGTGGCGGCGCTGCGGTAGATCAGGCGCCAGCCGTTGCGATCGAAGGTCACGCGCTGCTTGAGCATCGCCGGCAGCTCGGCGTCCTTCTCCAGCGCCTCGGCGAGCGCCGGGTTCTGGCAGAGCGCCACCAGCTTCTCGCCGACCGCCACGAGCTGCAGCGAGAGCAGCTGGCCCAGGATCGCCGGGCCCGCGGGAGCGGCCACCTCGGCGCTGGCCTTGGCCTCGAGCCGGATCATGCGCGCGCGCGCTTCCGGGCCGCCGGATTCCACGGCCGCCGTCACCCAGTCGAGCAGCTGGTCGCGCACCTCGGAGAGCGTGCCGGCCGTGGCGATGGATTGGATGCCGCCCTGCTTCTGGACGGCGCCGGCCAGCTGCGAGACTTCCTTCAGATAGGTGCCCTTCTGCGCCTCGGGGATGTAGTACATCACGACGAGATGGACCTTCTTGCCGTCGCGCGCGTCGTATTCCACGCCCGACGGGCTCCAGCCCACGGCGCACAGCAGCTCTCCCGCTCCCGGCGCGCGCACGTGCGGGCAGGCGATGCCCAGGCCGATGCCGGTGTTGAGAGAAGCCTCGCGCGCCAGGACGGCTTCGGCGAGATCGGGGCTGCCGGCGAGGTCCGGCACGGCCTCGATCAAGTGCGCGAGATACTCGAGCGACCGCGTCTTGTCGGTCTCCGGCAGCTCGACGAGCCGGCCCTCGCGCAAGGCGGTCAGCAGCGCTTTCACGCAGACATGTTAGTCAGGCCCCGCAAAACTGTCAAGGCGCGGACCCGGGAGCTAGGCCCGCTCGGGCTCGTGGACGGCCAGGAAGCGCCGCTTCACGAAGTGGGCCAGCACGCAGTAGGCCATGAGCGTCAGGGCCAGCCAGCCCCAGTACGAGGCCGGCAGGGGCGAGAGACCGAGCGGCCGGCCCAGCGGCGTGTACGGAAGGACGCCGGCGCAGAACATCGCGCCCACCGTCGTGGCGATGAGCGGCCACGAGGCCACGCTCTGGACGAAGGGCACCTTCGCCGTGCGGATCACGTGGACGATCAGCGTCTGCGTCATCAGCGACTCGACGAACCAGCCGGTCTGGAAGAGCGAGGTCGCCGCGGGCGTGGCGACCTTGCACTTGAAGAACCACCACATCAAGGCGAAGGTCGTGTAGTCGAAGATCGAGCTCACCGGCCCCATCCACAGCATGAACTTCTTGATGCCGGCGATGTCCCACTTGCGCGGACGCTTGAGGTCGGCCTCGTCGACGGAGTCCAGCGGGATGCCGACCTGGGAGAAGTCGTAGAGGAGATTATTGACCAGCACCTGGATCGGCGCCATGGGGAGGAACGGCAGGAGGTAGCTCGCGCCCACGACGCTGAACATGTTGCCGAAGTTCGAGCTCGCGCCCATGCGGATGTACTTGATGATG
>CAZZGQ010000239.1:2604-5142 GCA_964653765.1 uncultured Elusimicrobia bacterium | reverse complement strand
AGCGGATGCTGGAGCAGCGCCACGCCTCGCTCGAGGGCGGCTGGCGCCGCGAGCGGGAGCTCCTCTTGCGCGAGCTCGAGTCCTGGAAGGTCAAGGCGCAGGAGCTGGCGCCGCGCGCGCTCGAGCTCGAGCGCCAGCTCGCCGCCGCCGAGGAAGCGGCGCGCCAGGCGCGCTCCGCCTCGGATGCCAAGACGCTGGTCTTCGAGGAGCAACGCCGCGGCTTCGACGCCCTCAAGACGATCTGGGAAGACGAGCGCCGCCTCTTAAAAGAAGAGCTCGAGCGCTGGCGAAACAGTTAACAAGGGTGTCAGGCTCGATTGTTAACTGGTTCGATTCAGTTAACAATCGAGCCTGACACCCTTGTTAACGGATGGCTTGGCGCAGGACTTGCGCCAGGTGGAGCGGATGGCGGCCCGTGCCTTGGGCGATCTGCTCGCGGCAGGAGAAGCCGTCGGCGATCAAGAGCGCGTCCGGGGCCGCGGAGCGGACCGCCTGCAGCAGCCGCGCGCCCACCTTCTGCGAGAGGTCGTAGCGCTCGCCCGCTTCGAAGCCGAAAGAGCCCGCCATCCCGCAGCAGCCGGCCTCCGGCTCGTCCAGCCGCAAGCCCATGCCCTTGAGGAGCTCGCGGTCGGAGTCGAAGCCGATGACGGACTTTTGGTGGCAGTGGCCGTGGATCATGGCGCGGCCGTTGAGCGAGAGCGAGATCGGCGGCTTCTTCTTCGTGAAGAACTCGCTCAAGACGTAGGTCTGCAGCTTGAGGCGGCGCGCGTCCTGGTCGTTGGGGAAGAACTCGTGGAGCTCGTCGCGGAACGCCGCCGCGCAGCTGGGCTCCAGGCCGATCATGGGCACGCCGGCGCGGATGTCGTCGCGCATGGCGTCCAGGATCCGTCGGAAGTAGCGCTTGGCCTGAGGCAGGAAGCCGTAGTCGTAGAGCGGCCGGCCGCAGCAAAGGCCGGCGGGCGGCAGGCGGACGCCGTAGCCCGCGGCCTCCAGCACCTCGACGGCGGCCTGGCCGATCTCGGGGTGGAAGCGGTCGGTGAACGTATCCGGCCAGAGCAGCAGCGGCTCGCGGCGCGGATCGGCGGGGGGACGCGCCTCGAACCAAGCGCGGAACGTCCGCCGCGCGAAACGCGGCAGCTCGCGGTGCTGATCGACGCCCGCGGCCCATTTCGCGAGGCTCTTCAAGCCGGGCGCGCCGGCCGCCGCGTTGACGGCGTCGGGCCAGAGGCGCGCCAGGTCCGACCAGAGGCGGATCTGGCCCATCGCGTAGGCGGCGCGCGGCCTCAGGCGCGGCCCGGAGTAATAGTGGGCGAGGAACTCGGCCTTGTAGGTGGCCATGTCGACGTTGACCGGGCACTCGCCCTTGCAGCCCTTGCAGGCCAAACAGAGGTCGAGCGCCTCCTTGACCGCCTCCTCGCGCCAGGGCCGGCTGAGCTCGTCGCCGTTGAGCATCTCGAAGAGCAGGTGGGCGCGGCCGCGGGTGGAGTGCTTTTCTTCAAACGTGTGCCTATAGCTCGGGCACATGACGCCGCCGTCGGTGCGCCGGCACTTGCCGACGCCGACGCAGCGCAGGGCCGCGTGGGCGAAGCTGTGGTCGTCGTCCGGATAGGCGAAGTGGACGGGGGGATCGATCGGCGCGTAGCTGGGCCCCAGGCGCAGGTTCTGCGCCGGATCGAAGGCGTCCACCTTCTTGCCCGGGTTCATCTTTCCGTCGGGATCCCAGGCGCGCTTGAAGAGGCGGAAGGCCTCGACGAGCTCGGGGCCGTACATCTTGGGCAGCAGGGCGGCGCGGGACTGCCCGTCGCCGTGCTCGCCCGAGAGCGAGCCCCCGTGCTCGACGACCAGCGCCGCCGCCTCGTCGATGAACGCCCGGAACTTCGTCACGCCCTCGCGCGTGGCGAGATCGAAGCTGATGCGCGTGTGCACGCAGCCCTGGCCGAAATGGCCGTAGAGGTCGCCCTTGTACGCATACCGCCGGAGAAGCTCGCGCAATCGCCTGAGATACGAGCCGAGCTTCTCCGGCGGAACCGCTGAATCTTCCCATCCTTCCCAAGTAGGTAGACTCCCCGGCACGAACGCCGTCGCTCCCAAACCCGACTCCCGGATCTCCCAGATCTTCTTCTCCTTCTGCTTGTCGTCGTAGAGCTTCATCGACGGGGGCTCTTTGTGGAGCGCCGCCTTCTCCATGCAGGCCGACGCCTTCGCGTCCGCTTCCTCCTTCGTGGCCCCGCCGAACTCCACGAGCAGCCAGCCGCCGCCCTTGGGCAGCAGCTGCATATCCTCCGTGTGGAGCTTCTTGAGCTTGGCGTCCTGCACGAGGCCTTCGTCGAGACCTTCCAGCGCGATGGGCTCGAAGGCCGAGATTTCGGCAATGTGGTCCGCGGCGGTGAAGACATCCCTGTACCCGAGTACGAGAAGCGACCGGACTCTCGGGCTCGGGACGAGGCGCACGGTCGCTTCGAGGACGAGGACGCAGCTGGATTCCGAGCCGACGAGCGCTTTGGCGACGTTAAAGCCGTTCTCCGGCAATAATTCGTC
>CAZZGQ010000239.1:0-2504 GCA_964653765.1 uncultured Elusimicrobia bacterium | reverse complement strand
TCGTGCGTGGAGGGATCCGGCCCGAACGTGAGCCCGTGCTTCTCGGCCGCGTCCCGCAGATGATCGAGGATCAGGCCGGGCTGCACGCGCGCCGTCCGCTTCTCCGGATCGAGCGAGACCAGCTTGTTCATCTTCTTCGAGAAATCGAGGACGACCCCGACGTTGCAGCACTGGCCGGCCAAGCTCGTGCCGCCGCCGCGGCCCAGCACGGGCGCGCCGAAGCGGCGGCATTGCGCCAGCGCCGCCTCCACGTCGGCGGCGTCCTCGGGGATCACCACGCCGATCGGGACCTGGCGGTAGTTGGAGCCGTCGGTGGCGTAGAGCGCGCGGTCGCCCGCGGAGAAGCGCACCTCGCCGCGCAGGGCCTTCTTCAGCGCGGCCTCGAGCTCGGACGCGCGCTCCCAGCGGACGGCCGCGTCAGGCGACACGGTAGCGCTCGGCGTCGGCGGCCTTGAGCGAGAGGCCGTGGCCGGGCCGCGAAAGGTCGGGCTTCAGGACGCCGCCCTCCGGCCGGGGAGCGCCGTCGAGCAGCATGTCCTCGACGCGCGCATGGTCGTGGAAATACTCGATGTGGCGCACGCAGGCGCTGGCGCAGCAGACGGGAACGTGCAGAGCGGGCGCCGTGTGCGCCGACAGAGGCAGCGAGCGCGCCTCGCAGAGCGCGGCCGCCCGCAGGAACCCCGAATAGCCGGCGCAGCGGGTGGCGTCGGCCTGCAGCACGTCCACCGCGCCGGCGTCCAGCATCCTCCGGAAGTAGAAGGAGTCGTAGCCGTATTCGCCGGCGGCCACGTCCATGCCGGCGGGAGCGCGCTCCCGGATGAGGGCAAGCCCTTCGAGATCGTCCGAGGAGACCGGCTCCTCGAGCCAGCTCACGCCCAACGCGGCGAAGGCCTCCGCTTGCGCCAGCGCCTGCTTGCGGTCGTAGGCGCCGTTGGCATCCACGAACAGCTGCACGTCCTCGCCGAGGGCGTCCCGGGCGGCGCGCACGCGCTCGGCGTCCTGGGAGGGGTCGCGGCCGACCTTCATCTTGACCCGGCCGATGCCGGAGGAGGCCCAGCCGTGGAGCTGCGTCACGAGGCGGCCCACGTCGTAAGACGTAAAGCCGCCGCTGCCGTAAACCGGCACCGATTCCCGCGCGGCGCCGAAGAGCTTGGCCAGCGGCAGCCCGAGCAGCTTCGCCTTGAGGTCCCAGAGCGCCGTGTCCACCGCCGCGATCGCCATCGCGGACACGCCGGCGTGCCCGAGGTTGCGGACGGCGTGCTGCATGGCGTTCCAGGCGGCGGGGATGTCCAGCGCGTCCAAGCCCGCCACGGCCGGGGCGAGATGGTCCGCGATGAAGCGCGCGGCCGCGGCGTCGCCGTAGGTGTAGCCCAGGCCATTCTGGCCGCCGGCTTCGACGTGCGCGACGACCATCGTCGTCGCCCGCCACTCCAGCGTCCCGTCGGATTCGGGGGAATCCGTCGGCACCTCGAACGCCGCCGCCACGACGCCCCGAATGGGCGCGTCCCGCATCAGATGATCTCCCGGACCTTGTCCTCGAGCACCGTCAGCGCGATCTTCTCGCGGTTGGGCTCGCCGCGCGCCAGGGACTCGGCGAAGTGCTTGGCCTGCTCGAACTTGATCTTGGGCGGCATCGGCGGCTCGAGCGCGTCCACCACGCCCTCGATCACGACCGGCCCGGGCGTGTTGAGCGCCTCTTCCAGCTTCAGGCCGCACGTCTTGGGGTCGTCGATCGTGAAGCCGCTGCCTCCGCAGGCCCGGGCGAAGGCGGCGAAGTCGATGGGATGCAGCTCGCAGCCGTACTCGGGGTTGCCGAGGAAGACCATCTGCTCCCACTTGATCTGGCCGAGGGTGTTGTTCTTGAGCACGACGACCTTCACCGGCAGCTTGTACTTCACGCAGGTGGCGAACTCGGCCATCAGCATCGAGAAGGCGCCGTCGCCGACGAAGGCCACGACGGGCCGATCCGGATACGCCGCCTGGGCGGCGATCGCGTAGGGCAGCCCCGGCGCCATCGTCGCCAGGTTGCCGGAGAGCGTGTGCATCTGGCCCTGCCGCACCGGGATGTGGCGCGCCCACCAGGTGGCCGCCGTGCCCGAGTCGCAGGTGACGATGGCGCTGCTCGGCAGGCGCTTGCCCAGCTCCCAGGCCAGGACCTGCGGCTTCATGGGCTTGTCCATGCGGTCGGTCTGCGTGCGCATGCGCTCCGCCCACTCCTTCATCCCTTTCTGCGCCGCCTCGAGGAAGGAGCGCGACTCGTTGGTCCGCAAGAGCGGCAGCAGGCGCTGCAGCGTGATCGCCGAGTCGCCCACGAGGCCCACCTCGGCCGGATAGCGCAGGCCGATGCGGGTCGGGTCGAGGTCGATCTGCACGCAGCGCGCCTGCGCGGGCTTGGGGTAGAACTCGATATAAGGGAAGGAAGTGCCGATCATGAGCAGCGTGTCGCAGCTCTCGATGGCGTCCTGCGACGGCCGCGTGCCGAGCAGGCCGATCGTGCCCGTCGT
>CAZZGQ010000238.1:0-5149 GCA_964653765.1 uncultured Elusimicrobia bacterium | reverse complement strand
GGGGCTGGCGCCGTATCAGGCCCTCGCCGGCGGCCTCGAGAGCCAGGCGCCCGAGGCCGTCCATGTAGACGTCTCGAACGCGGCTCCCGCCGCCCCGAGCGTGGCTCTCCCGGGTCAGGGGATCTCCGACGGTGCCCTGCTCACCGGCCTGCGGGTGGAGACGGGCCTTCAGTCCGACGCCGCCGCCGCGGGACAGCGGACGGAGGCGGCGGGCGCCCGGGCCGAGACCGTCGCCGAACAAGCGCCTCAGGACGCGACGCTGCGGGAGCGTCTTTCCGCCGCGCCGATGGGCGCGCAGCAGGGCGCACGCAGCCTCATCGAGGCGGCCCAGGCCGGCGGCGCCGAGCGCAAGGCCGCGCCGAGCGTGGATTTCGATCATGCCGGCGCCCTCAAGACGGCTTCGCTGGGAGTCGACGCGGCCGGAGACAAGGTTTCCCGGGCCGCCGCGGCCCTGCAGCCGGCGCGCCGCTTCTACGCTTACGAGACGCAGCGCGACTACAAGATCACCGCCGCGGCGAAGGCGGCCCATTTCGGCAGCATCGGCGTGAAGATGGCCGGCAAGCTCTGGCTCATGAGCCTGTGGAACAAGACGCTGGCGATCGTTTACGGCGCGGCCTTCCTCGTCGTCCCGCCGAAGCTGATGGTCTTCCTCCGCTTGTACTCGGGCATCCACCTGACCCTCGCCAGCCCGGCCATAGCCCGCCATGCGCCGGTCTTCGCCGATCGCCGCGAGGTGCTGCAGCCCCACGAGGAGCTGGGACAGATCCCCGGCGTCCTGCGCACGATCGACGTCAGCGACCGTCACGACAGCGCCGAGGGCTTCAGCTACTTCGGCTCGTTCCTGAACCGCCGGGTCGAGAAGCATCAGACCTTGGTCATGACCGATCGCGCCCTGCCCGCCGAGATCCGCGCCCAAGACGGCGGCCTGCTGGGCCGCCTTCGGGAGATCGGCGCCGACGACACGCTCGTCTTCCGGGCCCGCACTCGCGTCGGCGCCGAGGTGGCGACGTGGCGCCGCAGCGTTCAGGCGCTCTTCGCCGGCGACGCCATGGACGCGGCCACGGCCGCCAAGGTCCGCTCCGGTCTGGACGAGAACTGGCTGGGCTCGACCGTGGTGAAGCTGGGCAAGCTCCTGCTCTTCTCCGTCATCCTCGGCGGCGCCGCGCTGCTGCCGCTGGAACACTTCGGGATCGCCGGGGCCCATACGTACGCCGAATTGGTCGGCCTCATGTACTTCATCGTGGCCGGCGTCTTCGATCATTCGGGCGGACCGCGCATCTTCCGAAAGTACTTCTTTCTCGCCGAGGCGCCGCAGGCGTCCTTGTGGACGCGGACGAAGCAGTTCCTGGCCGAGGCCTGGCACGAGTCGAAGGAGCACCACGCCCACGCCATCACCGTGTCTCTCGAGACGGCCGCGGGCGAGCAGTCCCTGGGCGACATCGCGCGCGGCGCCGGGACGCACGCCTTCGCCGGCAACGGGCTTCGCCGGCAGATCGCCTTGAACTCTCCCTATATCTTGGGCTTGCTGGCCCTGGGCGTCGGCTCGTTGCGCTGGCTCTCCACGGCCGCGCTGGCCTCGTCGGCTTGGCCGCTGGCCGCCGCGGCCGCTCTCGGCGTCTCGGCCGCGCTCGCCTACAGGTTCCTGGTCCCTTTCGCCGCGGATCGCGCTCGGCCCGGGCTGAGCATCCGCAAGCACGACAGAGACGGACGGGTGACCGCCTTGGTGATGTCGGTCGCGGCGTTCGGCGTCGGGGCTCTGGCGCTGGCTTTGGCCGGGCAGTGGCTGGGCGCGCTCTCCTCGATCGCCGCGCTGGCGGCCGTCGCCTTCGTCCTCGACCCCTTCACGAGCAAGGGCGCCGCCGCTTATGACGCCCGAGCCCGGGTCTCGTCGATCCCTTGGGGCCAGGGCGCGTTCATCCTCGCCGCGATGGTGGCGGCGTTGGCCTTCCTGCCCGCATCCTCGCTGGTCGCGGGCGAGGCCCTGGTCGCGACGGCGGCGGTACTCCTCGCCTCCCTCTACGCGGGCGTGAAGCACATCTTCAACCCGCCTATCCGCGACGTGAGGACGCCTCGCTCCACGCCCGAGCTCGCCACGCGAGCCCTGTCCCGATAACCGGCGGACTTGCTAGAGTCGATCTGATGAAGATCGACCACGTGGGCGTCGCCGTGGAGAGCATCGAGGCGGCGCTGCCTTTCTATAAGAAGGCGCTCGGGCTCGAGCCCGTCCATCGCGAGGAAGTCGCGGCGCAGAAGGTGCGCGTGGCCTTCCTGCAGGCGGGGGAGACCTCAATCGAGCTGCTCGAGCCCACCGGCGACGGCGCCATCGCCAAGTTCTTGAAGGCGCGCGGCCCGGGCCTGCATCACGTGGCCTTCCACGTGCCCGACGTGGGCGCCCACATGGAGAAGCTGCGCGCCGGCGGCCTGCCGCCGCTCGAGGCCGCGCCGCGTCCGGGCGCGCGCGGGCACAAGGTCTGCTTCCTGCACCCCAAGCTGGCGGCGGGCGTGCTGGTCGAGCTCGTCGGCGGCTAGAAGCTCACCGGCGCAGCTCCATCCTCTCGATGGCGGGCGAGACGACGCGCTCGTTGCGGAGGCGGTCGAAGACCTCGCCCTGGAAAGCCGACCGTCTGAGCAGCGACGCGCGCAGGGCCCGGACGGTCTCCTCCATGACGGCGCTGTCGTGCTCGTCCTTGCCGCGCGCGTCGAAAGCGCAGCGGCCGGCCTGATCGCCCAGGGCCGGGACGAACAGGCGGCGGAGGCGGCTGGCGTTGTGGGGAGTGTCGAAGCCTCCGCAAACGGCGCGGGGGGAGGCGCGCAGCAGCCGCGCCACCCGCTCGCCGAGCGGCTCCAGCGTCCCGTCGTCCTCGCCGTAGAAGCAGTCGAGCAAGGCGATGCCGTCCAGCGCGGAGACGTTGTCGAGGGTCTTCGCCAGCCCGACGACGCCGCCGCTGTGCGCCGCGATCAGCACTCGCCGTCTTCGGGCGTAGCGGGACGGCTCGACTCCGAGCTCGAAGGAGCCGGTGACGATCAGCGAGGCGTCCAAGGCCGCCGCGGCCGTGGCCAAGTCGTATTGGCGCGCGGCCTGTCGGGCCGAGGCCGCCAGCAGGCTCGGCGGGACCGGCCTGCCTTGGCGCGCGCGGCGCTCGCCGGGCAGGGGCTCCTCCACGTAGCCGCGGTGGTAGATGAGCAGGTTGGGGGCCCCGGGCCGCTCCAAGTAGCAGCCCACCGACATCAGGGGCACGCACTCAGGCGCCTGATCGGCGCGAGCCGGTCCGGCCGCGGCCAGAAGCAGGCTCAGGAGCAGGGTCATGGGCCGAGTATAGAATAACGCGGGCCCCGAAGACTCTGGTTCGCCCGCCGGGCGTTATTCTAGAATGCGGGCGTACCGTCATGGCCGACAACGCCGCCCATCCGCCGAAGCCGCCTCGACTCATCTCGCCCAAGACCCAGGCGCTGCAGGAAAAGACGCGCCGCGCCATGGCCGGCGGGGGCCCCGAGCGCGAGAAGGCGCAGCGCGCGGCGGGAAAGCTCACGGCGCGCGAGCGCATCGAGCTGCTCGTCGACGACGATAGCTTCGAGGAAGTGGACCTGCTCGTCGAGAAGCGCGCCCGCGACTTCGGTCTGGAATCGAAGTACCTCGCCGCCGACGGCGTCGTCGCGGGCCTGGCGCGCGTCAACGGACGCAGCGTCTGCGTCTTCGCCCAGGACTTCACCGTCATGGGCGGCTCCTTGGGCCTGGCCCACGCGCAGAAGATCTGCAAGATCATGGACATGGCCGTGGCGGCCGGCGTGCCCGTGATCGGCCTCAACGATTCCGGCGGGGCGCGCATCCAGGAGGGGGTGGAATCTCTCGGCGGCTACGCCGAGATATTTTATCGGAACGTGCAGGCTTCCGGGTATATCCCTCAGATTTCAGCCATCCTGGGCCCGTGCGCCGGCGGCGCCGTCTATTCTCCGGCGCTCACCGACTTCGTCTTCATGGTCGACGGCACGAGCCACATGTTCATCACGGGGCCGGACGTCGTGCGCAACGCCACCGGGGAGTCCTGCGACTTCGAGTCTCTGGGCGGCGCCGAGACGCACAGCGCGCGCTCCGGCGTCTGCCACTTCGTCGCGGGCTCCGAGCAGGACTGCTTCCGGCAGATCCGCGAGCTGCTCGAGTACCTGCCGCAGAATTGCCGCGAGAAGCCGCCGGCGGTGATGTCCTCCGATCCTCCGGACCGGCGCAGCTCGGCCCTCGAGGCGATCGCGGAGATGGACGCCAAGAAGTCCTACGCCGTGCAGGACGTGATCTTCGAGCTCGCCGACGGCCACCGCTTCTACGAGGTCCACAAGAGCTGGGCGCGCAACCTCGTCGTCGGCTTCATCCGCCTCGCCGGGGAGACGGTGGGCGTCGTCGCCAACAACCCGGTCGTGCTCTCGGGCGCCTTGGACATCGCCGCCAGCGAGAAGGGCGCGCGCTTCGTGCGCTTCTGCGACGCTTTCGGCATCCCGCTGCTCACGCTGGTCGACGTGCCCGGCTATTGGCCCGGCCTCGAGCAGGAATACGGCGGCATCATCCGCAAGGGCGCCAAGCTGCTCTACGCCTACTGCCAGGCGACCGTGCCGAAGGTGACGGTGGTCCTGCGCAAGGCGTACGGCGGCGCCTACGACGTGATGAGCTCCAAGCACATCCGCGGCGACCTCAACTACGCTTGGCCGTGCGCCGAGATCGCCGTGATGGGGCCCCAGGGCGCCGTCGACATCCTCTTCCGCGGCGACCTCAAGGCGGCGAAGGACCCCGCGGCCAAGCGGCGGGAGCTGGTCGACGGCTACACCAAGCAGTTCGCCTCTCCGTATCAGGCCGCGCAGCGCGGCTACGTCGACGAGGTGATTCCCGCCGAGATGACGCGCCCCAAGGTCATCCGCGCCTTCCATTTGCTCAGGAACAAGAAAGTCGAGACGCTCAAAAAGAAGCACGGGAACATCCCGCTATGAATCTTAATCAGCGGGCAGCCTTAAGATTTAAGTTTTGCGGGCAAAACTTAAATCTTAAGGCTGCCCGCAGTTAAGTTAAGGAGAACTATGAGAAAGAAAGTGACCGTGATCGGAGCTGGAAACGTCGGAGCCACGCTGGTGCAGCGCCTGGCCGAGATGGAGATCTGCGACGTCG
>CAZZGQ010000237.1:0-5162 GCA_964653765.1 uncultured Elusimicrobia bacterium | reverse complement strand
TGGGCGCCGACTGGCAGGACGCCGTCGCGGAGATGACGGCCGCCGAGATGATCGCCCGCTTTCTGCTGCTCCTCGCCCCGGACGCGCTGGCCGAGGGGGGCACGCTGACCTCGCTTCCCTCGATCGCCGCCAAGCCGCCCCAGCACCCGCGCCCCGCCCATCACCAGCCGCACCCGCACCACCAGCGCCCGCGCCACCAGAGCCGCCCCGAGCACGGCCACTTCGCCCGCAAGAAGCGCGACTAACCCTCCCTCGGCGGCCGCCGCACCGCCGTCACCACCCGCAGCCACGTCGCCGATCGTCTCCGCTTCCGCTTGGCCGGGGGCTCCATCAGTTTGCGGATGTCGGCGAAGACCTCCTTGATCGATTGAGCGTGCTCGCCTAGGACGGCTTGCTGGCCGTTTAGCCTCGATTCTACCTGCTGTATCCGCTCGGCGAGTCCGGGGCTGGCGGCGACGCAGCGGCGCAGTTTGATGAAGGCGCGCATGATCTCGATGTTCGCCTGGATCGCTCGACTGCTGCTCAGAACGCTCGAGAGCATGGCAACCCCGTGTTCGGTGAAGACGGCGGGCAAGAACCGGCGGCCACCCCAACTTGGGGTTGCAATTTGCAACCTCAAGTCGCGGGCCTCGGCTGTCGTCAGCTCGAACATGAAGTCGTCTGGGAAACGCTCCCGATTGCGGCGTACCTGCTGGTTAAGGTGTTTCGTTCGGACGCCATATAGATCTGCCAGGTCCGAGTCCAGCATCACGCGATGGCCTCGGATAAGATAGATTTTGCGCTCGATCTCCTCGTGGCCCATGAAAGGGATACGTTTGAGGCCGCGAAAAAGTTCCCTTCCAACTTGAGATGCCAAATTGGCACTTCAAGTCTTGGCAGCAGTCGGCGCCATGACCAAACTTGAGGTCACAAATTGTGACCTCAAGTTGCGGCATCTTTGATGTCGCTTAAGTGGGGGAGGCTAGGGCGGCTAGCCCTCGAGGAGCGCCGCCACTTCCGCCTTGAGCCGCCCGATGCCGTACCCCTTCTCGGCGCTGACCCACAGCAGCTGGTCCGGCGAGACGCCCAGCATCCCCGCCAGCTCGCCCTGCCTCTGCTTCGCGCGAGACGCTCCCACCTGGTCGCCCTTCGTCGCCACGGGCAGCCACGGCAGCCGCGTCGCGCGCAGCCACTCGATCATCGAGGCGTCGAGCTTGGTCGGCCCCACCTTGGAGTCGATGAGCAGAAAGACCATGCGCAGCGTGGGCCGCTTCGTCAGGTAGCCCTCGATCATCTGCTGCCAGCCCTCGCGTTCCTCGGGCTTGCCGGCGGCGAAGCCGTAGCCCGGCAGGTCCACGAGCCAGCGGCCGTGTCCGGCCTCGAACACGTTGATCGTCTTGGTCCGCCCCGGCGTGTTGGACACGCGCGCCAGCGGCTTGCCTACCACGGCGTTGAGCAGGCTGCTCTTGCCCACGTTGGAGCGGCCGACGAACGTGACCTCGGCGGCGCACTCCGGCAGGCGCGCCGGATCGGCCTCCGAGAGGAGGAACTTGGCGGGGGGGAGGGGGCGCGTCATGGCCGGAGAGTATAGCAGTCCGGCAAAAAAAGGGCGCCCCCGCGAACGGGGGCGCCCTGCTGCTGCGAACGGATTTACTTGGTCTGAGCCGGCGTCACGGCGGGAGCCTGCTGCGTCTTCTCCGCGCCCTTCTCGGCCTTCTTGTGGGCGCTGTTCTTCTTCCACGTCTTGTGGCTCTTCTTGGCCGGCTTCTCGGACTTGGTGGGCTTGGCCTCCTGCGTCTGAGCGGCGGGCGCCTTGTCGGCGGCCGGGGCCTGGGCGACGGCGACGGCGCTGAGGCCGAAGATCGCGACGGCGAGCATCGTGAGCATCTTGGACATGTGTTTCTCCTCCATCCTGGGATTGTCTACGTAACTATTACGCGCGGAGGCTCAAAAAGTTCGAGCCGATGCCATGCTCCGGCGTATGAATTGGCGGTAATCGCGACTTCCTCACTTGGACTGATATTCGCGCAGCATGTAGACCTTGGCGACCTTCTCGCCGTCCCACTCGAAGATCCAGTCGCTGCCCACGCGGCAGCGGCTCAGGACGGGGGGCCGGAAGACGGCCGCGCATTCGCCGCCCCTTTGGCGCACGCTGTCGAACACGATGCCGTTGGAGCCCGCCTCCTTCAACCGTCGCCCGAGCGCCTGGGACGCCGCGTAGTCGTCCGTGGAGCAGACCTCCGGCAGCCGCTTGCCGCGGGTGTCGTGCAGCTTGCCTGACAGGCAGGCGCGGACCGCCCGCTTCTCCAGCCGCATCGGGGGCTGCTTCGTCCGGCTCATGAAGACGGCCGTGTGATGCGTCAACTCCTCCACCGCCGTGTCCAGGGCGCGGCTGCCGTAGTAGACGCCGTAGGCGCCGTCGCTGAAGCGGCTGCCTTCGGGATTCGTATACAGGAAGGGGGCCATGATGAACTCGCTGCCCTTGCCGGAGACGCGCTCTTCCGGGGGAATGGCCGAGATCTCGCCGCGCTCCTGGCGGAGCCGCTCGTTGGTCATGCCGTCGAGTCGGCTCAGCGCCTCCAGGTCTTCCTCATCCGCGAGCTTGAGCAGGACGCGCTTCTCCATGTAGCGCGTGGCGATCAAGCGCCAGCACGGGTTCCAATGCACCTCGCGGACGGGAACGTTCACGCCCTTCCGCCGCGTTGGGCGTCCAGGTACTGCCGGACGACGAAGAGATCGGCCACGCGCCCGGACAGCATCCGCTGCAGCGCCGGCTTGCCGCCGAACAGCCGCGCGTCGTTGGGCCGGCGTATCCAGGCGTCCGCGGCGTCCTCGTTGGGAAGAAGGATGTGCAGCGCCTTGAAGATGCCCACGAGATAGGAGATGCGCTCCAGGGTGTCGAGCGAGAGGTGCCCGTCCTGGTCCTTCTTCCACTTGAAGTAGGTGGACTTGGCCGTCAGGCCGAGGAGGACCATCTGCTCGTCCACGTCCAGCTTCCATCGATCGGCGAGCCGGAAAAACGCCTTCAGCGCCGGCTTCGACGCCGTGCGCGGGTCGATCTTGTGGGCGGCTTCTAGGAGGGTCATGGAGAGCCTCTGCGGCAGCCTCAGTATGACTCCAAAAATGGATTCTGTCAATATAAATAGATTATCCGTCGGAACGCCTCCTCTTGTAGATACGATCGAGGCGGTCGTTTTGTTCCCCTGGAAATCGCGGCGTCAGTTGTCGATGTAGCGCCAACTCGCGATGATCAACTCGTTGTCGGGGAGCGGCCCGCGCCAGCCGAGGCGGGCCCGGTAGGCGGGGGACCGGCGCAGCAGCGCCTTGTGTCCCGACTGGTTCTTCGGGGAAATTTCCCGTAAAGCGAGGCGCTAGCCCCACCAAACGCCGTGCCCGTCCGCTTGCAGTTCCCGCGCCAGCTCCGCCTCTCGCCGCTCCGCATCCTTGCGCGTCCGGATGGGATTGAAGCGCTCGTAGACGTCCCGCGCCAAGAACTTTCCGAACCGCCGCGCGAAGCCGTTGGACAGCCGCTTGGTGAAGCGCCCCTGCTTGCGGTCGCAGATGCAGGCGAACGTGATCGCGTCCCCGTGGCACTCTTTGTGCTGGCGGTAGCGGCAGTCCGGGTCGTGGATCGACTGGCCCACATAGAAGCAGCGGCCGAACGGCAGCATGCTCGGGTTGCGCTCGGCGAACTTGCGGACCTTCTTCACGGCTTCGTCGAGCTCGACGACGTAGACGTAGTAAGGCAAGGCGCTAGGCGCGCTTGGCTTCGAGGCGGGTCAGCCGTTTCTCGTGGTCGTCGAGGCGGCGCTGGTGTTCCATGTGGGACTTGCTGACGATCTCGCGATCGCGCTGGGCCGCGGCGATGTCGGCGCTGAACTTTTCGAACCGGGTATCGAACTCTTTGCGGGTGACCATGTTCTTGCGGACGAAGTGCATGAACTCCGTCACTTCGGCGCGGAAGTCGGTGACCGTGATCCACATCCGCCGCATCACGGTCTCCATGGACTCCATGCGGGTGTCGGCCTTATCGAGGCGCTCGTCGACCTTCTCGAGCCGCGCGTCCACCCTGTCGAGCCGTGCGTCCACCTTGTCGAGCCGCTCGTCCACCCTCCCCAGACGAGCCTTGATCGCGCTCAGTTCTCTCTTCATTTCTTCGTCCATTATAAGCCGCGCCTCCTCCGGCCCACAAGGGCCCAAAGGGTATACGAACGGAACGTGCGAAAAGTTCCCTAGCGCAGCGGAAACACGGAGCCGGCCTCGGCCACCGCCATCGTCTTCGGGTCCTGCAGGAACACCGCCGCGCCCACGTTCTTGGCGTTCCAGGAGGGCTCCAGCCGCCGCTGCGCCTTGCGCGTGAAGGGGGAAGCGCCGGAGATCGCGCCGAGGTCGACCAGGCGCCGCACCACGAAGTCCGCGCGCAGCTCCTTGCCCGCGTTCTCGCCCGTCGGGACCTTCGTCGTCGTGCCGTTCTCGAACACCGCCAGCATCACGCGCCACCCGTCGCGGGAGGCGTCCCGGGGCCGGACGGTCACCGTGAGGTCGGGGCTCACCGCCACCCGCGTCCGCGGCGCCTCGGCCAGCCGCCGCGCCTCCTCCGCCGCTTTCTCGCCGTCGGAGCCCACGAACGCCGCGCGCCCGGCCACCACCATCTGCGGCGTGTAGGTGCCCACGCGCAGCGCCTCGTCGTAGCGCCGCTCCCGCGCGGAGTTCTCCGGGGTCGAGAACAAGTCGCGCCAGCCCAGCTGGTTCCAGTAGTCGACGTTGAAGGAGAGCGGGATCACCCGTCCCGCCCGGAACTCCTTCATGCCCCAGGTGGAGAGGACCTCGTCCGCCGCCGGGCAATCCGAGCAGCTCTGCGACGTGAACAGCTCGACGACCACCGGGGAGGGGACGGCCGGCGCGGCGGCGGCCCCGCTCGCCAGGACCGCCGCCGCGGCGAGGAGGCTAGTCCACATGGCAGATCCTCGGCCCGCCCATCTTCTCGTAGTACTTTTGGTGGTACTCCTCGGCCGGCCAGAACGTCCCCGCCGGGGAGACCTCGGCCACGTCGCGCGCCGCCTGCGCCTCCTTCTTCTGCTCGTCGTTCACGTAGAAGGCCGCCGAGCGGTACTGCGCCTTGCCTCCAGCGCCGTGCGCCATCTTGCGGAAGCGCGCCAGCAGCTTCTCGTAGGAGGTCTTCG
>CAZZGQ010000236.1:0-5180 GCA_964653765.1 uncultured Elusimicrobia bacterium | reverse complement strand
TGAAGTAGAACTTCTCCCAGAAGCCGGGGGCGCAGTGCGGGATGTGGTTCTTGCGGTACTTGCCCAGGATCTCGCCGTCGGCGTCGATGACGACGGCCGTGTTGTAGTACGTGCCGGCTTGCGGCGTCTCGTACATGGGCACCACGATCGCCATCTTGTGCTTCTTGGCCAGCTTCTGCATCAGCTTGGTCGTCGGACCGGGGATCGGCTCGGCCGTGTCGTACCACTTCGGGTCCTGCTCGGCGCAGAAGTACGGGCCGTAGAAGATCTCCTGCATGCAGAGGATCTGCACGCCCTGGCGGCCGGCGCGCTCGATGATCGGCACGTGCTTGTCGATCATCTTCTCCTTGATCTGCTTGAGGGAGTGCTTGGGCGTTTGCCAGTCGCAGGACGTCTGGATCAGGCCGCACTTCACGATTCGGGACATGGTCTCTCTCCTAAGCCTTGATGCGCCCGTTGAGCTGGGCCAGGCGATCTTTCACCGGCGGGACGTTGAAGAACTTCTTTTCGAAAGCGAGGATGGCGGCGTCGTCGATGGGAAGGCGCAGCTGGTACTTCCCCTCCTCCTCGTTGAACTCGAACTGCGTGCCGTACACCTGCGGCATGCCGCAGGCCATCAGGAAGCGATCCAGGGAGGACGCGACCATCCAACGGGCCGCTCGATGGCCGCCGATGGCGGCCAAGGTCGAGAATCGATGCGCGATCATGAAGTCCTTGGGGTCATGGCCGTGCAGCATGATCACGGCGGCGTGATAGAGATCGTTGGCCGTGTTGACCTCGCCCTGGGCGATCATTTCGAGGAGCGACGACTTGCGCTGCGCGTCGCGCGCGCGCAGCTCGTTCACTTCCTCGGCCGACTCGTAGACGCGCTCGCGGTCCTTTTGATCCGCTTGGTAGAGCTCGAGGAGCTTCAGATTGTCGGTTTCGGGCGGCATGGTAGCGGAGAACATCTCCCAGGGAGATGTTCAGTCGTGCATTCGCTTGTAGACTTCCTTGTATCCCTTCCCGCCCGCCTTCGTGTACTGCTCCCAGGTCAGCGGCTTGTGGCCGGTGTTCACTTCCTGCATCGTGATGCAGCCGTCGACCGGACAGACCAGGGAGCAGAGGTTGCAGCCCACGCAGTCGTCCTGGAGGACGTGGGGCTTGCGGTTGCCGCCTTTGCGGTCGATGCCGATGCACTGGTGGGCGGTGTCGTTGCAGGCCACGTAGCAGGCGTCGCAGGCGATGCAGGTGTCCTTGTTGATGGACGCCACCGTCTTGTGGTGGAGGTTGAGGTGCTTCCACTCGACCACGTTGGGGGCCGTTTTGCCGATGAAGTCGTCGAGCTTCTCGAAGCCCTTGCGCTCCATCCAATCCTCGAGGCCGGAGACGAGCTCCTCGATGATGCGAAAGCCGCGGTGCATCACGGCCGTGCACAACTGCACGCTCGAGGCGCCGAGCAGCATGAATTCGACCGCGTCGGCCCACGTCGAGATGCCGCCGATGCCGGAGATCGGCAGGCCGCGGGTCTCCCCGTCCGTGGAGATCTGCGAGACCATGTTCAGCGCGATCGGCTTGACGGCCGGGCCGCAGTAGCCGCCGTGCGCCACCTTGCCACCAACAGAAAACTTGGGCGCCAGCGTCTCGAGGTCCACGCCCATGATGGAGTTGATCGTGTTGATGAGCGAGACTCCGTCCGCGCCGCCGGCCTTGGCCGCGCGCGCCGGATAACGGACGTCCGTGATGTTGGGCGTGAGCTTGACCAGGACGGGGATCGTGGACTTCTCTTTCACGAACTCCGTCACCATCTTCACGTAATCGGGGATCTGGCCGACGGCCGAGCCCATGCCGCGCTCGCTCATGCCGTGCGGGCAGCCGAAGTTGAGCTCGATGCCGTCGCTGCCGGTGTCGAGCACCTTCTTGACGATGTCGTGCCAGGCCTGGCGCTCGCAGGGCACCATGAGCGAGGCGATCACGGCGTGCTTGGGGAAGCGCTTCTTCACCTCGTACATCTCGCGCAAGTTGTCGGCGAGCGGCCGGTCCGTGATCAGCTCGATGTTGTTGAAGCCGGCGATCTTGCGGCCGCCGATGTCGATGGCGCCGTAGCGCGAGGTGACGTTGATGACGGGCGGGTCCTGGCCCAGCGTCTTCCAGACGGCGCCGCCCCAGCCGGCCTCGAAGGCGCGCATGACCTGCTCGCCGGAGTTGCTGGGCGGAGCGGACGCCAGCCAAAAAGGGTTGGGCGACTTGATGCCGGCGCAGTCGGTGGAAAGATCAGGCATGGGCCTTGGCCTTCCTCTCGGCCGGGTTGACGACGGGGGCGGCGCGCTCGTTGTCGATGGTGCGCACCCAATACTCGTTGCCGGCCGGCAGCGGCTGGCCGGGGCAGAGCGCGCGCCAAATGCCGTAGGCCGCCCGCTTTCCGTCGGCGGCGGCGTTGACCACTTCCTTGCCGCCGTTGACGGCGTCGCCGCCGGCGAAGATCCGCCGGTCGGAGGTCCGCAGCGTGGCGCGGTCGACGGCGATACGCCCGTCGTCCTCCAATCGGAGGCCGAGCGATTTGGCGAGGCTGACCTGCTTGCGCTGGCCGATCGCCTTGATGACGCGGTCGCAGGCGACGGTGAACAGGCCGCCTGTCCCGTCGGTCTTCATGAACTCGACGCCTTCGACCTTCTTGGCGCCCACAACCCTGACGGGTTGCGAATTCCATAAGAACTCGGCGCCGTCCTGCTTGGCCAGCTCATACTCGAAATCGTAGGCCTTCATGTCGGCCTCGCCCTTGCGGTAGGCCATGATGACGCGGCCCGCGCCGGTGCGCTTGGACTGCGTGACGGCGTCGATGGAGGTGTTGCCGGCGCCGATGACGACCGTGCAGGCCGACGTCCCGATCTCCCTTAGCTTGCGCTGCTTGACCAGCCGGATGAAGGAGAGCGCGTCCCAGACGCCGGACAGCTCCTCGCCCGGGATGCGCAGGGCGTTGGTCTCGCCGAGGCCGATTCCGATGAAGACGGCGTCGAAGTCCGCGAGCTGGCTCGAGCTCTTTATCTCGATCCCGAACTTGGCCGTGATGCCGAGCTTCTCGATGCGAGCCACCTCGTCCAAGGAGACCTTCGACGTCATCTTGTATTCGGCGATGCCGAACGTGTTGAGGCCGCCGGCCGTCTTGTCGCGATCGAAGACCGTGACGGCGAAGCCGAGACGCCGCAGGTAAGCGGCGCAGGCCAGGCCGGCGGGACCGGCGCCGATGACGGCGACGCTCATGTGCAGGTCGCGCCCGGGCTTGAACGGCTGCTTGTTGCCGTCCTCGAGCAGATGATCGGTGGCGCGCCGCTGCAGGCGGGCGATCTCGATGGGCTTCTCCTGCCAATCATGGAAGACGCAAGCGCCCTCGCAGAGCACCTCCACGGGGCAGGCGCGGGCGCAGGAATGGCCCAGGGCGTTGGCTTCGAGGATCGTCTTGGCCGAGCCCGTCAGGTTGCCCGAGGCGATCTGCTTGATGAAGCGCGGGATGTCGATGTGCGTGGGACAGGCGGTGACGCAGGGCGCGTCGTAGCAGTAGAGGCAGCGCTCGGCTTCCACGACCGCCTCCTCGGGGCGCAGCGGGGCTTTGAGCTCGGGAAAGCGCTCAGCATACAGCTTCTCGACGGGGGACGACATCGGCCCGATAGTATCAAATTCCGTCGGGGCGCACGGTCGTCGTGCCGGCTTCAAAAGCCGGCAAAGGGCCCCCGCGCCCCACGGGCCGAGGGGCCCAGAGACGGGCTACTTCAGGATCTCGACGCGGCCCACGGAGGGCTGCGGGACCAGGGCCTTCGACAAAGAGCTCACGCCCTCGCCCACGTACATCGCGGCGACCAGCACGACGGCCCCGAGGACGATGCCCACGGCCACGTTGCCCGCCTCCAGCTCCTTGCCGGCGCGCATGATCGGCCGGGTCAGCTTGCCGAAGAGCCGCAGCGTCACCGAGATCGTCAGCAGGGCGACGAGCAGGGCGACCGCGAGGTGCGAGAGGCCGATCAGGGCGAGCTCGAAGGGCGAGAAGCCGGTCTGGCCCGGCGCCGTCATGTGCAGGCGGAACATGCTGACGACGGAGGAGAGGCCGCGCTGCAGGATCTCCGACGCCGAGTAGAGGATAGCCGCCATGAGCGTGCCCACGGCCGCGTTGCCCTTCTTGATCTCGGCGCCCATGTCGAAGTCCGGGTTCGCGCGCACGAAGATGCGGAACGTGAAGGCGATGGCGATGCCCGACATGACGACGGTCAAGACGAACTCGAAGACGCTGACGAGGACGCGGGTCACGAACATTCTTGATCTCCTGGGTTTCTAGAACATCGGATCGATGCGGAATCCTTCGCTGGCTTCGAGCAGCGGCTGCGTCGTGTAGGCCACCTGCCCCACCGGCAGCCAGGCGGGGCCGGCCGGCTCGACCAGCACGTACTGCAGCCCCTGGTATTCGACGTAGGCGTCGCCCTTGTTGGGGATGCGCAGCACGCCCATCAGATAGTGGCCCGGGACGCTGACTCCGACGATGCGCATGTTCGGCCAGTTGACCAGGATCGAGGACAGCAGCGCCGTCTTCGTGTCGCAATCCCCCCAGCCCTTGAGCAGCGTGGTGGCGGGCTGCAGGATGCCGCCGGTGTGGCGGCCGTCGGGCTCGATGTCGGGCGGGATCTTGTAGATGACGGCCGTCTGCACCAGCGAGAGCCCCGCGCCGATGACGCTCTCGGAGTCGTAGTTCTGCTGGTCGGCCACCTTCTGGAGCGCGCCGGCCACGGGATTGAGGACGGGGCGGCTCCTTTGGACGATGGCGGGGACGTCGACGGTGAGGACGTGCCCGGGCAGGATCTTGAAGCCGCGCGAGGCGATGTACTCCTTCACCTTCTCCTCGCGCTGCTTGTCCAAGGACGCCATGGCGGCGTCCAGTTGGGCCTGGGTCTTGTGCGTCTTGAGGGCGTACTTGTACGCGCCGTCACGGGCGTTCTTCAGCCATTCGTCGATGGCGGCGAGGTCCTTCTTGTAGTACCCGAAGGCGCTCTCGTACTTGCAGTAGGCGCCGTCGGTGAGCGAGAAATCCACCGTCAGCACGTCGCGGTTGAAGTTCTTGAACTTGTAGACCGAGGCGAGCGCTCCCGGCAGGCGTTGCAGGCGCTGGGTGGCGCCGTTGCTCGGATGGGTCTCGTCCTCGCTGCTGCCGGCGTAGA
>CAZZGQ010000235.1:2350-5195 GCA_964653765.1 uncultured Elusimicrobia bacterium | reverse complement strand
AACACCGAGCAGCGCCGCGGCGACGTCGAGAAGGAGCTGGCCGACGCCGAGCGGGCGCTGGCGAACGCCGCGGAGGCCATCCACAAGGCCCGCCGCAAGGCCGCCAAGAAGCTCGAGGGGCTGATCGTCAAGGAGCTCAAGGTGCTGGGCATGCCCAACGCCGAGTTCTCGGTGGCCGTGGAGATGGAAGAGGGCGCCTACGCGCGCACGGGCTGCGACGCCGTGGAGTTCATGATGACTCCCAATCCGGGCGAGACGATGAAACCGGTCAAAGAGATCGCCTCCGGCGGCGAGCTCTCGCGCGTCATGCTCGCGCTGAAGACCGTCTTCGCGAAGGCGGACAAGGTCCCGATCCTGGTTTTCGACGAGGTGGACGCCGGCATCGGCGGCGTGGTGGCGCGGGCCGTGGGCCAGAAGCTGTCCGGCCTCGGACGCACGCACCAGGTCTTGTGCGTCACCCATTTGCCGCAGGTCGCCTGCTTCGGGCAGGCGCATTTCGCCGTCGCCAAGCAGGTGTCGGGCGGCCGCACGAGCGTCGTCGTCGAGCGGCTGGAGGCGGGCAGCCGCCTCGAGGCCATCGCGCTGATGCTCGGCGGGCGCGAGGCCACGGCGGCCAGCCGCAAGCACGCCAAGGAGCTGTTGGAGGCCAGTTTGTCATGACAGAAGGGAAGAAAGTCAGAACCCGTTTCGCCCCGTCTCCGACGGGTTTCCTGCACATCGGCGGCGCGCGCACGACGCTCTACAACTGGCTCTTCGCGCGCCACCACAAGGGCACGTTCGTGCTCCGCATCGAGGACACCGACGAGGTCCGTTCCACGCACGACTCGGTGACGGCCATCCTGGACTCGATCAAGTGGCTGGGCCTGGACTGGGACGAAGGCCCGATCGACGAGAAGTCGGACAAGGGCCCCTACGCGCCGTACTATCAGATGAAGCGGGTCGACGTATACCGCAAGCATCTTCAGATGCTTGCGGAATCTGGCATGGCGTACCGATGTTATTGCACGAAGGAAGAGTTGGACCAGATGCGTAAGCTGGCGCAGTTGGAAAAGCGTCCTCCTCGTTACGACGGCCGTTGCCGTGCGTTGACGGCTCCTCCGGCGGGCAAGACGGCGTTCTCCTGGCGTTTTAAGATGCCGGACTCCGGCGCCACGATCGTCGACGACCAGATCCGCGGCAAGGTCAGCTTCGAGAACTCGCTGCAGCAGGACTTCGTGATCTGGAAGACGACGGACGGCCCCACGTACAACTTCGCCTGCGTGATCGACGATCACCTGATGGAGATGACGCACGTCATCCGCGGCGACGAGCATCTGTCGAACACGCCCTCGCAGATCCAGATCTACAAGGCGCTGGGCTGGGAGCCGCCCGTCTTCGCCCACCTTTCGATGATCCTGGGGCCCGACGGCAGCAAGCTCTCCAAGCGCCACGGAGCGACGTCCGTGCTCGAGTACAAGCAGCAGGGCTACCTGCCGCACACGCTGCGCAACTACCTGGCCTTGCTCGGGTGGTCCACCAGCGACTCGCAGCAGCTCTTCAGCGACGAGGAGCTGATCGGCAAGTTCAATCTCGAGGGCTGCCAGAAGAGCCCGGCCACGTTCGACCCGGTGAAGCTGACCTGGATGAACGGCGAGTATATCAGGCAACTCTCCGTAGGAGAGTTGCTCGAGCAGTCGGAGCCCTTCCTGAAGGCCGCGGGCCTGCTGCCGACGAACGGCGGCCCGAGCCTGGAGAAGACGGTCGCCCTCGAGCATGAGAAGTTCAAGCGCCTCGACGAGATCCCCGGCTTGGTCGACTTCTTCTACAAGCCGCTGCAGTTCACCGAGAAGGCGCTCAAGAACATGCAGGCGCCCGGGATGAAGGAGCTGCTGCCGCAGCTGGCGGATCAGCTCGCCGCGTTCTCGCCGTTCGAAGATAAGGCCTTGGAGGCCAAGGTCCGGCAGTTCGCCTCGGAGAAGGGCCTGGCCAAGCCGGGCCCCGTCTTCCATGCCCTGCGCGCGGCCACGTCGGGCCGCGAGAACGGGCCGACCCTGTTCCTGATGCTGGAGGTCATGGGCCGAGACCTCGTCGTCAAGAGACTGAAAGAAGCCGTGACGCGTCTGTGAGTTGCGGCTTTCGGGACAAAGAATATACTATGTCGCGTCGTTTCGAGAGGATTCCATGAAAAAGAAGACCGCCGCCGCCAAGAGGAAGCCCGCCGCCAAGGCTGCCCGGCCGGCCCGGGCCGGCTCCAATTCCGTCGTGGCGACGAAGGCTCCCAAGCTCAAGCTCGCCCCGATCCGCAAGCAGCTGCTGGAGATGCGCGACGACCTGATGAAGACCGTCCGCAACCAGCAGATCTCCGACACGATGCAGAACGACATCGGCGACTCCGTCGACGAGGCCAGCCGTTCCATCGAGCGCGAGCTGCTGTTCGAGCTCTCGGATAACGAGCGCGTCACGCTCGACCAGATCGAGGCCGCCCTGCGCAAGATCGACAAGGGCACCTACGGCCTTTGCGAGTCCTGCCAGCGCCCCATCGCCAAGGCCCGCTTGGACGCGCTGCCGTTCGCGCGCTACTGCATCGACTGCCAGAACTCCGCCGAGAGCGCCCCGGGCGGCGAGATCGAGACGCCCAGCTTCGGCAACATCGGCGAGGAGCCCCGCAGCAGCACCGAGATGAGCTAGCCCGGCCGCTTCAGCGGCCGGAACTCGTCGCGTCGCGCGAAGAGCATCTCCCTGGGAGATGCTCTTTCGCTTTTTCCTGCCAGGCGGCCATGCCGCCCTCCAGGTCGCTAATGCCGGTGCGGCCGGCGGCCATGAGGAGGCTGGCGGCGATCGCCGAGCGGTAGCCGCCGGCGCAATA
>CAZZGQ010000235.1:0-2250 GCA_964653765.1 uncultured Elusimicrobia bacterium | reverse complement strand
CGGCGGCCATGAGGAGGCTGGCGGCGATCGCCGAGCGGTAGCCGCCGGCGCAATAGACGACGAGCTCGCTGGCCTTTGGCGCGTCCTTGAGGCGGCGCGGCAGCTGCTGCAGCGGGATGTGGACGCTGCCGGGTATGAAGGAGTCCGCCCGCTCCGCGGGGGTCCTTACATCCAGGACCGCGGGGGGGAACATCGAATCGAGGCGCTCGCCGAGCTGGCGGGGCGAGAGACGAGCCATGCGGCCGACGTGCTGGGGCGGGACCGAGCCCAAGCCGCCCTGCAGGTAGCCGGCCACGCCGCCCTCGAGGCCCACGCGCGCCAGCCGCAGAAAGGACTCCTTCTCGCGTCCCTTGTCGCAGATCAGCACGAGGGGAGCCGCGGGATCGAGCGCCATGCCGGCGAAGCTGGCGAAGCGGCCGCCCAAGCCCACGTTCACGCTGCCGCGCAGGTGTCCGGCGGCGAATGCAGAGGCGTCCCGGGTGTCGAGGACCTGCGCGCCGGCCTTCTGCTTACGCAGCACGCTTGAAAAGGCCAGCGGCTTGAGGCCTTTCTTGAGCGCGTCCTCGAGCGTGCCGCGCTTCTGCTTGTTGAGCCGCGCGTCGTGGGCGAAATAGGCGGGAGCTTCCGGCTGATCGCAGACGAGCTTGACGAAGCGGGCCTTCGGCATCGGCTTGAGCGCCGGGTTGTAACGGCGCTGCTGGCCGATGGTCGAGACCGTCTCCGAGCTCAGGTTCTTGCCGCAGAGCGAGCCGGCGCCGTGAGCCGGGTACACGAGCGTGGCGTCGGGCAGCTTCAAGAGCTTCTTGTGCAGGGAATCGTAAAGCTGGCCCGCCAGCGTCGCGGCCGTGACCCCGGAGGAGGCCATCAGGTCCGGGCGGCCCACGTCGCCGATGAAGAGCGTATCCCCGGTCAGCACGGCACGCGGCCGCTCGGCGTCCTTGGCGAGATCGAAGACGAGCAAAGACACGCCCTCCGGCGTGTGCCCCGGGGTCTCGAGGGCGCGCAGGCGCACCGAGCCCAGCTCGATCGTGGTGCCTTCCTTCAGACGAGAGAACGGGTATGAAGCCTTGGCCTTGGAGCCGAGGTGGATCGTCGCGCCGGTCAAGCGCTTGAGCTCGAGGTGGCCGGCGACGAAATCGGCGTGGAAGTGGGTGAGGACGACGTGGACGATCTTGAGCCCGTGCTTGCGCGCCGCCTTCAGATAGACGTCGACGTCGCGCTGGGGATCGACGACGACGGCCTTCTTGGTGCGCTCGTCCCCGATCAGGTAGGACGCATGGGAGAGGCAGCCCAGGTAGAACGACTCCAGGATCACGTCTCAATTATAGCTTGCCCCTGCCTTGAAAATGTAACACGGCCTCCCTACACTGGGGCTGCGTGCGTTATTTCGTCTTCAAAGACGCCCAGATCCTGGGGCCGTTCGAGCGCGAGGAGCTCGACCGAGCCGGAGGCCTGCGCCCGGAGACCCTCATCTGCACCGAGGAGGTCTCAGGGCGGCGGGACGCCGATTGGCGCGCCTTGGCCGAGGTGGCCGAGCTGGCCGGCGTGGCCACCCTGAGCCCGGCTTCGCTCGGTCTCGAGGATCATCCGATCGAGCAGTCGCCGCTCGTGGAGCGCGCCGAGCTCGAGGCGCTCGGCGTCGCCACCGACGACATCGAGCCCGAATGGCTGCGCGGCCTCTTCGACGACACCGAGTTCAAGCAGCGCTTCGGCCTGGCGGGCAAGCCCGAGGGTTCCGATGAGGCCCTCTCGCAGGCCCAGGGCCGCATCCTCGACCTCACGACGCAGCTGACCTCGCTGAAGTCGCGCCTGCTCGAGCTCGAGGGCGAGCAGAGCCGGCTGCTGCAGCGCCTGACCGGGGCGGCCCTGGACTCCCCGCCGCCCGCGCCCGCCCCGGCCCCGCTCGTCTCCATGGCGCCCGCGCCTGCCGCCGCGCCGTTCCCCGCGTCGGCGCCTCCTCCGCCGCCGGCCCCGGCCCCGGCGCCGCAGGCGGCGATCCCCGTGCTGCCGCCGGCTCCTCTCGCGCCCGCGCCCGCTCCGGTCGCTCACGCCTTGCCGCCGGCTCCGGCGCCGGCGCAGGCCCCCGCGCCCATCGAGACGCCTCCGCCGCCCGCGCCGGAAGGTCCCGCGCCCCGCTTCGCTCTGCGGCGCTCGGCGCCCGCTCCCAAGCTCTCGCTCAAGCTCGGGCCGACCAAGACCTTCCGCAAGTCGGGCGAGCCCGAGCCGGCCCCGGCCCCCGCCCCGGCGGCG
>CAZZGQ010000234.1:0-5225 GCA_964653765.1 uncultured Elusimicrobia bacterium | reverse complement strand
CCGAAGCCGACCGGGTCTCGACGGTCACGAACTTCGGGTACCAGATCAAGCGGTAACGCAAGTGGCGCGCCGCGTCCGCGCTACGTCCGCTCGGGACGCTCGGCATTGAGCCTCGCTCGGCCTTCCGTGCGCCCCGTTTTGCCGAGGGGGCGCCGGAAGACGCCCTCGCGGACGTAGCGCGGACGCGGCGCTTCGCGCATCCCACCTCATCGGACCCTCGTCCAGCTCATTCTCGGCGCCAATAGGAGAGAACGCGAAGCCGCGTCGGCTCGCGCCAAGGATGCGCAGAGCCTCGTCGATGGAGACAAGGTCCTGAGGGGCGTCTTGCGGCGACCCTTTGGCGGATCGGGTCGCACGCAAGGCCGAGCGAGGGTCAAAACCCGAGCGTCCCCGAAGGGCCTTGTCTCCATCGACGAGGCGACACGAGTGTTAACGCAAGCGTCAAGAAAGGTTTGCGGTCCCTCACTATGACAGTTCGACGCCATAATTTTAAATGTCTGCAACGGAGCGCAACACTGCAAGGCAGAAAAATATCTCGAACAAAAAAGGTACCCATGACCCTCAAAGAGAAAATCCTGGTCGTTGAAGATGAGAAGGACCTCGTCCGGCTGATCCGCTACAACCTGGAGAAGGAGCACTTCCGGGTGATCTCGGCCAACGACGCAGAGACCGGCCTGACGATGTTGAAGAAGCAGAAGCCCGACCTCGTCATCCTCGACATCATGCTTCCCAAGATGGACGGTCTGGATTTCCTGCGCACCGTGCGCAAGGAGAGCCAAGTGCCCGTGGTCCTTCTGACCGCCAAGCGCAGCGAGCTCGACCGCATCCTGGGCCTGAAGCTCGGCGCCGACGACTACATCGTCAAGCCCTTCTCCGTGGGCGAGCTGCACGCTCGCGTCGAGGCGCTGCTGCGCCGCGTGACCGCGCCGCTCAACGCCGGCGACCGCAAGCCCGTCACCGTGGGCGCCATCGAAGTGGACTTCGACCGCCACGAGATCAAGGTGAAGGGCAAGCGCACCGACCTCACGCCCAAGGAGTTCGAGCTCCTCAAGCTCCTGATCGAGGCCAACGGCAAGGTGCTGTCCCGCGACCAGCTGCTCGAGCGCATCTGGGGCCACGGCAAGGACATGGAGATCGACACGCGCACCGTCGATCAGCACATCGCCCGCCTGCGCCACAAGCTGCGCACGGAGTCCCAGCGCATCGCGACGGTGACGAACTTCGGCTACCAGATCAAGGTCAACTGAAGGCGCTGAAAGTTCCGAGGAACTTTCAGTAACTATAAGACCGCCCTCCCCGTAGGGGAGGGCGGTTCCTTTTACGCCGTTCACCGGCTCGACGAGAGTTCACACCTCCGTCTAAATCTTGTTGCCGTTTCCGCATTGGTCCTTTTTCTGGCGGTTCCTATAATCCTGTGACTCGCAAAGGAGCTCCCATGAATGATCAGACGATCCGTGTCCTGCTGATCGAAGACGATCCCGACGACGTCACTCTGATCCGTCACTTCCTCTCGGAGGCGAACGAGCCGGGGCCGCAGCCGCGCTTCACGCTCAAGACCGCCGACCGGCTGTCCGGGGGCTGCAAGGCGCTGGCCGACGAGGCCTTCGACGTGGTGCTCCTGGACTTCGTCCTGCCGGGCGGCGTGGGCATAGAGGCCTTCGCCAAGCTCAAGGAGGCGCGCGCGCAGGTGCCGATCGTCGTGCTGACCGGGCTCAAGGACGAGGCGCTGGCGGTGCAGGCGATGGGCCTCGGCGCGCAGGACTACTTGGTCAAAGGGACCATCGACGCCCAGCTGCTCAAGCGCTCGCTGATCTACGCGCGCGAGCGCGGGCGGCTGTTGGCCCGCCTCGAGGGCCTGCTCAACGCCGACGCCGACGGCAAGGTGGTCGTCGACACGGCGGGCGTGGCGCGCTACATCAACCCCGCGGCGGAGTCTCTGCTGTCGCGAAAGTCCAAGGACGCCCTGGGCAAGCCGCTGCCGCTCGAGTTCCTCGCGGGCGGCGGCGACGTGAAGCTTGCCGACGGGGGAAGGATCGTCGAGGCGCGCTCCTGCGCCTTGGAGTGGGAAGGGCGCGAGGCCCGGCTCGTGACGCTGCGCGACGTCACGGAGCTGCGCCGCGTCGAGCAGCTGCGCGAGGAGGTCAAGGAGCGCATGCTCGCCATCGACCTCAAGAACGAGTTCATGACGACGATCTCGCACGAGTTGCGCAACCCCCTCACCACGGTGAAGACGGCCGTCCAGAGCCTGCGCGACGGCCTGGTCGGTCCGATGACGGCGCAGCAGCGCCGCTTCATCGACCTGGCGCACCGCAACGTCGAACGCCAGATCCGCATCATCAACAACGTCCTGGACCTGGCGCGCCTGCAGTCCGGGCGTGCGCACCTGGACCTGCGCCGCGTCCAGGTGGCGCTGCACGTCGAGGAGGCGCTCCAGGCCTACTCGCTCTCCGATCGCGGGCCGCGGGTGGAGACGGTCCTGGCGCCGGACCTGCCCGACGTCAAGGCGGACCCGGACCTCCTCACGCAGGTGCTGACCAACCTCGTCGACAACGCCCGGCGCTACGCCCGAGAG
This sequence comes from uncultured Elusimicrobia bacterium, assembly GCA_964653765.1. Lineage (GTDB taxonomy): Bacteria > Elusimicrobiota > Elusimicrobia > UBA1565 > UBA9628 > JAGWUP01. The sequence goes on along the minus strand of CAZZGQ010000234.1, from coordinate 2,653 downwards.
CGCGTCACGGTGCGCGTGGCGCCCTCGCCGGAGGGCGTCGTGCTCAGCGTGATCGACGATGGGCCCGGCCTGGCCGACAGCCAGGCCGCGAAGCTCTTCTCGAAGTTCGTGCAGGTGAACCGGCCGACGGGCGGAGGCTACAAGGGCACGGGGCTGGGCCTGGCGATCTGCAAGGAGATCGTCGCCGCGCACGGCGGGCGCATCTGGGCGGACGGCGGGCAGGGCAAGGGCGCGCGCTTCCACACGGTCTGGCCGGCTTTCGCCGCCGAGCCTCAGGCCGCCGGACGATGACAATGTCATTACCGCGCCTCAATGGCCGGGCCGGGGGCGTGTCGTTATAATCACGCGCATCGTATGCAGCGCATCCACGAAGAGGCCGTCGCGCCGAGGCAAACAGAGGCCGAGGCCTATTCCGATTACGCCCTTCGCATCGCCGGTCCAGCCGACGGCCAGCTCGAGGTGTCTATCGACGGAGGGCCTTACCGCCCCTGCCGGTACGCCGACGGGTCCTGGTGGCATCACTGGACCGGGACGCTGGCCCGAGCGCACCACATGGTGATCGTGATCCGCAGTGCGGCGGCGGAGCGCCCTAGGCCGGCATGACGAGCACTCTGAGGAGTCCCAGATGAATCCCGAGCCCGTCACTCAGTTCCGCGTCTGCGTCCCCAATCTCCCCGGCGAGCTGGCCAAGCTCACCCATCTCCTGCTCAAGGCCAAGGTGAACATCACCGGCATGATGACGGAGAGCTTCGGCGAGGTGGCCCACGTCCGCATGCTGGCCACGCCCGAAAAAGGCGTGGGGAGCCTGCTCGAGGACGCCGGCTTCGACGTCATGGAGGTCCCGGTGTTCCTGCTCGACCTGTCCAACAAGCCGGGCTGCCTCAATAAGCTCGCCAAGGACCTCGCCGAGGAGCACGTCAACATCCTCGCCTGCTACGGCACGGGCGTGGGCGACAAGGCCCGCCTCGTCGTGGCCGTGGACGACTTGGAGAAAGCGGGACCGATCATCTCGAATTGGGCCGAGGAGCAGGCGCAAGCCCGCTCCCGGAAGCACGAAGTCAAACACTGAGGTTCATCATCATGCTCGAAGAAAGCATCATTCTGGACGACGACGCCGACGTCGTCGCCGCCTGGAAAGCCGCGCTACGCCTGGGCCGAGGCATCGGCTTCGGGACTTTCAATCAAGCCTGCCTCTCGGCGGCAGTGCTGGAGCTCTGCCGCCAAGTGGTGGAGCGCGGAGGCCACGGCCGCTGCGCGCTGAAGGAGGAGTCCGACGGGGCCGGCGTGCGCGCCCGCGTGGTCGTCGACGGCTGCCCGAACGAGCTCTTGGCGGCGGCCCGCGGCCGGCTGAGCCGCGAGATCAACATCGGTCCGTCGCTGCCGGCGGTCAAGCTCCATCAGGTCGCCGAGACCCTGCACGCGGAGCCGGCCGGCGACGGCTGCCGGCTGACGATGACGATCCTGCAGGGCCGCGCGCCGGCTCGCCCGGCGGCGGGGCGGCCCGTCCCCGCCGCCGTCGAGCGGCGCCGCTGATCAGTCGGCCGACCGCGACAGCAGCAGCCAGGCGCCGATGGCGAGCGTCGCGCCCGTGAGCAGCGCCACCAACCCGGTTCCGCCCACGACCTTGGCCGCTTCGAGCCGGCCGAGCTGGCGGTACTTGTCCAGCGTCATCCGGCGCGCGATCTCCTGCAGGTCCAGCCGGGACGACTCCGCGGCGGGCAACAGGACCATTTCCTCTTCCCTTATATGCGCGACCACGGCGTCGATGAGCACCTTGAACTTGGCGTTGAAGCGCCGCCCGGCGGGCAGGAGCTTGAGCTCCGTGATCAGGACCTTGGCGGCGTGATGGGCCTCGCGGGCCTCGAGGACGGCGTCGACGTCGACGGCTTTCCTGAGGGCGGGATAGAAGTGGTCCTCTTCGGCGGCCGTGTGCAGCTCCAGCTCCTCGATGGCGCTGGCGGCGACTTCCGCGCGCAGGCGGTCGTCGTCTGAGTCCAGGAACTCGCGGAACAGGGCCTTGATGCGGCGGTGGTCCTCGCGGATCATGTCGACGGCGCCGACCGACGGGGACACGACGGGCATGGTGGTCATGGAAAAGCCTCCTAGGCCGGGAATTATAGGCGCGTCGGGGTGGCGCGCCCATGCCGTCTCTGTCAACCTTGGGCCAATGCCGGATGACGGCGCGGCCGCTCCTTGATCGAGGGCGGTCGCTTTTGCCAGGATGTCGCCTCGCGAGGAGGAATCACATGCAACGCAAGGCTTCGGCGGTCTGGCAGGGCGGTCTCAAGGACGGCAAGGGCAAGATCTCCACGGACAGCGGCCTGTTGAGGGACGCTCAATACGGATTCACGACGCGCTTCGAGAACGGCCCCGGCACGAACCCGGAGGAGCTGATCGCCGCGGCGCACGCGGGCTGCTTCTCGATGGCGCTCTCCGCTCAGCTCGGCAACGCCGGCATGACGGCGGAGTCGATCAACACGACGGCCACCGTGACGATGGAGAAGCTCGAGGCGGGCTGGACGGTCACGGCCGTGCACCTCGACGTGAAGGCCAAGATCCCCGGCGCCGACAAGGCCAAGTTCGAGACCGCGACCCAGAACGCCAAGAACGGCTGCCCGATCTCGCGCCTGCTCAACGCGAAGATCACGATGTC
>CAZZGQ010000233.1:0-5236 GCA_964653765.1 uncultured Elusimicrobia bacterium | reverse complement strand
GGCTAGTTGGCGGAGGCGAGGCCCGGCGCCGGGAAGAGCAGCCGGACGTGGATCTGGCGCGCCGTGTCCTTCTCGGCCGTGACCATGACGGCGTCGCCGGCCTTCACGTCGGAAACGGCGGCCGCCTTGTTCTCTCCGCCCACGGTGACCTGGGCATCCGCCGGCAGAGCGACGGTATGGATCCGCCCGCGCTTGTCCTTGATCGCCAGCGCGTGGGCGGAGGCGTCGATGGAGTCGACGGTGCCCCAGAGCTGCTTGGCGCCGGGCCGCGGCTGCGCGGCCGGGGCGACCGCCGGTTTGGCGGCGGCGGCGACAGCGACCGGCTTGGCTGGCGCCCGGGCCGCTTGAGCGGGCGCTTCAGCGGAGGCGGCGAAGGGGACGAAAGAAGCGTACTGCGCGGGGATCTTGGGCGCCGGGCCCTTGCCGCGGGGCGCGATGGCAAGGAGGATGGCGACGAAAAGGGAGACTTCGACGGCGGCGACGAGCTTGTCCTTCATGACGATCTCCTGGTCTGAGGGGGTTTGCGACGGGACGAAGGGAGTATAACGGCGAATGCCGATTTCGCAAGACCAAAATAGTCACGTCAAAAAACTGATACAAGCGCTCTCGTAATCTTGCGGTAAAAAACCGCTGGAAATCTTGACGATAATGGCGCGAGCGCCTATCCTGGCGCGCATGAGCATGGCGGGCTTGATCCTCCTTCTCGGCGCCGTCCCCTGTTGGGCAGAACTTCCGCCTGCGGGCCTCGATCCTACGGCCGGCTCCGGCTATCGCTCCGACCTACAGGAGGTCAAGTCGGAGATGCGGGATCTCTCCCACCGAGTCGACAGAGACGTCGTCCGCAAGGACCAGCAGGCGTTCGACAAGGTGCGCGAGGTGGGAGACAGCGTGGAGCATCCGGCGCACTCTCTGTCGAGCGCGGGCGAGCAGCCCGACGCGAGCCCCGCCGCGGCGGGCGCGCGCGAGCAGGCTCGCGGCCAGGCGAGCGCCGACGTCGAGCATTGGAACGGCGACATCGACTCGGCCGGCTCCATGCACGGCGAAGCCGACAAGTCCTATCAGGAGCTATCGCGCAAAGACAAGCTCGACGCGATCGACGCCAAGCTCGACAAGGTCCAGCGCGAGCTCGACGTCGACCGGAGCGTGCTTCAGGAGGGCATCGCCATGCGCGCCAAGGGCGGGGGCGGGCCCGACGACCTCACCGCGTTCGAGGGCACCGCGGGCACGCGGCTGTTCAATTCGATGATCGATCACAACGCCTATCAGGCCGACCTCAACCAGCAGAAGCAGGCGTGGGGGGAGTTTCGGCAGGACCTGGAAAGCGGCGCGATCCGGAAGTACCACGACAACACGGGCCGCGCCGTCGACGACGGCAGGTCCTTCATCGGCAAGGCGCGATCGTCCGTCGGCGGGGCGCAGGGCAGCGAAGGCTTTCAGCGAGCTTCGGAGGACGTGCGTTCCGGCCGCAGCCTGCGCGAGCGCAAGACCGGCTTCGGCGACGCGAACGAAGCGATCGACAAGACCTCGGCGTTCGACTCTCCCGCCCCGGCCCCGTCGCGCCTAAAGGGCAGCCCTGGGATATGACACGGCGCCGGGATCGGGGCGCCGCCGTCCCTTTCTTCGTCCGGTTGGGCCGCTTCGCCGAGCTCGAATCCGCGGCGCTGCTCGCGGCTCTGGGCATCCTGTGCCTGGCGTCGGCGGCTCGTCAAGCCGGGCTCTTCGGCGCGACGGCCGACGCGGAGGATCGCGCCGAGGCCCCGCCGCCGCCGGCCGACGCCTCCGGCGAGGCGATGGCGCTCGACCCGGGCGCTTTGGCGATGGGCCGCCGGGCTTCGCGGGCGGTGGCGGGCGTCTTCGCGCCGGCCGGGGAAGAGGCTGCCGCGCGGGCTCGGACGTGGACGTCGCCGCTGCGCGCCGGCGTCGCCGAGGCCTTGAGGAGCGTCTCGTTACCCGCGCCGCGGGCGGCCATCACGGCGGGACGCCTGCGCCTTTGGAGCGCGGCCAGGCGGAGCGAGGAGGCGTCGGCGTCTCGCCCGATCTTCGCGCCGCGTCCGGCCGCCGCGGCGTCGCGGCCGGTGTCCGAAGCTCTGACGCCGATCCTCGTCGGCGCCGAATGGCGCCGGAGGGCCGGAGCCGCGGCCGCCGCGTCGGGCGAAGCCGGCTCCTGGGAGCGGCTGCGAGCCGACGCTCAGGCGCAAGGCGACGATCTGGCGGCGGGGACCGCCGCGGCGCTGAGCCTCGCCGCCGCCGCGCGCCGCCGCCTCGCCGACGGCAGGGACGGCCGGCTCGCGCGCCAGGCCTCCCTCGACCAGCTCAGGAGCGCCGCGGACGAGCAGGGGGAGGCTCTCGATCGCGGCCCGACCGGCGTCCGCTTCCAGGCTTCGGCTCGAGAAAGGGCCGATGAGTCGCCTCCGTCGCCGGCGCTCGAGGGGGCGTTCGCTTCCGGCTGGGCCCCGGGAGCCTCCGCCGCCCTGCGTTGGGACGACGCGGGAGCCAGCCTGGCGGGCGAGGTGGCGGACAGGCTGGCGCCGCGCTCGATGATGGCGGCTTTCCCGCGTTTCCTGTCGCGCTCGGGCCCTCCCGCGGCGCGCGCGGAGCCCGAGGGCGAGACGTCCTCGCGCGGGCCCGGCGCCGACTGCAGGGCGCTGGCGGCCCTCAACGCGCCCCCGCCGCCCGGCGCCGCGGCGGCCGATCGGGCCCGCACGGCGCGCGGGATCGCGCTCTGCAAGGCCGATCTCGCCTTGGCGCTCCACGACGTGCTCGAGCAGGGCCCGCCCGCGTTGCCGGATTATCAAGCCTGCCTGGCGTCATGCGCCCGCTGAGCGCTATAATCGCCCCATGACCAAGGCGACCCGATCCCATCTCATGTCCTTCCTCGACGAGGAGAATGCCGCGCTGGAGAGCGAAGGCCGGCTGACCAAGCTGCGCGTCCTGCAGAGCGCCCAGGAGCCCGTCAGCGTCATCGACGGCAAGAAGGTGGTCAACCTCACCTCCAACAATTACCTCGACCTCGCCAACCATCCCAAGCTGCGCGAGGCGGCGAAGAAGGCCATCGACGTCTGGGGCGTGGGGACGGCGGCGGTGCGGCCCATCATCGGCACGATGTCGATCCACGACGAGCTGGAGCGGCGGCTGGCCGCCTTCAAGAAGCAGGAGGCCTGCGTCGTCTTCCAGTCGGGCTTCACGGTCAACGTCGCCTGCTGCCAGTCGCTGATGAGCAGCGAGCAGGACCTGCTGATCTCGGACGAGCTCAACCACGCCTCCATCATCGACGGAGCGCGCCTGGCCAAGGCGCCGCGCAAGATCTACCGGCACCGGGACATGAAGCACCTTCAAGAGATCCTGGAATCGCCCGAGGCCCGGAAGGCGCGCCGGAAGATGATCGTGACGGACGGGGTGTTCTCGATGGACGGCGATGTCGCGCCGCTGCCGGATATCATGGACCTCGCCGACAAGCACGAGGCGTTCGTCATGGTCGACGACGCCCACGCTTCCGGCGTGATGGGCAAGAACGGCCGCGGCACCCCCGATCACTTCGGCCTCTCCGACCGCGTGCAGATCCAGATCGGCACGCTGTCGAAGGCGGTGGGCGCGGTCGGCGGCTACGTGGCCGGAAGCCGGCAGCTGCGCGACTACCTGATCTCCACGGCGCGCCCTTTCATCTTCTCGAGCTCGCACCCGCCGTCGGTGATCGCCACCTGCCTGGCGGCCCTCGACGTCATGGAGGGCGAGCCTGAGCGTATCGAGCGGCTCTGGAAGAACGCGCGCTACTTTAAGGAAGGCCTGAAGAAGGCCGGCTTCGACACGGGAGCGAGCGAGACGCCGATCACGCCCGTCATGGTCGGCGACACGGCCAAGGCCAAGAAGTTCAGCGCCCGCCTCTTCGAGGAGGGCGTCTTCGCCCTCGCCATCGTCTTCCCGATCGTGGGACGCGGCAAGGAGCGCCTGCGCACGATCGTCAGCTCCGGCCACACGCCCAAGGACCTCGACTTCGCGTTGGAGAAGTTCCAGAAGGTCGGCCGCGAGCTGGGCCTCGTAGGATAAGCGGAAGTCAAGGGGCAGGACCCTTGACAAAGCCAGGGGCCGGGGTTAGGCTGCGATCAGCCTCAGGAGGCCCCTTATGATGAGCCGCTCCACCCCGCTGGTCGCCGCCCTTCTGCTGACCGCCGCCTTGTTCTCGCCCATCCGGGCTCGCGCCGGCGATTGGCACCCGACGGTCGACGACGAAACGACCTTCAAGAGGAAAGAGGCCGCGCCGCAGGCGCGCTCCGTCGCCTCGTCCGACGGGAAGTCCGTGGCGGCTTCTCCGGTCGTCCTCGCCGGCGTCTTCATGAAGATGGACGAGGAGAACAGGAACAAGACCGCGTGGAAGTTCTCCCGGGTCCACAGCGCCCCCGCGGACATGTTGGACAAGGACTTCCGGGGCCTCAGGTCGCAGGTCGCCGCGATCGCCCGGCGGGATTACTTCTTCAGCAAGTCCCAACGGGGCGGGCCGGTGGACAAGGTCAACTATTTCCTCAAGGAAGAGCATGGCTTCGACATCCAGCTGACGCCCCTCGATCCCGATCCGACGGCCCTCGCCGTCGGCGTCGTGATGAAGGTCGACCTGGAATGGAGCGTCCCCGGCGGGGCCGGGAAGGTCCGCCTGGATGACAACACCGAGGTGCCGGCCGCGGTCATGCCCGCCAACGGCGTCGAATTCTTCAGCAGCAAGCTGATGGGCGACGAGCCGATCGTCGGCTTGACGACCACAAACGGCGAGAAGGTCTATCTGGCGCGCATCAAGGGGTCCGTGAAGAACGATCACGTGGACGCCTACCTCAAGGCCAAGGAGCTGTCCAAGGACAAAGCTCCGTATTCGGGAGACGCCTATGCGGGCGCGTACATCCCGATGGTCGACTTCGACTCGGGCCCACAGGACGCCGACGTCCCTCTCACCAACGTCTGCGACGGGAACGGCTTCTGCATCCAGGAGTTCAAGATCCAGTACAAGTACAAGATGAACCACTTGAAGGCGCGCATCGAGGTGGGCGCCGGCGCGACGGGCGTGACGCGGAGCATCATGCGAGGCCCGGTCCCTTACCGGATCACCGGCCCCTACCTCATGTGGATGGAGGTGGACGGCTCGATCCCCTACGCCATGCTGGTCAACAAGGACAGCATGAAGGAGCCGAGGTTCTAGCCGCTAGGAGCCTGTCCGAATAATCGCTTTCAGGACGATCAACAGCGGCTCGGA
>CAZZGQ010000232.1:0-5261 GCA_964653765.1 uncultured Elusimicrobia bacterium | reverse complement strand
TCCAGCTTCACCGCCATCGGCGACCTGCACTTGAACGGCAAGCTCACCCTCGGCGAGAACACCGCCGACAACGGCGGCCTGCGCCTGGCCTACAGCGCGCTGATGAGCGACAAGGAGGCGGCCAACAAGCCGCCGATCGACGGCTTCACGCCGCAGCAGCACCTGTTCCTGGGCTGGGGCCAGGTCTGGTGCTGGAAGATGACCGACGAGGCCGCGCGCCTGCAGGCGCTGACCAACCCGCACTCCCCCGGCCGCGAGCGCGTCAACGGCGTGGTCCGCAACATGCCGGAGTTCGCCAAGGCGTTCAGCTGCAAGTCCGGCGCGCCGATGGCGCCGGTCGACGCCTGCCGGGTATGGTGAGGCTTAGGCTCCGGGAACTCGGGCGAGGATAACCTGGGGCTGCTCGCCCGTCTCGCAAGCGCTGCGGTATTCACTCTCGACCAGGGAGGCGTCGTCGACGATCACGACCTCCCCCGTCTCGGCTACCATGGCGAGTCGGTAGTAAGCCGGTTTCCAGCCCGAGCATTCGAACGCAAGCCGCGGCACCACGCTGCCCGACGGATGGGACTCGCACTTAGCCAGCCACGTCGCATTGCGCTGAACGAGGGGCTGGTCGTTTCCCGGAGCGACCTCAATACGCTGCATTTCGCCCGGGTCGAATGACAACCAGTAGGCGGACCGGTGATAGCCGTCGGGGATGTAGTGCGTGGAGAGGACCTTCTCGTCGCTGATCGGCCGACCGGAGCAGGCGATCATCTCCTTGAAGACGCCTTGTAAAGTCGCGGAAACCTGCGCTGGCGTGGCTTTGACGGGGAGCAAAGTCGCCCGCCGCGGCCAGCCCTGACCGCGGACTCGGCCCGGAACGACAGCATCGAAGAAGTCCGCGGCGAAGAAGCGGGGCGCCGTCTGGGCGCGGACGGGCACGGCGAGCAGGGCGAAGGCTAGGGCAGCGATCACGGGCTTACGATAGCACGGTGACTCTCCGGCCGATAGAGACTCTCGGGGCAAGCGTAGCTGGGTATTCTGTCGGGGCGTTCTGGGGCCAACGGCCCAGAAGAGGCCGGCGCTCCCGTGCTAGCATAGGGCATGCTCCGATACGCGCTCTTCCTCGCCTTGCTCCTCGCCTATGCCGCCGCCCCCACGCAGGCCCTGGACCCCGCCGCCCGCGGTCCCAATCTTCAGTTCTCCTGCGCCCCGGACGACGCGTCGTGCGCCGTCGACTACGCGCGTTGGTACCTGATCGAGGGCCTGACCGCGGCGGGCATGAAATATACCGACAAGTACGCCGATAAGGCGGGCGTTTGCGTGGATCCGATGGACCCGACCGGTCAGACGCGCGGCTGCGTGCTGGCCGAGTGCCCGTCCGACACCAGGGCCTATTCGGACATCACCATCGACGGCCCCAACGAGACCGGCGGCGTGTCCCTCGGCGTCACCTGCCTGGCCGCCGCCGCGCGCCGGGGCGCCTCGCCCCGTTATGCCTGGGAGGCCAAGATCTCCCACGAGCTGAAGTGGCGCGTCGAGCTGAAGCCTTATCCCGTGATCTTCGGCGGCTCCAAGCCCTGCGGCACCGAGGCGGGTCTGCGCGAGTTCTTCTCCGCGCCCGCGAACAGGACCAAGGAGCGGGCCAATGCGTTCATCAGCGCCTGCTGGGACCTCGGGCTCGCCCGCCGCGACTTCGTCTCCGTCGAGCCCTTCAAAGATCTCGACGCGCTCAAGGCGCTGATGGCCGCTCGCCACATGGCTGGCGTGCCCACGATCTACGACGCGCGAACGGCGCCGCCCGCGCGGACGCGCTCGCCGATCGACACGATCCTCGACGACTCCGTGCGCAACGGCCTGATCCGGCCGGATCAGCGCGAGGATATGCGCCGCGATCTCGAGCGCAAGCTCCCGCCCGAGCTCAAGAACTAGCCTAAGCCGTCTTCGCCAGCTCGACCGTCTGCGTGGGATAGGGGATCTCCACGCCCAGCTTCTCGAGATGGGCCAACAGGGCGATGCTGGCGCGCTGCTGGATGTCCATGTGCAGCACGCCGTCGGCCGAGAGCACGCGGTAGACGGCCTCGAACTGGATCGCCCAGTCGGCCAGCGTCTTGAGATGGACGCGCTCCACCCTGATCTTGCCGCCGCCGGCCTGCTCGAGCAGCGCCTTGACCTGGTCGGGGATGGCTTCCAACGTCTTGGCCGGCGTGCCGTACGCGACGTTGAAGCGCAGCGTGACCTGGCGGTCCAGCCGCAGCCTGAAGTTCTGGATGCGCGCGGAAGCCAGCGAGGAGTTGGGCACGACCAGCAGCTCCCCGGTGCCCGCGCGCAGGCGCGTCGTCTTGAAGCCGATCGACTCCACGACGCCGGTCGTGTCGCCGAATTGGATCTCGTCGCCGATGACGAAGGGGCGGTCGAGGTAGATCGCGATGGCGGCGAAGAGGTCGCCCAGCACGGCCTGGGCGGCGAGGGCGACGGCGATGCCGCCGATGCCCAGGCCGGCGAGCATCGAGCTGACCGAGAAGCCCAGGTTGTCGAGGGTAAAAAGCAGCGCGCCCGTCCAGATGACGAAGGTGGCGACGTGGCCCAGCGTGCGCTCGGTGTGGCGGTAGGTGGCGTCCTGCTCGTGGCCCTTGAGCAGGCCCTGCTCGATGGCGTAGCGCGCCACGCGGCGCAGCATCGTGGCGACGCGGAAGGTGACGGCGATGATGACGGCGGCGCGGAACCCGCGGTCCGCCCAGCCCGGGAGCACGAGAGGCCGCGTGGCGAACCAGAAAGCCACGAGGTAGCACTCGGGGTTGCGGATCATCTCCAGCAGGTCGACGAAGAGGTCGTCGAGCTTGGTGGCGGTCCGGCTGGACAACCAACGGAGGCGGTTGATGATGATCTGTCGCGCAGCGATAAAGCCGCCCAGCACGACGGCGAACGTCAGCGCGGCCGCGAGGTACTCGCGCGGGGTGTTGCCCCAATAGGTCTGGTCGAACATGGGCTGGCCTATTATACTACGGCCATGCGTGGGGCTCTCCTCGCCGCGGCGCTGACGGTGGCTCTCGGCGCCCCGGCTCGGGCGGACCACGTCCGGCTGGCCGGCACCGGCCTCGTCGATCCCTCCGTCTCGACTCCCCCCAACGACGGCGACGTCGCTCCCATGCGCGGCACCCGCGACGTCGAGCCCGCCGGCGAGACCGACAACACGTTCATCGGCGGCCATTGGACCGATCCCCCTCCGCCGCAGCGGACCCCGAAGCCGGCGCGCCGGCCGCCGCCGCAGCTGCCTCCGAAGTCGGACGTGCAGGCGCCGCCCAGGCCGCAGCGCCTGCCCGGCGAGGGCGTGCTGCCGCCCGCCGACGACGCGGCTACCTCGGATCTGGCGCTGCAGTCGCTGGACACCCCGGGCGAGCCGCGGTCGCTGACCGTCGTGGTGAAGGAGGACGTGGCGTTCGCCCCGGCGGACATCTCTCGCACGACGGCCAAGCCCGCTCCCGTCTCCAAGAAACTCGGCTCGTCCAAGGAGTCTCTGCCCGATCTCCCCGCCGTACCGGTCCACGAAGCGAAGCCCGCCGCGGCCAAGGACGTGCAACTGGAGGACGTCTCGCTGGCCCACGACGCGATCCCGGACCTGATCGCGCTGCTCAAGACCGGCTCGCCGCGCCAGCGCGAGCGCGCCGCCGACGAGCTGGGCCGCCGCGGCCCGGAGGCCAAGCCCGCCGTCTCCGCCTTGATCGCCGCCTTGAAGGGTCCCGATCGCCTCAAGGCCAGCGCCGCGCTGGCCCTGGGCGACATCGGCGGCGACGCGAAGGGCCTGGAGAAGCTGCTGCGGCCGCTGCTCAAGTCCAAGAGCGCCGACGTGCGCACGAGCGCGGAGACGGCGCTGCAGCGGCTGGGGGTCGAGGAGTGATCGCCGCCGCTCTCGTCGGTCTACTCGCCGGCCGCGCCCTCGCCGTGCCCATCGGCAACATCCACTTCCAGAAGAGCGACGATGTCCAGCAGGTCGTCTACAAGGGCCGCGAGGCGCCGGCCGAGTACAAGCGCGCCTCGGTCTTCCTGCGCCTGGGCAACGGCAACGTCTGCACGGGCGTGCTGCTGAAGGCGAACGTCGTGCTGACCGCCGCCCACTGCCTGATCAACGAGGACAAGACGGAGAAGCTGCCGGAGCTGGTCTCTTTCTTCGACGAGTCGGGCAAGGCGCGCGAGGGCGGCGTGAAAGCCAAGGCGGCCTTCGTGCACGCCCTTTTCGAGTACCGCGCCAAGCAGGCGGACTTGGCCGTGGTTCTGCTCGACGGCGACGCGCCGGAGGGCCACCTCACGGCGGAGATCAACCGGAAGCGCACGGGGATGGCCCAATCCGTCGACGTGACCGGCGCCGGCCGCGACGAGAACCAAGTCAACGGCACGCTGAAGACGGCGCCGATGTCGCCGCTCATGGGCCCGAACGGGCTGGTGGGCGATGGGGCGCTTTGCCACGGCGACTCCGGCGGGCCGGGCTTCCTGCCCGGCGCCGAGACGCTGACCGTGATGTCGGTCAACTCCACCGGCCACGACGTGGACAACGTCGGCACCTGCGCCGGGGGCGGCATCAACGGGGTGACGCTGACGGCGGACTACGCCTCTTGGATCGACAACGCCGTCTCCAACGTGGACCTGCTCGATCCGGGGCAGATCGTCCATCGTCTCTGACCTCCCCCGACTTTGTTATACTCTCTCAACACTTTCTTCGAGGGGGAGCCATGCCTACCGCCACCATGAACAAGCAGGATTTCAAAGTAAAAGACCTCAGCCTCGCCGACTGGGGCCGCAAGGAGATCACCATCGCCGAGAGCGAGATGCCCGGCCTAATGGCGCTGCGCGAAGAGTACAAGGGTAAGAAGCCGCTCAAGGGCGCCCGCATCGCCGGCTGCCTGCACATGACGATCCAGACGGCCGTCCTGATCGAGACGCTGCTCGAGCTCGGCGCCGAGGTGCGCTGGTCCTCCTGCAACATCTTCTCGACGCAGGATCACGCCGCCGCCGCGATCGCCAAGGCCGGCAAGGCCGCCGTGTTCGCCTGGAAGGGCATGAACGCGGAAGAGTTCGACTGGTGCATCGAGCAGACGCTGAAGTTCCCCGACGGCCAGTACCTCAACATGATCCTGGATGACGGCGGCGACCTGACGAACATGGTGTTCGACAAGTACCCGCACCTCGCCAAGGACATCGTCGGCCTTTCTGAAGAAACGACGACGGGTGTCCATCGCCTCTACGAGCGCGTCAAGAAGGGCACGCTGCTCACGCCGGCGATC
>CAZZGQ010000231.1:0-5290 GCA_964653765.1 uncultured Elusimicrobia bacterium | reverse complement strand
GCCAGCGTCTTGCCGATGAGCGGGGCGAACTTGAAGCCGTGGCCCGAGAAACCCGCCGCGACGAAGCCGTTGGGCGCGTCCGGCAGGCGGTCGAGGATGAAGTCGTCGTCCTTGGTGTTGTCGTAGTGGCAGACGGCGGCCTCGAACTCGGTGAAGTGCTGCAGCTCCGGGATCAGGCGCTTGAGGAAAGCGCGGCACTTGCGCTCGAACGCCGCGTTGGAATCGGGGCCGGCGACGGCTTCCCCGGGCTTCACGACGGGGCCCTTCTTGTGGTCGCCCATCTTCAGGAAGCCGTGGATGTGCAGCGGGAAGCCGTACCAGCCCGCCTCGAGCGAGGCCCAGACCGGGAAATGTTCGGGCCGGTAGCGGCCGCGGTTGGCCGGCGGCCGCACGTACATCTGGTACTGCCGCGTGATCTTGATCGGCAGCTTGTAGGCCTTGAGCAGCTCCACGTTGCCCGGGCCCGCGGCGAAGAGGTACTGATCGGCGGTCCAGATCTTGCCCGTCGCGTCGCGCAGGCCCTTGATGCCTTCTTTCTTGTCGCGCAGCACGGCGGTGACGCGCGTCTGCGGGCGGACCTTGGCGCCGCGCCGCTGCGCCAGGCCGGCGATCGCCGCCACGGCCTTCGAGGCCCAGAGCATGCCGCCCTGGGGATGGAAGATGGCGTACTTGATGGCGCGCGAGTTGATCATCGGGTACGCGCGGCGCACCTCTTCCTTCTCGAGGCGCTTGACCGGCAGCTTGAGATCCTTGAGGAGCTTGAAGCTCTTCTCCTCGTAGCCGTGCGCCGAGGTCGCGAACTCGATGACGCCGTTCTGCTGCAAGAGCTTGTCGCCCACGGCCTCGTTGAGCTCCAGCCACAGGGGCATGGACTTGAGCGCCATGTCCGTGTAGAAGGCGTCCTGGCCGTAGGTGAGCCGGAAGACGCGCAGATGGTCGCCCGAGGCGCCGTGGATGTTGGGGATGTCGGCGGACTCCAGGACGGTCACGGCCTTGCCGCGCTGGGCCAGCCAGTAAGCCGCGCAGACGCCCATCACGCCGCCGCCGACGATGAGCACTCCGGTCTTTTCCGTGGGCATCAGTGGAACCTTCGCTCGATGGAGCGCAGCAGGTCTTCCAGGCGCGTGCCGGGACCGACGCGCAGCCAGCGCGCGCCCTCCTGGCTGATCTTGCGGCCCAGGTCGCCGTCGCCGGTCACCACGGTGACCCGGCCGGCGTGGGAATAGCGGCGGCTGCGCACCCGATCCAGGATCAGATCGTCGGCAGGCAGCTCATGGGTGAAGCAGACGCGTAGATTGGCGGCGGACGAGGGCAAAGCCCGGTGGGCCCCGTCGAAGAACACCTCCACCTCTATGCGGCCGTCCAGCGTCTCGCACAGCAGGGCGAACGCGTTCACCAGACGCTCGGAATCAGCGTCTTCTTGGCGCCGGAACGAGGCTCCCGCATAGCCGTAGCAGCCGCGGACGACGTTGGTGCCGTCGACACAATAAGAATCGGCCATTTTGCGCGCCTATCCTACCTAAAAGTGGAGGACCCTTGACAGCCCCTGGACGCCTCTCTACACTGAGGGCGATGACAGCGGGCTTGGCGTCGGCCCTGGTCCTCGCTCTCGTCGCCGGCGCCTGGGCGGACGAGCCCGGCGACCTGGCGTCGTACCAGACCCTCGCCCTCGTCCAGACGGCCAGCGCCCGGGCCTCCGTCTTCAACGGCAAGCAGCGCTTCGATCAGGCCGTGGCCGGCGCCTTGCTGGAAGCCCGAGCCCAGCCCCCCGAGAAACGCGCCTCCGTCGTCGAGCGCCACCTGCCTGCCATCAACTCCGCGGCCGGGGACAACGCCGACAGCTCGCTCGACGACGCCCTGGCGCAGCTCAACAACGCCGCCGGACGCTCCGAGGACGCGGTGGACTTCGCCTCGCGGGCCCTGGCGCGCGACGGCAGGGACGTCGACGCCCTCCTCAGCCGCGCCAATGGCCTGGTGGGCCTCAATCGGCTCGATCAGGCCTACGCGGACGCCGATCGCGCCGTCACCCTCGCGCCCGACGATCCGGGGGCGTTGCGCGCGCGCGCGTTGGTCAATTATCGGCTGACGCGCTACGCTCAGGCTGAAGAAGACGCGCGACGCGCCCTGGCGCTGGACCCCAACGACCGCGCCGCGTTCTACGTGATGCAGCTCGCCCAGGCCAAGGCGCCGACGAAGGTAAGGCTCGGCGGCCTGCAAGGGCAGATCGCCGGCGCCGTGCAGGGCGAGTACCACGGGATGCTGCAGCAGATCAACCAGGTGGCCGAGAGCGCCGCCAAGCCGCCCGCGGCGCCCACCGCGGCTTCGCTCGAGAGCCTGCTGCGCTCGGCGTCGACGAAGATCTCGCTAAGGGATTATGCCGGCGCCATCGATGACGCCGACCGCGCCCTGGCCGCCGATCCCGACAACGCCTCGGCGTACTACCTCCGGGCCGCCGCGAACAATCTCCTGGGCCGCTACGCCATCGCCGCCGAGGACGCCACGCGCGCCCTCGTCCTCGACCCCACCGACGTCCGCGCCCACGATACCCGCGCCTGGGCGTACAACAGCCTGGGGCGCTTTCGCGACGCCATCGCCGACTCCAACCACGCTCTCGAGCTCGATCCGAAGAACCCTTACGCGTATTGGAACCTCGGCTACGCTCGGGAGCACACGGGCGACTTGTCGGGCATGATGGAGGCGCTGAAGACGGCGGCCAACCTCAGCCCGCAGTTCGAGCCCGCTTTCCACGACGCCGCCGAGCGCCACGGCCTCGACGCGGACGCGCCCAAGCAGGAGCCGCCGATCTCGGAGAGCGAGCGGCAGCGCCGCCGCTCCTTCGCCGGCGTGGTTATCAGCTCCGTGATCGGAGGCCTGCTCATCGCGCTGGGCTTCCTGCACCTTTTCGGCGACGACAAGCCGCCCAAGCTCATCCCGGACCGGCCAGCGCTGCCCGATCTTGGCGAGGCCTACCTGCTGGGAGCCGAGTTGGGCGTCGGAGGCATGGGCCTGGTCTTCGACGCCTTCGACAAGGCCCTGCAGCGGCCCGTGGCCGTGAAGGTGCTGCGCCCGGAGCTCCTGCGCGAGGCCGGCGCTCGCGACCGTTTCCTCGAGGAAGCGCGCACCGTCGCCGCCCTGCATCATCCCGCCATCGTCGACATCCACGCCATCGTCGAGACGAAAGCCGGCCTCTGCCTGATCTTCGAGAAGATCGAGGGCCGCACGCTCGAGGAGCTGCTGCGCCAGCGCGGCCGCCTGCCGCTCTCGGAGGCGCGCGCGCTGCTGCGCCCCGTCTGCGAGGGCCTCGAGTTCGCGCACCGCCGCGGCGTCGTGCACCGAGACCTCAAGCCGGGCAACGTGATGATCACCGCCGGCGGCCAAGTGAAGCTCATGGACTTCGGCATCTCGCGCCACGAGCGCGGCGGACGCAGCACGCTCACGACCGGGCAGCGCGCCACGGCCCGCGGCACTCCGTACTACATGGCGCCGGAGCAGGAATACGGCGAGGTCCGCCGGGAATCCGATCTGTTCTCTCTGGGGGCGATGCTCTACGAGATGGTGACGGGCCAGCGTCCGTTCCCGGCCCCGCACAGCCTCGACCAAAAGCTGTCGCGCCGATACGTCAAGCCGAGCACGCTCGTGCCCGGCCTTCCGGGCACGTTCGACGGCCTCATCGACTGGGCTCTCCAGCCCGACCCGCACGAGCGCGTGCGCACGGCGGCGGACTTCCTCGCGGCCCTCGAGCGCGTGCGCGACGACCAGCCGGCCGCGGCCTAGAAAGGCTTCTGCTCGAAGCGCGCCGACGGAGGGAACTCGCAGGAACGCGAGGGACGCCAGCCCGCGCCCAGCGCCTCGCGCAGGTGAGGAAGGCCCGTGATCGTGAAGCTCAGGATCGACCCGTCAAAGCGCGTCCTCAGCTCGAACGTCTTCGTGGTCGGGATGGAAAGCACGCTGCCCGACGTCTCCTCGAGCACGAGATCGTCGGGCTGGACGTCGACCGCGACGAAACGCTCGTCGTATCTCTTCGACGCGGGATCGATCCGCCGAGGCGCGATCTCGAAGCCGTCGAACAGGTTGTCGAGATCGGTGCTGAGGTCCGGCGAGCCGTCCGACAGCGGCGGCCTGGCCTTATAGAGAGTCACCCGGGCGATCCGGCCCGTCTCGTACGTAGTCGCGTCCCCCTTGCTCAGATCGATCTTAAGGAAGCAGCCGTCGCCGTCGGGGAAACGGCCGTCGAGCAAGACCCAGCTCTGAGACGCGCCCCCGAACTCGAACGCCAGTCGCTGCGGGACCGGGATGGCGCCGTAGATCATGTCGAGGATGGCGTGGTACTCGCGAGAGGTCATCGCCCGCGCGATCGACGGACCGCTCGCCGCCGCCTGCGCCTTCACCTGGACGACAAAGTCGCCGTATGCGCGCGCGAGGGGATCCTCCGCGGCGCGAGAAACATCGGCATGGCCGCAAGCCAGCAGCACCGACAGGGCTAAAAGGGCTCTCTTCATCGCGGTATGCTAGCGAAATGCATCGGCCTCCCGCCTGAAGCGAAAGGGCCCGCGCGCCGTGGGCCTTACGTCCCCGCTTTTGTATGATCGGTCCCGATGAAGCGGATCGACCCCAAGTCCATGACCGTGCTCGTCACCGGCGCCACGTCCGGCTTCGGCGAAGCCATCGCGCGGCGGTTCGCCGCCGAGGGCGCCAAGATCGTGGCGGCCGGACGGCGCGCCGACAGGCTGACGGCGCTGAAGAAGAGCCTGGGCAAGCGCTGCCATGCGCTCACGCTCGACGTGCGCCACCGCCGCGACGTGCACGCCGCGCTCGAGTCGCTGCCGCCCGCGTTCGCCAAGCTCGACGTCGTCGTTGCCAACGCCGGCCTGGCGCTGGGCCTCGAGCCCGCCGCGCAAGCCGATCTCGATGACTGGGAAGGCATGGTCGACACCAACATCAAGGGCGTGCTCAACACGGTCCGTCTGGCATTGCCCGGGCTAGTGGAGCGCGACCGCGGCCACGTCGTCCTCATGGGCTCGGTGGCGGCGGACTTTCCGTATCCGGGCGGCAACGTCTACGGCGCCACCAAGGCCTTCGTGGAGCAGTTCGCCCTGAACCTCCGCGCCGACCTGCTGGGCTCCAACGTCCGCGTCACCAACATCGAGCCCGGCCTGGCCGAGACGGAGTTCTCCCTCGTGCGCTTCAAGGGCGACGCCGCCAAGGCGAAGAAGCCCTACGAAGGGATCGAGCCGCTGACGGCCGAGGACGTCGCGGAGACGGTCTTCTGGGCCTGCACGCTGCCGCGCCA
>CAZZGQ010000230.1:0-5327 GCA_964653765.1 uncultured Elusimicrobia bacterium | reverse complement strand
GGCCACGGCGCTCCCGGCGTCCTGGGGCCGGTCTACCTCGAGGGGACGTATTCCGAGATCTATCCCGACAAGAGCGAGGACGCGGAGGGCCTGCGCCGCTTCTTCAAGCAGTTCTCGTTCCCGGGGCACATCGGCTCGCACGTCACGCCCGAGACGCCCGGCTCGATCCACGAGGGCGGCGAGCTCGGCTACAGCCTCTCGCACGCTTACGGCATGGCGATGGACAACCCGGACCTCCTCGTGGCCTGCGTCGTCGGCGACGGCGAGGCCGAGACGGGGCCGCTCGCCACGGCCTGGCACTCCAACAAGTTCATCAACCCGGCCCGCGACGGCGCCGTCCTGCCGATCCTCAACCTCAACGGCTACAAGATCGCCAACCCGACGATCCTGGCGCGCATCCCGCGCGAGGAGCTGGAGGCGCTGCTCGTCGGCTACGGCTACAAGCCCTACTTCGTGGAGGGCGACGAGCCGCTGCGCATGCACCGCCTGATGAACGACGCGCTGGAGGAGGCCCTGGCCGACATCCGGGCGATCCAGAGCATGGCCCGCAAGTCGAAGGAGGTCGAGCGCCCGCGCTGGCCGATGATCGTGCTGCGCTCGCCCAAGGGCTGGACGGGACCGAAGGAGATCGACGGGCACAAGGCCGAGGGCTCCTGGCGCTCCCACCAAGTGCCCTTCTCCGACGTCCAAGAGAACCCCGCCCACCTGAAGCTGCTCGAGGACTGGCTGCGCAGCTACAAGCCGGAGGAGCTCTTCGACGAAAACGGCCGTCTTCGTCCCGAGCTCCGCTCGCTCTCGCCGCGCGGGACGCGCCGCATGGGCTCCAATCCGCACGCCAACGGAGGCCTGCTGCGCAAGCCTCTCAGGCTGCCGGATTTCCGCGAGTACGCGGTGAAGGTGCCGCGCGCCGGGCGCGTGCTCCACGGCAACACCAAGCCTCTGGGGGAGTTCCTGCGCGACGTCCTCAAGGGCAACCCGAGCACCTTCCGCGTCTTCGGCCCCGACGAGACCGCCTCCAACCGCCTGCAGGCCATGTACCAAGCCAGCAAGAAGGAATGGATGGCCCAGCTCCTGCCCGAGGACGCCGACGGCGGCGAGCTCTCCCGCGACGGCCGCGTCCTGGAGATGCTCTCCGAGCACACGTTGCTCGGCTGGCTCGAAGGCTATCTGCTCACCGGACGGCACGGGCTCTTCCACACCTACGAGGCCTTCGCCCACGTCATCGACTCGATGTTCAACCAGCACGCCAAGTGGCTCGACATCAGCAAGAACCGAGTCCGTTGGCGCGCCGCCGTCTCCTCGGAGAACATTCTGCTGTCCTCCACCGTGTGGAGGCAGGACCACAACGGCTTCTCGCACCAGGACCCCGGGTTCATCGACCTCGTGGCCAACAAGAGCCCCAGCGTCACGCGCATCTACCTGCCGCCGGACGCCAACACCCTGCTCGTGACGGCCGACCGCTGCTTGCGCTCCACCAACACGGTCAACGTCATCGTCTCCGACAAGCAGCCGCACCTGCAGTTCACGACGATCGACGAGGCCATCTCCCACTGCGAGAAGGGGATGGGGATCTGGACCAAGGCGAGCACCGACGCCGGCGAGGAGCCGGACGTAGTGCTGGCGTCCTGCGGCGACGTGGCCACGCAGGAGGCGCTGGCGGCGGCGGCGATCCTCCGCGAGCGCGCGCCCGACCTGAAGCTGCGCTTCGTCAACGTCGTGGACCTCTTCCGCCTGCAGCCCTGCTCCGAGCATCCTCACGGCTCGACCGAGCGCGACTTCGACAGCCTCTTCACCGTCGACAAGCCGATCATCTTCAACTTTCACGGCTATCCCTGGCTGATCCACCGGCTCGCCTACCGCTTCAAGGGCCACGAGAACCTGCACGTCCGCGGCTACAAGGAGAAGGGCAACATCAACACGCCGCTGGAGCTGGCCATCCTCAACGAGACGTCGCGCTTCAACCTGGTCATCGACGTGATCGACCGGGTGCCGAAGCTGCGCGTCCGGGCCGAGCATCTCAAGGAGGAGATGAAGAACGCCATCCTCGACAACCTGCGCTACGCGCACGAGCACGGCATCGATCGTCCCGAGATCGCGAACTGGCTCTGGCCGCATTGACGCCGTGGGCCGGCTGATCCTGGCGGGGGACATCGGCGGGACCAACGCCCGGCTGGCGCTCTTTTCCTGGAAAAACGGCCTACCAGCGCTCGAGGCGCTGGAGGTCTTCTCCAGCCGCGAGCACCCCCGGCTCGAGAGCGTGCTGGACGCCTTTCTCGCCCGTCATGCCGAGCCCGTCGCCGCCGCCTGCGTCGGCATCGCCGGCCCGGTGAAGGACAACGAGGTCTACGCCACGAACCTTCCCTGGATCATCGAGGCGGCGCCGCTCGCCGCGCGTCTGGGCCTCGAGCGGGTGGAGCTCATCAACGACCTCGAGGCCAACGCCCACGGGCTCAAGGCGCTGGGGCCCGAGGATCTCGCCGTCCTCAATGCGGGCGCCCCGAACGCCAAGGGCAACATGGCGCTCGTCGCGGCCGGCACGGGCCTCGGCGAGGCGAGCCTGCCGTGGAACGGCCACGATCACGTGCCGGTGGCCTCCGAGGGCGGCCACGTCGACTTCGCCCCGCGCGACGAGCTGGAGATCGAGCTGCTGCGCTACCTCATCGGCCAGTGCCGCGGCCGCGTCAGCTACGAGCGCGTGCTCTCCGGCATGGGCCTCGACAACATTTACCGCTTCCTGCGCGACACGGGGCGCGGGGAGGAGGAGGCGTGGCTGGCCGAGCAGCTCGCCGACGGCGACCGTCCGGCCGTGATCGCCGCCGCGGCCCTGGCCGGCAGATCCGAGCTCTGCGCGCGCGCCCTCGACCTCTTCGTCTCTGTCTACGGCGCCGAGGCCGGGAACGTGGCCCTGAAGTTCCTGGCCTCGGGCGGGCTCTACCTCGGCGGCGGCATCGCCCCGAAGATCCTGGCCAAGCTGCAGGAGCCCGTCTTCATGCGTTCCTTCCTGCAAAAAGGGCGGCTTCGGCCGTTCTTGGAAGGCGTGCCCGTGCGCGTCATCCTCAACGACAAGACGGCCCTCTTGGGAGCGGCCCGGCGCGCCTTCCTCTCGTTTACCGGGCGGCCCGCGGCCTCGACGGCTTGAGGCGGTATTCGGCCGGGGCGCCGGCCACGCGGTCGCCGACGACGTTGACCGGCGACAGACGCGCCGCCTCGACGGCGCCGATCTTGTTGCTGCCGCCGGTGAAGGCCGGGGCGTCCGGCCCGAGGGCCTCGCGCCGCAGCCGGGCGATGCCCGAGTTGAGCCGCGCGAATTCCGCGGTCGAGAAGGGCCGGGGCTTGGGCAGGCGCGCCTGGAGCGCGTCGAGCCGGGGGCGCGCCGCGCTCAAGACGGCGGCGGGCAGGGCGGCGATCGCGGCGGCCGCCTGACGGGCGCGGGAGAGATCGTGGCAGAGCAGCACCTGGTCGGTGCCGGCGCGCACGGCCAGCTGCACCGCTTCCTCGAGCGCCGCGTGCCGCGTGACCGCGCCCATGTCCAGGTCGTCGCTGATGATCCAGCCGCGCAGCCCCAGCTCCTCGCGCAGGATCGCCAGCACGCGAGCCGACAGCGAGGCGGGCAGGCCGCAACGATCGAGCGCCGGGTAGAAGCCGTGGCCGCTCATGACGAAGTCCAGGCGCGGCATCAGGCGACGGTACGGCAGCCAGTCGGCCTCGAGCGTGCGGCGCGAGGAGCGCACCACGGGCAGCTCGTGGTGGGGATCGAGGCCGGCGCGGCTGTAGCCGGGGAAGTGCTTGCCGCAGGAGAGGACCTTCTGCGAGCGCAGCCCGTCGTTGAAGGCGCCGGCGTTGCGCGCCACGGCCCGCGGCGTCTGGCCCCAGCAGCGGTTCTGCAGCGAGTTGTCGGCGTCGAGGTCGTAGCCGACGTCGAGCACCGGACAGAGGTCCAGGTTCAGGCCGAAGAGCCGCAGCAGCTCGCCGGTGAGCCTCCCATGGCGCCGGATCAAGCCGACGTCGCCGCGCTCGGCGAGGCCGCGCGCGGAGGGCGGCTCCGCGCCGCCCTCGAGGCCGCGCAGGCGCGAGACGCGTCCGCCCTCCTGATCGATGCAGAGCACGGGCTCGTGCTCGACCAGGGAGCGCAGCTCGTCCACGAGGCCGCGCAGAGCGACGGGGGAGCCGGGCTCGCCCAGCCGCCCCTGCGCGTCCGGGATCGGCGGCAAGCCGATGTTGCGCCCGAAGAGGATGAAGCCGCCCGGCTGCACGTCCCGGATGATCCGGCGCGCCGCCGCGTCCAGGCGCTCGGGGACGCCCATGACGATGAAGCGGCCGCCTTTCGAGAGACCTTTCATGGACGCGATTATACTTATCCGGGCGGCCGAAGGGCCCAGGTCGCGCTGAGCCGACGAGACCGCCAAAATCCGGCGGAGGTCCCAGGCCCCGAGGCCGCCTTCCCGCTATACCGTGGTCATGAAGGGCTGGAGCCTGCTCCTGGCGCTGCTGACGGTCTCGGCGGGCGCCGCCGCGCCCATCGAGAAGCCCGCCGCGCCGCTCGCCGACGTGCCGGCGGTCGCGCTCGAGGCGGCGCCGCTCTCGCCCGTCCAGGCCGCAGCGGCGGACGCCGCCGGCCTCGAGGCCTCCCGGATCCAGGTCCCCGAGCTCGAATGGTCCGCCCCGCAACCCTCCGCGCCGCAAGAAGGCTTCGCCGCCACGCTCGACCTGCGCGCGCGCGAAGTCGCGGCCGACTGGCGGGCCCGCGACGCCGGCGCGCTCGAGGCGGAGGCGCCGCGCGCCTCGGACGTGGGCGACGCCGGCCGGCTCGCTCCCGCGGCGAAGGCGGCGCCTACGCGGACCGAGGACGCCATCCCGCCGCTGCCCAAGTTCAGCCTCCGCACCGCGGTCGGCTTGACGCTCGTGGCCGGCTCCTATTCGGATTGGGCCGCGTCGTGGTGGATCTACAACCTGCCTTTGCCGCTGTGGCTGAGGGGAGCGATCTTCGGCACCGCTTACGCGTCCGCGTGGGGGCTGATGGTGCTGGGCGGCGTGATGGGGGGCCGGCCGTACCTGGACTGGGCCAAGGCCAAGGCGAACGTCGTCTGGAAGAAGCTCCGCCGCCCGGAGTGAGCGGCCCTAGCGGGCCGAGGCGAAGCCGTGCATCGCGCCCACGCGATGATACACGATGTAGGAGATCTGACGGATCACGTTGCCGCGCGAGCGCAGCCAGCTGAAGTAGTGCCGGGCCGGGTGCTCCTTCTCGATGATGCCGACGAGCGTGTAGGCGTATTGCCGGCCGTCCGGCCCGTTCACCGCCAGCACGCCGATGTCGCCGCAGAGGTGGC
>CAZZGQ010000229.1:0-5335 GCA_964653765.1 uncultured Elusimicrobia bacterium | reverse complement strand
CACGGCTGAGCGTCAGCAGCGACACCTCGGCCGGCACGCCGAAGCGCAGCGGCGGCCCCCAGAATCCCGTCCCGGGATTGACGTAGAGCTGCAGCCGGCCGTGGCGGTTGAGCCCGCGGTAGTAGCGGTGGAAGAGCGGGATCACCAGGGTCCACGGGAAGAACTGGCCGGCGTGCGTGTGGCCGCTGAGCTGCAGGTCGAAGCCGGCGCGCTCGGCCCGCGCGTAGAGCGACGGCCGGTGGGCCAGCAGGACCTTCACGGCCGGGCCGCCGGCCGTCTCCGCGGCGCGCGCGTGATCGGGCGCGTGCGCGGGGATGAAGGAGCCGGCGCCGTCGTCGGGGATCCCGGCCACCAGAAGCTCGGCGTCCCCGCGCCGCAGCAGGCGGTTCTCGTTGAGCAGCGGCGTCAGGCCGAGGTCGCGGACCTTGTCGATCCAAGCTGGCGCGTCCCAATAGTATTCGTGGTTGCCGGGGACGTAATAGGCGCCGAGCGGCGCGCGCAGGTCCGCCAGCGGCGCCACGTCGCCGCTCAGCCGGGACACCGGGCCGTCGACGAGGTCCCCGGTGACGGCGATGAGGTCGGGTGAGAGCTCCATGACCTGCCGCACCACGCGCTCCACCTCGCGGCGGCGGATCGTGGGGCCGACGTGCAGGTCGCTGATCTGGACCAGACGAAGGCCTTCGAGCCCGGCCGGCAGGTCCGGCACGCGGACGGTCACGCTCGTCACGCGCGGGCCGCGCAGCGCCGAGGCC
The DNA here is from genome assembly GCA_964653765.1 of uncultured Elusimicrobia bacterium. Classification (GTDB taxonomy): domain Bacteria; phylum Elusimicrobiota; class Elusimicrobia; order UBA1565; family UBA9628; genus JAGWUP01. Next base: position 4,583 of record CAZZGQ010000229.1, on the reverse strand, counting down.
ACGCCCAGAGCGGCCACCGCCGCGGCTCCCCCCGCCGCGAGCTCCGCGCCGAGAGCGGCGGGCACGCGCGCCAAGGTCGCCAGATCGGCGGCGGCGCAGAAGAAGAGAAAGGCGGACCAGGCCCCCATGCCCACGCCGGCGGCCCAGCCGAGCGCCCGCGCCCAGCGCGCCTCGTGCGGGAAGCCCCGGCGCCGCTGCGCCAGCTGCCAGGCCAGCAGCAGCCAGACGCCCGCCACCGTCGTCGCCAGCGCGGAGACGGGACGGCTCGGCGCCAAGAAAGCGGCGTGCAGGCCGGTATAGGCGGCCAGCAGCGAGATCACGAGGGAAAAGACGAGGAAACGGAGGCCCATCCGAGCCTCAGTTTACCACACGGAGGGGGCTATGTCTGGGTCGGCTCGAAGTCGTCGAGCCTCCACCGGCCGTCGAAGGCTTCCGACTCGGGGCCGTAAATCCGGAAATAGGCGAACCAGCCGCGGCCGGGCAGGGTCTTGATCCAGCGCTCCTCGCCGTCGCGCGGCGGCTTGGGGCCGAAGCGCAGCTCCGTGGGCCGCGAGCGCGAGACGTCCCGGAGCTCGAACAGCGAGCGCAGCGCCGCTTTATCCTGGGTCGTCTGGATCTGCGAACGGGTCTGCGCGTCGTAGACCGTGACGGACCAGAAGAGCCGCGCAGGGACCGGCTCCGGCACGATCAGGCGGTAGGACTTGCCGCCGTCCAGATAAGCCCCCGTCTTGTCGCGCACGCCGATCCAATACAGAGAGCCGCTGCTCCCGGCCTCGCGGCTCATCATGGCCGGAGAAGTCAGCACGGCATGGGCGAACCAGCGCTCGCGGGCCTCCAGGTCCTGCCCGGCCGGCGTCTCGAAGTCCCCGTTCTGCGCCACGAGGCCGGCCCATTCCCACCGGCGGTCAGTCCAGGCGAGCCGGTCCGCCCGCTCGCTGGCGAACGCGGAGACGAGCAGCTGGTCGCGCCCGTCCCGGGCCGCGCGCTCCAGGATCCTGCGCAACCGGGCCTCCGGCGCGAAGGCCTGTCCGCGGACCACGCCCACGCTCGAGAGCAGGGCGTACATCGGGCGGAACTCCTCGACGAAAGGCTCGTCGCCCAGCACCTCATGCAGCACGCGCCAGAACTCGAAATTGTCCTCCCATCGCAGGCAGGTGGCGTCCATGCCGCGCCGCGTCACGTCCAGGTAGCCCATGGTCTTGGGGCTGGCCGCCGTGGACAGCGGGAAGATCTTGATCGCCTTCAAGCGGTCCTGCGCGCGCTCGACGTCGCCGTACGCCGGCAGGCCCCGCACCGTCAGGAGCACCTTGTGCGTGGGCGACAGCGAGCAGTGAAATCCGTCGGGGACCTCCCCCTCGAAAGCCGGAGGCAGCAGGACGTGCAGCCCACCGGCGCCCGCGTCGGGCCCCGGCAAGCCCATGTCGGCGATCCAGCGTTGGTGATGGTCGTTGGCCACGCCGATGAAGAGCCCCGGCGGAACCTCCACCGCCATCGGCCCGTCGCGCAGGTCGAGCAGCGCCAAGCCATAGGGCGTGTCGGAGTTGGCCGTGAAGCCGATGTGGCGGGGCCCGGAGGAGAGAAGGCAGGCCGTCTCGTTGTCGCCGGCTCCGGCCTCGCGCATGCCCTGAAAGAGACCTTCCGCCGAGACGGTCGGGTACCAGAACCGATAGGCGACCATCGCCCGCTCGTAGTCGGCCTCGTCCAAGGCCCGCCGCGCCGCCTCCGCCCGCGGGAAGCCGCCGACGAAAGCGCGCTGGGCGCGAGCGGGCGCCGCCGGCCGCCGCTCGCTGCGAGGCCGGCCGATCAGCCGGCGCACGAGTCTTGCTGGTCCGAGCTTCATTGGGGCCTCCTCATGGGCCCGATTCTAGGACCTAGGTATCTACCCTATATAGTGGATGGGTCAATGCTGGGTCAAAGCTGGCCCGCAGCCCGTCGGCCCGGATGCCGGTCTAGCGCGGGCGCGGCGGCTTGCGGCGCTTGAACTGCCCCGGCTTCTGTCCGGAAGACGGCCCGCCGGCGCCCCACTTCTTGCGGTCGCCGAACGGCGGGCGATCCTTGTGGAAGGGCTTGCGGTCCTTGTCGAAGGGCTTGCGCTCCTTGTCGAACGGCTTGCGCTCGCGGTCGAAAGGCTTGCGGTCCTTGTCCCAGGGCTTGCGCTCGCGGTCGAAAGGCTTGCGCTCCTTGTCCCAGGGCTTGCGCTCGCGGTCGAAAGGCTTGCGCTCCTTGTCCCAGGGCTTGCGCTCGAAGGGCTTGCGGGCGCCGAAGCCGCGGCGCTCGCCGCCCTGGGGCTGCGGGCCCCACCCTTTGCGGCGGTCCTTGCCGGAGCGGCGCTCCACGAAGCCGGGAGCGTCCTCCGGCCGGGACGGCGCCTCGGGGCGCTCTTCCTTGGGGCGCGCCACCGTGACGAAGATGGGACGGCCGCCCACGGTGGAGCCGTCGAGGTCGGCCATCGCCTTGCGGCCTTCGTCGTCGGTCCCCATGGTGACGAAGGCCAGGCCTCGGGAGCGCCGCGTCTCGCGGTCCACGAGGATCTTCACGCTCGTCACCGTGCCGCAAGCGGCGAAGAGGCGACGCAGCTCGTCTTCCGAGGTCTCGTAAGGAAAGCCGCCGACGAAGAGGTTGTTTTCGATGCGCCGATCATAGCATTTACCTCATCATGACGCGGCGAGCATGGCTGAAGCCCTCCTGGGCTCGTAGAATCGCCGCCATCGACACCGGCACCATCTTCGTCGTGGAGGACGATCCCGACGATCGCGAATTCATCGCCGCGGCGCTCCAAGCGTGCGGCATGGGCCAAGCCGCCGTCTTTTTCCCGGACGGCGTGCAGGCCCTCGCATGCCTGCATGGCCCGAGCCCTCCCCCCCGTCCGCCGCGCGTGGCGATCCTCGACCTGATGCTGCCCAAGGTGAGCGGCCTGGAAGTGCTCGAACGCCTGCGCGCCGACGCGCGCACCGCGGCGCTGCCGGTGGCGATCTTCAGCAGCTCCGAGCAGCCGGGCGACATCGAGCGCGCCTACGCGCTCGGCGCCAACAGCTACGTGCGCAAGCCGGTCGATCCGGAGGAGTTCTCCGCGGCGGTGGCGGAGCTGGCGAGATACTGGACGCGGCGCAACATCCCAACGGCGCTTCCACGATGAAGCGGATCAACCTTCGACGCCCGCCGTCCTGGCTGTCGGCGGCCGCGCTCGTCTTCCTCGCCGTCCTGGCGCTCGATTTGGCCACGGGAAAGATCAACACCTCTCTTTTCTACGTCCTGCCTGTCTATCTCGCCGCCCGCCGCGGAGGCAAGCTCCCCGGGTTCGTGATGGCGGTGGTCTGCGTCATCGCCATGTCCGTCACGGAGAGAGCCATCGGACGTCCGCCGGGCAAGCCGATCGTCTATTGGGACGACCTGATGAAGCTGGCCCTGCTCCTCTTCGTCGCCGCCCTCGTGTCCCGGCTGAAAGACAGCCTCGAGCGCGAGACGCACCTGCGCGGCGACCTGGAACTGCGCGTGCGCGAGAGGACGGCCCAGCTCGAGCTCGGGGCCAACGAGCTGCGCTCCTTCAACTACGCCCTGGCGCACCACCTCCGCTCCCCCCTGCGCAGCATCGCCCGGCAGGCCGGCCTTCTCCGGCAGGATTTGGAGCCGGGCTTGGGCGCCGCGAAGGATGAGCGCTTCGACCGTCTGCAAGACGCCACGCGGAGGCTGGACGCCGTCATCCAAGGGATGATCGAGCTGAGCGCCCTGCCGATCGCGGTCCCGGGACGAGAGGAGGACGTGGACCTGACGGCGCTGGCCGAGGCCGTCGCGGCGGAGCTGCGCTCTCTGTCGCCCGGAAGGCTGGTCGACCTCGAGATCGCGCCGGGCCTGCGCGCCTGCGGCGATCCCCGCCTGCTCACCGTCGCGCTGCGCTGCCTGCTCGGCAACGCCTGGAAGTTCACCTCCAAGCGGGACCGCGCCGCCGTCGAGGTCGGCGCGCAGCAGAAGGAAGGGCGGCTCGTCTACTTCGTGCGCGACAACGGCGCCGGCTTCGACATGGCGTATTCGAACAAGCTCTTCAAGCCGTTCGAGCGGCTCCACGGCCCGGACGAGTATCCGGGGCTCGGCATCGGCCTGACGGTGGCGCGCCAGATCATCTCCCGCCACGGCGGCGCCATCTGGGCCGAGGGCCGCGTGGACGGCGGCGCCTGCATCTACTTCACCCTGGAGCCGGCCGCACAGCGTCGACGCGCCGGAAGCTAGACCGCCGCCGACGGCGCTTCCGAGCCCTCGCCCAGCTCGCGCAGGGCCTCGCGCAGCCGGCCGTCGTGGGCATGGCTCTCGAGCCGCGCCGCCAGGCTGTAGGCGCACGGCACGACGAAGAGCGTCAAGAACGTGGACACGCTGACGCCGCCGATGATGACCAAGGCCATCGGCACGCGCGTCTCGGCGCCGGGCCCCAGGGCCAGCGCGGGAGGGATCGCGGCGGCGATCGTCGCCACCGAAGTCATCACGATCGGCCGCAGGCGGACCGGGCAGGCGCGCGCCAGCGCCTCGTCCACGCCGTGGCCGAGCCGGCGCTGCTCGTTGGTGAAGTCGACGAGCAGGATCGAGTTCTTCTT
>CAZZGQ010000228.1:0-5342 GCA_964653765.1 uncultured Elusimicrobia bacterium | reverse complement strand
AGGTAGAGGTCGACCTCGGCGCGCGTCAGGGGCAGGAGCGGGCGGATCAGGTCGACGGAGGAAGAGAGCGGCCGCTTGGGCGGGATGCCGCCGAGGGCGGAGAGGCGGGTGCCGCGAAGCAGGTTGAGGAGGACGGTCTCGGCCTGGTCGTCGAGCTGATGGCCGGTGGCGACCAGGGAGCAGCGACGGCGCCGGGCGGCGCGCTCGAGCGCCTTGTAGCGCAGCTTGCGCGCGGCCTCCTCCACGCCGGCGCGGCGCGCGCGGGCGGCGGCTTTCACGTCCACGTTCTCGACGACGACGGGCAGGCCGAGCGTCTTTCCGAGCTTCTCGACGAAGGCGGCGTCGCGGTCGGCGTCGCGGCCGCGCAGGCCGTGGTGGATATGGACGAGCGTGACGGAGAGCTGAAGGGCGCGCGCGCGCTGGGCGAGGTAATGCGCCAGGCAGACGGAATCCGGCCCGCCGGAGACCGCGGCGGCCACGCGCCCGCCGCGGGGCAAGAGGGCGTGGGCGCGCTCGTGGGACCGGAGCTTGGCCCAGACCCGGGCGGCGAACTCTTGGCGGCGCATCGGGCGATTGTAACACTTCGGCGTTGACAGCCTCCGGGACGGCTGTTATTCTCCAGGCGCATGGCGGCGCTATTCCTAATAGTCGCGCTGGCCGGCGCGCCCGCGCGCGCGGCCGACGTCTCCGCGCGCGAGTTGCTGGCGCGCGCCGCCGCCGCCGACGCCGCCGGCGACGTGGAGAAGGGCTGGGTCTTGGCCAAGAAGGCGGCCGAGCTCGCTCCCGACGACCGGCAGGTGCGCGCCGCCGCCGCCTCCGCCGCGCTGGCGGCCGGCAAGTACGACGACGCCGTGGAGCAGGTCACGGCCGCCCTCGTCGGCGCCGACCCAACGCCGGCGCTGCTCCAGGTCCGCTCGGCCGCGTATCAGGGCTTGGGCAAGCTCGGCCCCTCTTTGGCCGACGCCCAGGCCGCGCTCAAGCTGAACCCGGCCAGCGCGGCGAGCCGCTTGCGCCTGGCGCAGGCCAGCGAGGCCGCCGGCCACGCCGTCTTCGCCTTGGAGAACTACCGCCGCGCCGCCCAGCTGGATGCCGCGCTCGAGCCCGTCTACGAGCAGGCGCGCCGCCGTCTCGGCCGCTCCGCGCCCTGGTGGCCGTGGGCGGCCGGCGCCGCCGCCGTCGCGCTGCTCGGCGGGCTGTCGCTGCGGCGCGGGAACCGCTCGCGTCGGGTGCGCTTCGGCTCCGTGATCCACGTGCCGCCGGCCGCCGACGAGCCCACGCCCGGGCGCGTGCTGGCCGGCCGCTACATCGTGGGACGCTCCCTCGATCGCGGCGCCGCCGCCCAGGTCTTCGAGGGCCGCGACCTGGACGATCGCCCCGTCGTGATCCGCCGCTTCCTGCCCTCGCTCGAGCCGCGCCGGCGCTTCAACCTCGCGCGCGCGCAGGCCGCCGCCGGGCTCAAGCATCCGGGCCTGGCCCCGCTCGAGGCCGCTTTCGAGGAATCCTCCGGGAGCTTCTCCGTCAGCCCCGCGCCCACGGACGCGACGCTGGCCGAGACGCTCGACAAGTCGCCGGGCCGCCGCCTGCCGGCCGAGCTCGTGGTGACGGGCGCGCGCGTCCTGGCCGAGGGGCTCGACGCCGCCCACGCCGCCGGGCTGCGCCACGGCCGCGTCGCCGCCGGCGAGATCTGGGTGGACGCCGGCGGCTGGCGGCTGGCGGGCCTGGGCGTGCCCGGCCCGGCCCTCGTCGACGCCGCCCCGCCCGAAGGCGACGCCGACACGCCCGAGGCCGACGTCTACGCCCTCGCCTTCTGCCTCTACGAGGCGCTCTCCGGCGAGAAGCCGTTCCCGGGCGGGGAAGGCGCGCTCGCCAAGAGCGAGGGGCGCCCCGCCTCGCTGGCCGGCCGCGTGGGCCTGCCCGCCGGCCTCGACGCTTTCTTCTCGCGCGCGCTGCAGCCCGATCCCGCGCGCCGCTTCCGCGGCGCCGGCGAGATGCTGCTGGCGCTGCGCCATCTCGTCACCCCGGCGGTGCACTGATGGAACGGTCCCAGAACGTCCAGAAGCTCCTCGCCTCGCTCTCCGATCCGCAGGTGATCGAGCTGATGATCAACGACGACGGGCAATCTTACGTGGAGGTGGCCGGAGAAGGCATGCGGCCCGCGCTCAAGCTCGAGGCCGGAGAGGCGCACGAGTTCCTGCGCGCCGTCGCCGGCGACGCCGTGGAGGCGTCGCTGGTCAAGCGACCCTACGCGGACCTGCTCTCCCAGGACGGCTCGCGCCTGCACGTGCTCGCCGCGCCCATCGTGAAGTCGCTGGCGATCACGATCCGCAAGAAGCCGACGCGCCGGCCGGCGCTGCAGGACTTGGTGGACAACGAGACGCTCACGGAGGGCTGCGCGGGCCTGCTCGCCTACGCCGTCGAGAACCGCAAGAACATCCTCGTGGCGGGCGGCACGAGCTCGGGCAAGACGACGCTGCTCAACGCCTTGGCCGCGCTGCTGCCCAACGAAGAACGCATCTTGGTGCTCGAGGACACGCCCGAGCTCACGCTGCCGCAGCCGCACGTCATGTACCTGCGCACCCGCCACGCCGATCCCAACGGCTGGGCCGACGTCTCGTTGCGCGAGCTCGTCCTCAACACGCTGCGCATGAGGCCGGACCGCATCCTCGTCGGCGAGGTGCGCAGCAGCGAGGCCTGGGACCTCCTGCAAGCCATGAACGTGGGCCAGGAAGGCATCCTCTCCACGCTGCATGCCAGCTCCTGCCGCGAGGCGCTGCAGCGCCTGGAGACGCTCGTCCTCATGGCGGGCTCCGACATGCCGCTGCGGGCGCTGCGCTCCAACATCGCCACGGCGCTCGACCTCGTCGTCTTCATGGCGCGCCTGGCCGACGGCAGCCGCCGCGTGATGCAGGTCGCCGAGGTCACCGGCATCGAGGTCGACAACATCACGCTGGCCGACCTCTTCAAGACCGAGTCGCGCAAGTCGCCGCAGGGCGCCACGTTCCTGCTCAAGCCGACGGGCGCCATGCCGCGCTTCTACGACGGGCTGCGCCAGGCCGGCCTCGAGCCTCCGCTGGAATTCTTCAAGTAAATAAGCTATCGTTCGCCCATGGGCAAGAAGGTCCTGGTCATCGACGACGAGCCGGAGATGCTCGAGCTGATCAAGTACACGCTCGAGAAGGGCGGTTTCGAGGTCACGACGTGCGACAACGGTCGCCACGCCTGGGATGAGATCTCCCGCATAAAGCCCGATCTGCTCGTCCTCGACGTGATGCTGCCCGGCATCGACGGCTATTCGCTCCAGCTCAAGATCGCCGGCGACAACGCCACCAAGGAGCTGCCGATCATCGTGCTGACGGCCCTGGAGCCGTCGCGCACGCTGTTCCAAAAGTTCCCGCAGGTCGTCGGCTTCATGACCAAGCCCTTCAAGACCGAGGAGCTGCTCGCGGCCGCCCAGGCCGCCGTGGCGCGCTCGGAACAGAAGCAGCCCTAACTCAGCGGAAAGGGGAAGGTCTCCCATGGCGGACGAAGCGTACGACGCGATAGTGGTCGGCGCCGGCCCGGCCGGCGTGGCCGCGGGCATCACGATGGCCCGCGCGGGCTTGAAGGTCGTCATCCTCGAGCGCGGAGAGTATCCCGGAGCCAAGAACGTGCAGGGCGCGGTGCTCTACTCGAAGATGCTCCACGAGCTCGTCCCCGAGTTCTGGAAGGACCCGAACGCCGCCATCGAGCGGCCCGTGGTGGAGCAGAAGACCTGCATCACCACCGACGACTCCTGGGTCACCGTCGGCTACAAGTCCCTGAAGTTCCTCGAGGGCGTGCCCAACTGCTACACGATCATCCGCGTGAAGTTCGACCAGTGGTTCGCATCTAAAGCCGAGGAAGCCGGAGCGGAGGTCTTCCCCGGCGTCACCGTGCGCGAGGTCGTCAAGGACGCCCACGGCAAGATCACCGGCATCAAGACCAGCGAGGGCGACGAGCTCAACGCCTCCGTCGTCATCGCCTGCGACGGCGTCAACTCCATGATCGCCCAGAAGGCCGGCTTCATCGACGAGCTCAAGCCCACCGAAGTCGCCCTCGGCGCCAAGGAAGTCATCGCCTTGGACCCCAAGGTCATCGAGGACCGCTTCCAGCTCAACCCGGGCGAGGGCGCGACGATGGAGATGTTCGGCTCGATCACGCTCGGCATGCTGGGCTACGCCTTCATCTACACCAACAAGGAGACGCTGTCCTTGGGCGTGGGCTGCAAGCTCTCCGACTACCAGAAGAAGGGCCTGCGCCCCTCCGATCACCTCGAGATGATCAAGAAGCACCCCTACATCGCCAAGCTCATCTCCGGCGGCAAGACGCTGGAGTACTCCTCTCACCTCATCCCCGAGGGCGGCTTCAAGTCCATGCCGCCGCTCGTGGCCGACGGCTTCCTCGTCGCCGGCGACGCCGCGCAGATGACCAACCCCGCGTACCGCGAGGGCAGCAACCTCGCGATGACGGCGGGCAAGCTGGCCGGTGAAGCCGTCATCGAAGCCAAGAAGAAGGGCGATTTCTCCAAGGCGGGCCTGAGCAGCTACGTGACCAGACTCAAGGCCGGCTACGTCCTCTCCGACATGGAGGACATCAAGGACCTGGAGGAGCACGTCGAGAGCTCCAAGGGCTTCCTCGAGTTCTACCCCAAGCTCGCCTGCGAGCTGGCGCACCTGCGCTTCTCCGCCGACGGCGTGCCGAAGAGGGAGCACCTCAAGACCGCGCTCGGCATGATCCGCAAGCGCGGCTTCATCCGCATCGCGAAGGACCTGTTCCCGCTCAGGAAGGTGGCGATCTAATGGCCGACACGACCGTCGAAACGAAGCTGGGCACGCTGGAGTGGAAGAAGTCGCCCAACCCGCACATCGTCCTGCGCGACGCCTCGCAGAACGCCCCTTGCGTGACGAGCTGCAAGGACAAGCCCTGCACCACCGTCTGCCCCGCCAAGGTCTACGAGTGGGAGGCCGATCACAAGAAAGTGATCGTCAACTACGAGAACTGCATCGAGTGCGGCGCCTGCCGCATGCTCTGCCCCTTCGACAACATCAAGTGCGACTGGCCCGAGGGCGGCATGGGCGTGAAGTACAAGTTCGGCTGAACTTAACTTAACTGCCCGCTTCTTAAGTTTTCGCTGATGAGGAACCAGGCCTCGTCGGCGTCCTGGGCGTAGGTGAGCTTGGCGCGGTCCTCGGCCGGGAGTGAAGACAACGTCTTGTCCCAGTAGTCGCGCGGCCCCACCAGGATCACCGGCGCGCTCCCGGGCTCGGCGAGCGTCTCGAAGAGCTGCTCCATCGTGCCGAAGCCGCCGGGGAAGTAGACGTGGG
>CAZZGQ010000227.1:0-5349 GCA_964653765.1 uncultured Elusimicrobia bacterium | reverse complement strand
GCCGCCCAGGCCGCGCCCAGCAGCGCCGCGAGCGGCCAGAGGATCGATCGATGCTCCGTCATCCATAGCTCCACGCTCCAGTCGGACGATTGCCGGTCGAAGGGCCCGTGCGCGCCGTGGTCGCCCGCCACCGGCTGCCACAAGTTGTCGCGGCGGCGCGGCGCGGGGGCTCCCGGACGCTGCTGGCTGCGGTAGGCGGTGCGCGCCAGGTAGCGGTCGAGCAGCCCGGGCACCAGGTTGTTGCCCACGATGGCCATCGCCGTCGAGCCGCCGACGTTGACCTCCCGCCTCGGATGCCGCGCCGCCCAGCAGATCGAGCGCGCGGCCACTTCCGGTTGAAAGATCGGGGGCACCGGCTGCGGGTCGTGCGGCATGCGGCTCTTGGACCATTCGAACTGCGGCGTGTTGAGCGCCGGCAGCTGCACCATCGTCACCCGCACGCGGCTGCCGTCGTGCAGCAGCTCGCAGCGCAGCGATTCCGTGAAGCCCTGAAGGGCGTGCTTGGCGCCGCAGTACGCCGCCTGCAGCGGGATGCCGCGATAAGCGAGGGCCGAGCCGACCTGGACGATGACGCCGCGGTCGCGCGGCAGCATGCGCCCCAGGGCGATCATCGTGCCGTTGACGGCTCCCAGATAGGTCACCTCGGTCACCCGGCGGATCTCGTCGGGACGCAGGCGCCGCACCGGCGAGAAGACCGAGACCATGGCGTTGTTGACCCAGACGTCGATCCGCCCCAGGGCCGCCTCGATGGCCGCCGCGGCGGCCTCGAGCTGCTCGTAGTCCGCCACGTCGGCCTGCACGGCGACGGCGCGGCCGCCGGCGTCCTCGATCTCGCGGCGCGCGGCCTCGAGCCCGTCGCGCCCCCGCGCGATCAGGCCCACGGCCGCGCCATCCGCGGCGAAGCGCCTGGCAGCGGCGCGCCCCACCCCGGCCGAAGCGCCGGTCACGACCACGACCCTCTGGCCGGCCACGGCGTCAGCGCCCGTACTCGCGGGCCAGACGCGCCAGGGCCAAGGCTCCGAGCGAGAGCCCGAAGTCGCGCAACGCGATGTCGTAATAGCCCGGGACCAGCAGCAGGTCGAGGATGATGCCCCACATCCACGCCGCCACGACGACGCCGCCGATGCTGGGCTTGGTCGCCACGAGCAAGCCGGCGACGATCTCCACGATGCCCGCTCCCTGCATCAGCAGCCCTACGTTGCCGCCCGCCGCGCTGGCGTACGCCGGCGAGACGTAGATGTTCCAGTCCACCAGATAGTGGAAGAACTTGTCCAAGCCGGCCACGATGGGAGCGACGATGTAGACGAAGTACAGCAGCGCGTAGGCCTGGAACGCGGGCCCCTGGCGCCTCACCAGCATCTGCCGCCGCGTGAGCGGGCGACGTTCCTCCACGAGCACGGTCTGATTGGCCACGATCCACCTCCTTCGCGGGAAGTCTCGGGACCAGACAGCCCGACGCTTCCAGTGTACCGCCGACGGGCATGCCGGCGGCGTAACGATTCCTTGGCGGCCTGGATCGAGCGGCTCGCCGCAGGCGTAAGCGAGCGCGGCCAGAGTCAGCACGCGGCGCCATCCCGCGGGAGGGGCGACGACTAGGCCGGCCAGCGCGCAGGCCGGCTCTTAGAAGCGCACGTACGCGGTCACGCGGTTGATGTCCGCAAGCGTGCCATTGGAGACGAAGGCGTAGTCGACGCCAACGAGAACCGTGCCGGGCTTGACGGCGCCGCCGGCCTGGATATCGGAGCCGAGCCTTTCCCAGAAGCCGCTGCTCTCGCCGGTCCACATGTTGTTCGGCCCGGAGTCTCCGCCGAAAGCGCCGGCCAAGCCAAAGCCCACCGTGAAGCCAGCGCCCGTGCCATGATCGGGCGTCTGCTGGAAACCGCCGCGCAAGGCGAAGAAGCCGGCCAGCCGCAGCTCGGAGCCCACGTGGAACCGCGGCTTGGCATCGATGGGCCCCTCCTCTTCCGCCGCGACAAGAAGATTGCCGAACGGGGCGTAGTAGCCGCCGCCGCGGATGGTGCGCGGCAGAGGGCTCGAGACGCTCCCAAGCTTGATGGACGGCCCAAGATTCTGGACGACGAGGCCGAGGCCGAAGCCGTTACTGCGGTACTGAGCGCCGATGTCGCCGGCGACGCCGGAAGCTGACTCGTCGGCGAGCTTCTGGCCGACGAACTTCACCGCGGCTCCGACCGTGATCTCGGAGGAAACCATCAGGCCGTAGCCGAGCGTGCCCGCGTAGCCGTTGGCATTGACCTTGCCTAGAGAGTTCTTCGAGGCGTCGAAGCTGTCGATGGGCGGCACGCTTAGATAGGTCAGACTCGCGCCGAGGCCGCCATGCAGGGAGCTGAGCGGGCGGCTGAAGCTGAGATATTCGGTGTTGATACCCTCGATGAGCGCGGTATGGCTGAAGTCGGCCTCCGATGCTCGCTGCCGGGCCAGCCCGGCGGGGTTCCACCAGATCGAGCTGCCGTCGTCCACCGCGGCCGTGTAGGCGCCGCCCATGCCGATGCCGCGCGCGCCCTGCTCGGTCTCGAGGAATACTACGCCGGCCGTGCCGGCCGAGCTGTCCGCCGCTGCCGCCCGCCCGCCGAACGCGGACAGGCCCCCAAGGAGGCACGCCGACAGCAGACGACGCAGGGCGGCTCTTCTCATTTGACGATCAGAAGTTTCTTGCGCGCGCGAAGCTTCTGCAGGGAGTTGTTCGCGGTCACCTGCACGATGTAGATGCCGTTGGCGATCTGGCTGGACGCGTCATTGACCACGCTCCAGCTGAAGGTCTGCGAGCCCGATGCGTAACTGTTGCTCTGATGGAAGACCCGGTTGCCTGTGATCGTGAATATGTCGATGTCGACGGTTGCGGCGGCGGCCAGCGTGAAGTCGATCTTTGCGGGGCCGACCTTCACCGGATTCGGATAGGGAATGACTGAGGCCGCGAACGTGCCTTGGTCCTGGGTCGTGCCGCCGACGCTCGCGCCGCTTGTGGGGATCACGAAACTGTAGCTCAACGGAGCGCTCACGTTGCCGTTGACGTCCTTGGCCGTGATCACCGCGGTGTAAGTTCCAGTGGCTGAGAGCACGGCTGTCGTCGAGTACGTCACGACGTTGGCGCTGGCGCTCACGGCGCCGCCCGCGATCAAGCCGGACGGGCCGGTCAGGTTGACGACGCTGATGTTGGCGCCCGTGCCGGCGGTGGCGCTCAGCGTGAAGGCGATGGTGGTAAAAGGGTTGACCGCGGTGCCGCCGCCCAAGGAGATGTTCGTACCGCTCACCGAGATGGCCGAGATGGTCGGCGGCGCCGTCGGGCCGGCGGACTGCGCCGGCGTGCGATCGACCGGGATCGAGCCCTGGAGCGGGCCGTTGTTGCCGGAAAGGTCGAGAGCGCGGTTGGCGAAGGTGTCCTTAGCCGAGACGCCTACCGTATAGAGGCCCGTGCTGACGGCCACGCCGCCGCTGTCCTGGCCGTTCCACGTGTCGGACCACGTCCCGGCCGCGCGATTGTACGAAAGGACCTGCACGACGCTGTTGGTGCTCGTGTCGATGACGGTGCCGGTGGCGTCGAGGGACTGAACGTCGCCGTTGGCGTCGACCGTGAACTTGCGGCCCGGCTTGGCGATCACGATGCGGATGGTCGAGTTGGCGGTGACCGTGTAGTTGATGTTGGCCGTGGCGACTGTGGGCGTGATGCCCGTCGTCGAGAACGCGGTGAAGCGGATGATGTTCACGGGGATCGTGAAGACGTCGGTGTAGCGCGTCGTGGGGCTGAACAGCGGGTTGGTGATGATGAAGTGCGCGAAGTAGATGCCGTTGCCGACCGTGGCGCCGGAGGAGTTGCGGCTGTCCCAGATCTCGGTGTTCGACACGTTCGCCGACGCCAGTTCGCCCGACCGGGGAATGTGGTCGACGAGCACTTTCGTGGGCGTGGGATTGCCGACCGGCATCTGGAATCCCGACGGGTCCGCGGCGAAGGTCGTTGCCGGCGGATAGATCGACAACGTGACGAGCGAGTCCGTGTCGAGGTAGTACGTGAGGTTCCAGGTCTGGTTGAAGCCCAACTGGGTGCCGTTGCCGTCCGCGCGCAAGATGCCGCTGTAGTTTGTTCCGCCAGGCTGGTGCATGTACGAGTGGCACAGGTCGGTCGTGAACGGCGTGGCCGCGTAGATTCCGGAGACCGTCGTCGAAGCGACGATGACGAAGCAGCGCGAGCCCGACCCCATGAAGACCTTCAACGTGGACTGGTTGACGACAGAGGCGCTGGTCACGCCGGGCGCGTTGGGATTGATGCCCGGATAGCTGAAACCGAAGGTGCTGATGACGATATAGGTGACGGGAGCCGTCGGAGAGGACGCGTCGACGGTGCTCTGCCAGCTGAAGGTGTAGCTGTTCGAGTTGTTGGCCGGATTGGACACTAGCGTGGCGCCCGAAACGACCGGGAGGGCGAAGGCCCTGCCGGCCAATAGGAAGGGCAGGATAGCAGCGACGGCCAACGCCCCTAGCGCTCGTCGAAAGCCCCTCCGAATCATGGGGCCTACACTAGCACTCATGACGAAAGAATGTCAACGAAATTTAGTGCTTGCGACTATTCCCTTCTAATCTAAACGATTAGGCCTGAACGTCGAGCCCGCCCCGGGCCTGCGCTACAGCGTGGCAGAGCCGTCGGGGCTATGTCAGGATGTCTGGAGTCATAAATTCCTTACGCGGCGGTTATGGGCCGGCGGCGGACCTCTTGCCATAATGCCGCCCATGAAACGAGCGATCCCCCTCTTCCTCGCCCTCGCTGTTTGCTGCATGCTGCCGCGCGCGGCCCGCGCCGACGGCATGGTCTATCCGCCCGAGAACGTGCCCGCCGAGACCCGGCCCGCCGCCACCGAGAGCGGCGCTCCCAACGAGGCCGGCGGCGCCAGCCTGAGCGCCTCGCTCGCCGACGAGCAGGCCCAGGCCCAGAAGCGGCAGGCCGTCGTGAAGGTCCGGGTCAACGGGCTGCGCTTGGTCGATCCGGCGGCCGTCGGCGAGAAGGCGCGCTCCGGCGAAGGCCACATCAGCTACCGCGTCGACGAAGGTCCGCTGATCGAGACGACTTCCACCACCCTCTCCTTGCGCGACCTCGACTCCGGCAGCCACGAGATCACGGTCCTCCTCTCCGGCAACGATCACGCCCCGCTGGGCCCGAGCCAGACGCTCGAAGTCACGATCCCATGAAGGCCATCGTCTACCACGGCGTCGGAGACGTCCGCGTCTCCGACGTGCCTCGGCCGCGCCTGCAGGACGCGCAGGACGCCATCGTGCGGATCACGGCGAGCGCGATCTGCGGCACCGACCTCCACATGATCCGCGGCACGCTCGGCGGCATGA
>CAZZGQ010000226.1:0-5439 GCA_964653765.1 uncultured Elusimicrobia bacterium | reverse complement strand
CGGCAACGTCACTCAAGGCTACTGCGCGGCCGACGCGCGCGTCCTCGACGACTACTCGGGGCCGGCGAGCTGCCTGTGGTCGACGCGCTCCCTCGTCGCCGCGTTCTCGCTTCCCGAGTCGTCGCCGTTCTGGACCCAGCCGCCCGGACGGCTGCCCGTGGAGGAGGGCGACTACGCGCTCTCCGTCCCCGAGATCGGGTGGACGATCGTCGGCGAGCGCGCGTCCGGCTCGGTGCGGATACTCAAGGCCGGGGCGCCGGCGTGGCTCGGGACGGCGCGCCGCTGGCTCGCGGCGGCGGCGCCGCGCTCGCGGCTGGGGCTCTGGCGCGCCCAGTACGGCCTCGGCGAGTACGGCTCGGCCGCGCCGTATTGCGGCTGCGCGCTACCGGACGGGAGGCAGCGTTCCGGCGAGCCGCTGCGCGAGATAGTGCGCCATCTTCAAAGGCTCGAGCAGCGCGTGCTCGGAGAGGTCCTTGCGGGCCCACCACGAAGACCCGCGGGCCTCGCTCGGCGTGGCGACGACGCGCACGTCGGCGTGGGGGAGATAGCGCCGGAAGACGATGCGCGTGCGCCGCACGTGGTAGCGGGAGGTGACGATCAGGACCTTGTCGCGCGTGTCGCCCAGCGCGCCGCGCAAAGCGGCGGCCTCCTCGGCGGTGCTGTTCACGTCCTGCCCGTAGAGATGGATCCTCTCCGGCGGGACTCCGCCCTTGATCAGGAGGGCCCGGTGGATCTCGGGCTCGGAGGGCAGGGCCACGCCGGCGTCCGCGACGGCCAGGTCCGCGGCCGCGCGTTTGGGCCGGCTGAGCCAGACCTCCGGAGCGTACTTCTCGGAATAGAGCCGCGCCGCGTACAGCGAGCGCGCGTAGGCGCCCGACAAGACGACGATCCGGTCGGCCGGCGCCGGAGCGTCCGAGCTGTCGACCCACCAGGTCAGTCCGCCGAGGAAGGCGACCGCCGCACCGACGAGGGTCAACAGCGCGACCGCCGCGTAAGCGGCGAGGCGGCGTCTCATGGACGGATTATACGCAATGCCTAGAGTCAGCGTCATCATCCCGACGTACAATCGCGCCGCGACCCTGCCGCGCGCCGTCGCCAGCGTGCTGGGACAGACGATGGCCGACCTCGAGCTGCTGGTCGTCGACGACGGCGACGACGGCACGGAAGAGCTCGTCGCCGGCTTCCGCGACGCCCGGCTGCGCTATGTCCGCAATACGGGCCGCAAGTCGATCTCGGCCGCCCGCAACCTCGGGATCCGGCTTTCTCGCGCGCCCCTGGTCGCTTTCCAGGACTCCGACGACGAATGGCTGCCGCGCAAGCTCGAGGTCCAGACCGCGCGCCTGAGGTCGCTGCCGGATCGCGTCGGGCTCGTCTACTGCGCGCGCTGGCGCGTGGGCCTGGACGGAAGGGTCTCCAAGGACTACCCGACCATCGTCGCCGCCGCCGACGACGCCTTCCGGCGCGTGCTGGATCCGCGCGTGCGCATCGGCCCGCAGACGCTGCTGGTCCGCCGCGAGGTGTTCGAGGCGGTCGGCGGCTTCGACGAGGACCTGCGCGCCGTCGAGGACCGGGAGTTCTACGTCCGCGCCGCGCGCGCTTTCCGATTCGACTACGTGCCCGAGCTCTTGGTGCGCTATTTCGACACGCCCGGCAGCCTCGGCCGCGATTACGAGCTGAACTACGAGTGCCTGCGGCGGGTCGCCCGCAAGCACCTGGCCGACATCTCGCGCCACCCGGAGGTCGTGGCCGCCTATTATCGGGCGTTCGGGCGGTGCCTCTCGATGACGGACCGCAAGGCGCAAGCGCGGCGCTGGCTGTGGAAGGTCGTCCGGATGGGCCGCGCCACCCCGGAGGACTTGGGCTGGCTGTTGATCGCCGCCACGGGCCGGCCGGTCTACGACGCCCTGCGGGCGGCCAAGGCGGCCTTGCGCCGCGCCGCGCCCGCGCCTTGATTATGTCCGAGCCCGACCCTATACTTGCGCTCATGATCCTGCTCGCGGCGCTGCTGCTGTGCGCCCGGCCCGCGGCCGCGCGCGCGCCGGACCAGCTCGATCAGGACCAGCTCGACCGCTATTATCAGGGCGACGCCAACAACTATTCGAAGCAGGAAGGCTCGCCCAAGGGCGGCTCGACCGCGAGCGGCGCGCCGCCGTCCGGCGAGGCCGCGGCGAGGACCCGAGCCGGCTCCGCGCCCGGCGAGGCGTCCGAAGCGGCCCCCGGCGTGGCCGAGGCGGCGGCGACGGAGAGCGTCTCTCTCGCCGCGGTCCGCCGCGGCGTCGAACGGCTCTGGAAGCCGCCCGAGGATCCCGGCGGCTCGTCGCCCGAGGCGCCTGCGAGGACGAAGCGGCGGCCTCAGGCGGCCGCGCGGGCTCCGTTCGAGGCCCGAAGACAGGCGGGATCCGGAGCGACGCTGGCGCGACCCGACGCCGCCGGAGGCCTCACGCGCCAGGAGCGCCTGGCTCTTTCGGGAGCTCTGCGCGCGCCGGACGCGCGGCTCATGCCCGAGCTCAAGGACGTCGGCCAGTCGGAAGACGGGCGTTCCTTCCTGTGGACGGCGACGTGCTCCGAAGTCGAGGGAGGGTGCAATCCTCTCGCCCCCGCGGCGGCCTATCGCCGCGGCCAGCGCCTCTCGCCCGAAACCCTGAACAACATCTGGACGCGCCTGGAGCGCCGGCGCTCCGAAGACCCTTGGAAGGCCTTCGTCGATGCGGCGATACCGAGCGCGGACGAAGCCGCTCCGGCGCGGGTCTCTTTCGGCGAGCCCGAGTCCGGGCCCGCGGCCGGCTCCTCCCGGGACTCGGCCCAGGCGGCGTCCGCTCCGGGCTCGGGCGTCCCTGCGGGATCGGCGGCGCCCAAGCCCGCCGACTCTCTCGCCGAAGAGACGTCCGTCACGGACGGGGACGCGGGCGGCTCGAAGGGTCGCGGCGGGTTCGCCCTGGATCTCGACGGAACGCCGTCCACTCCGCTTTGGAAGGCGCTGCTGATCTCCGCGGCGGCCGGTCTCCTCGCCTCGGTCGCCTGCCGGAGGGCGCTGTCATGAAAGAAAGGCTCTACGCGGCCGCGGCGGGCGTGGCGGTCTTTGCGGGCACGCTGGCCCTCATCCATCATCTCGACTCGCAGAAGGCGGCGCGGCGCGCTCCGCTGGTTCTATCGGCCCCTTCCGGCGGCGAAACGGCGGCGCGCACGCCGGCCGCGCGGGCGCTGCGGCTGGGCGACCAGCCTCAAGGCCGGACGGCCCAAGTCCCGGCCCAGGCGCGGCCGTCGAGCTCGCCTCGGCCCGAGCAGCGGCCGCGGACGGCGTTCGTCGCGCCGCGGCGCGAGACGGCGTCCCGAGACGACGTCCGGGGGTATTACAACAAGCGAGCGCAGTTCTGGCCGCTGCCGTTAGCCGCGGAGGACGAAACCGCTCTCGTGTACGACGCCGAGACGGCGGACGTCGTCGGCTTCGTCCAACGCGCCGGGGGCCGGCTCGAGCTGCTGGACCTGCGGGGAGCCGTCGCGGCGACGGCGCGTCCGGGGGCGTCGGCGCCCGCGCCGGAGCTCGGCGGCTACGTGCAGGCGCGGTCCCTGGCCGGGTTCGAGGACGCGACGGGCACGCCCTGGCTCGAGGCCCTGCGCTCGACCTACGAGCACTTCAACGGCCCCCGGGACTCGCGCGCCGCCGCGGCTCCGCGCGCCGTCTCGGCGCCGGCGTCCGTCGTCGGCGCCGTCACCGCGAGGGCCGGCGCCGCGCCGGAAGGCCGCTCCGTGTACGTCAGGGCGAGGGGCGGGGGCCTCTTCGACGTCGTGCTGCGGGAGGCCGATTCGACCGCGGCGCAGGCGTGGCTGTCCATCTCCGGCGAGCAGCTCGTGCGCCTGGCGCGCGCTTACCGCTGGACGCTCGACCGGCGCTGAAGTAAGATACCGGCGGTGGAAAAGCTCGGCGAGATCCTGCGCAGGCTGCGCGAGAAGGCCGGTTACCCGTCGTCTCGGCGGTTCTTCAACGACCACGGGGGCCGCAAGTTCTTCGGCAGCACCTACCGGCAGTACATGAACGTCGAGAACGGCCACTCCGTTCCCAGCCCCGCTCTCCTGCGGCAGATCATCGTCGCCCTGGGCCTGGCGCACAGCCAGGACGCGGGCGCCTTCGCGGCGGGTTACCTGCGCTCGCTGGGCTTCGACGAGGACACGCTCAAGCTGTTCGTCTCGACGCTGTCCCACGCGCCCCGGACCCCCGCGGAGGCGACCTCCCTGGTGCGCTCGTTCGCGCGGGTCAATCAGGAACGCGGCCTCGACGTCAGCCGGGAGCAGTTCGATTTCCTGTCCGCGCGCTTCGAGAATTACTGGACCTTCACGATCCTGGCCAACGACCACGGCGCCTGGACCCCCGCCCAGCTCGCCTCGACGATCGGCGTCTCTCAAACCCTCGTGCGGCGCAGCCTCGCCAAGCTGCTCCAGCTCGGCCTCGTCCGCAAGGACGCGTCGGGCCACTACCGCAGCCCCTACGTGGGCAAGGTCATCCGGCTGCCCAACAGCGCCGTCTTTCCCACCGGCTTCAAGGCCTTGCGCCAGTTCAAGGACAAGATGGCCCGCACCCGGGGCGAGACGCTCTGGCGCTTCCATTTCACCTCGCGCGGCTCCGAGAGCCACGTGCGCCAGTACATCCCGTATCTGGTCCAGGCCGTCAAAGGCGCCGAGGTCTGCTCCGTCCAGCAGAAGGGACCGGACACGGTCTACTTCGAGGTGGAGTCGATCGTCCGCCGGCTCCTGCCGTTCTAAAATCGTCGTATCGTCCCCTCGGTTTCGACGTAAAAACGACCCTTGATTTCCCGGGGGGCCTCCGTTACACTATGGCTGCCGTTGCCATTCGTCCTTCCCGTCGTAGACGCGCCTTCAATACAACGTGTCGTCGTCGTCGTCGAAGCTGAAAGGCGGAAGCGGCGTCGCCGGTCCTGTGATCACATCATCGCGCATGGGGGTGGCTATGTCCAAGACGAAGGATATCGACATTCAGATCGTCATCGAAAACCCCGCCGACAAGGTTTTCGAGGCTTGGCTCAACCCTAACCTGCTCGAGCGGTGGCTCACGCACAAGGCGGTCGTCGAGCGCTCGGTGGGAGGGGCTTACGAGCTCTATTGGGACGAGAAGAACATGGAGATCAACAACACGGTGGGCTGCCGCATCACCGATCTGGTGGCCAACCGCGAGCTGAGCTTCTCCTGGAAGGGCCCCGCCCAGTTCGCCGACGTCATGGGCGAGCACACCCAGGTCTTCATCCGCCTCGAGCCTCAACCCGAAGGGACCACGCTGCTGCGCTTCGTCCACACCGGCTGGGGCGCGGGCCCGAAGTGGGAGGAGGCCCGGCAGTGGCAGGCCGAGGCCTGGAAGGAAGCCATCGAGAACCTCAAGAACATGCTCGAGAACACCGAGCGGTTCCTGCAGAACGTCTCGATGAACTA
>CAZZGQ010000225.1:0-5449 GCA_964653765.1 uncultured Elusimicrobia bacterium | reverse complement strand
TTCTCGTAGGCCTCGCCGAGCTTGATGAGGCCCTGGAGGCGGAACGGGTTGCCGGACGGCTTGAAGGTGCGCAGCTTCTCCCACGTGTTCATGGCCTCGTCCGGCCGGTTCATCGCCGTGTAGATCTCGCCCATGCGGTAGGTGGCCTCGAGCGGCGCGTCGGAGCTGTCCTTGGCGCCGTCGCGGATCGTCTCGAGCGTGGAGATGGCGCCCTCGTAGTCCTTGCGGTCTTTCTGGATCGAGAAGATCTCCCAGTACGCCTGCTGCGCCGACTGGCCGTCGCCGGCGGCCTGGGCGTACTTCTGATAGGCGTACTGCGCCATGTCGAGCTTGCCCAGCGCCTTGTACGCCAAGGCCAGGTTGAACTGCGTGGCCTTGGTGTACTCGGAGGTCGGATACTCCTCGAGCAGCCGCGAGTAGTAGCGCGACGCGTCCTCGTACTTCTTGAGGTTGTAGTACGAGCTCGCCAGATGGAAAAGCGCCAGGCTCGTGTCGTCGCTGCGGTCGAAGTTGTTGATCAGGCGCTCGAAGGCCGGCACCGCGTTCGAGAAGTCGTTGCCGTTGAAGTAGCTCTCGCCCAGGTAGAATTGGGCTTTCGCCAACTGCGGGTGGTTGGTGTACTCCACCGAGAACTTCTGGAACTCCGTCGCCGACGTGGCGTAATCCTTGTTCTCGAACGCGCGGCGGGCGAGGCGGAACTGGGCCTCTCCGCCGACGGGCCCGCCGTCGTTGCCGGAGGCGACGCCGCGCAGGAAGGTCTTGTAGTCCGCGGACTTATTGCGGTCGAAGACCGCCTCGGCGAGATCGAGGCCGTCGTTGGACTCGTTGGCCTTGGGGAAGTGCGAGATCAGGTCCTGCACGCCCTTGAGCGCGCCCTGGTCTTCCTTCGTGTTGAAGGCGGCCTGGGCGATGCGCAGATAGGCCAACGGCAGCTGCTGGCTGTTGGGATAGGCCGCGATGATCTGCTTGTACGCGTTCACGGCGTCCGGGTATTTCTGCGCGCGGAAGAGCGTGTCCGCCATCTGGAAGGCGGCGAGCTGGGTCTGCGGCGCCTGGGGATATTGGGACATCAAGCGCTGCCAGGTTTCTACCGCCTGCGAATAATACTTCAAGTGGTATAGACTCAGGCCGCTCTTATACAAGGCATCGGGAGTCTGCGCGGCCTTGGGATTCTCCTTGGCGAACTTGTCGTACATCTGGTAGGAGTCCTCGTAGTTCTTTTGGTTGAACATGCTGTCGGCGATGCCGAGCTCGTTCAAGCCGGAGAACGTGAAGGTGGAGGTCTGGGCGGCCAGCATGTCCTTGAGCTTCTGGCGCTCCTCGAGCGCCTTCTGGTCCTCGCCCTTGTAGGAGTAGGCCCAAGCCAGGCCGTCCTGCGCGTAGAGCGCCGCGGGGTCGTCCGGATACACCTTCAGCACCATCTCGTAGATGACCTTGGCCTCGTCCACCTGGTTGAGCGTGAGGTAGGCCTCGGCGGCGTAAAGGTAGCTCAGCGAGCGCCACTTGGACTTCGAGGGCGGCAGGTGGCGGAAGATGTACTGGTACGAGGTCAGGATCGAGTTGTACTGCTTCTGGTTGAACTGGTCCTGCAGGATCGAGAAGAGCGCCTGCTCGGCGATGTCGGACGACGGCGCCAGGTCGATGATGCGCTGGAACGCGGCCACCGCCTCCTGATGGCGGTTGAGCTTGACCAGCGCGTTGCCCTCGATCAGGTAGACGTCCTTGGCGATGGCGTTCGTCGGGTAGAGCGAGATGAAGTTCTGCGCCGTCTGCACGGCCTGCGTGTAGTCGCCCACCTGGTACTCGCTCCACGCCAGCTTGAAGTGCGCCAGCGGCGACACCTTCAGCGTGTCCGGGTATTGAGTAATGACTTTCGTATACGCAAAGAGCGCCTCGCGCATCTGGCCCGAGACAAGATGGGACTCGGCGATGCAGTACTGGGCGAGCGGGGCGAAGAAGTCCTTCGGATAGCGGTCGAGCACGGCCTGGAAGTTGGCGCGCGCCTCGACGTAATCCTTCTTCTGGAAGTACGACGAGCCGATGCGGAACATGGCCGACACGCGCAGCGGGCTCTCCGGGTAGAGCGAGATGAAGCGTTGGTACTTGGCGATGGCGCCGTCGTAGTCCTCGGCGAGGAAGAACGAGTCGCCGATGAAGAACTGCGCCTCCTCCTTCAGATCGGAGTTCGGGTAGTCGCGCAGCAGGTTCTCGAAGGCGGCGGCGGCCAGATAGGCGCGCTTGGAGAGCAGGTACGTCTTGCCGAGGTAGTACTGGGCCTCGTCGGTCTTGACTATCTTCAGCGACTTCTCGGCCGTGGAGTAGTCGCCCTTGTGCAGGGCCACGATGCCCTGGGCGTAGAGGACCTGGGGCTCCTTGAGGTAGGTCGGGAAGGTTTCCCCTAATAAAAAGAGATTCGCTTCGGCTTGTGAAAACTGTTCGAGCGCGAGATCGGCGTAGACGACGCCGAGCAGGGCCTCGCCCACGATGTAGGATTTGGGGTACTTCTTGTCGACGTCTTGCCACTCCTGGATCGCCTTGTTCCAATCCTTCTCGTTGTAGGCGACCTCGCCGAGGCGGTACTGGGCCGAGGCGCCCATGCCGCTCTTCTTGTCGCCCGCGACCTGCTCGAAGGCGCGGCGGGCGTCCTCGAGCGCCTTCACGGCGGCCGGGTTCTTCCCCGCGAGCAAACGGTCGGACGAGCTGCGCTTGTTGGTCACCTCGGCCTTCATGATGCCGAGGGCCTGCTGCATGTACGTCTCGCCGATCATGAACTCGGCATCCGCCGCGCGCTGGCTGTCGGGGAACTGGGAGACGTAGTTTTCCCAGGCCTGCACCACGGCCGACTTGTCGCGTCCGGTGTCGGCGAACATCGCCGAGGCCGACATGAAGGACTCCTCCTCTTCCTTCGTGTGGCCCGCCTGCTCGTGGCTGCCCCAACGGGCGAAGGCGCTCGAGGCGCAAAGGAGAATGAGAGACGCGAAATAGATCGGTTTCATGCCTACTCCCATGACGGGGCGGTGGGCGCCTTGGAGGACGCCTCCTGGGTCAAACGAGCGACGAAGTCGGTCTCGGTCACGCCGAACTTCTGGCGGCCGTCGCGCAGGCGCACGGCGAGCGTGCCGGAGGCGACGTCCTTGGGGCCGAGGACGACCATGTACGGGACCTTCTCGAGCTGTGCGTCGCGGATCTTGGCGTTGATCTTTTCCGGGCGGTAGTCGGACGCCACGCGCAGACCGGCCGCCTTGAGGCTCTCCTCGAGCTTCTGCGCGGCCGGGATCTGCTCGTCGGTGAGCGTGCAGAGCTTCACCTGCACGGGCGCGAGCCAGAGCGGGAAGTGCCCCGCGTAATGCTCCACCAGGATGCCGAAGAAGCGCTCGATCGAGCCGTAGAGCGCGCGGTGCACCATCAGCGGCGTGTGGCGTCCGCCGTCGGAGCCCACGTACTCGAGCTGGAACTTCTTGGGCAGGTTGAAATCGAACTGGACCGTGGAGAGCTGCCACGGCCGGCCGATGGCGTCGATGAGCTTGACGTCGATCTTCGGGCCGTAGAAGGCGGCCTCGCCCACGTGCGTGGTGTACGGAACGCCGCGCTGCTTGAGCACGCGCTCGAGCGCCGCCACGGCGCTGTTCCAGTCCTTGGCCTCGCCGCTGTAGTCCTTGGGCTTGGATTCATCCCAAGTCGAGAGCTCCACGACGTATTTTTCAAAGCCGAAGGCTTTGAAGACTTCCAAGGCGAAATCGATGCACCCGTTCACTTCTCCTTCGATCTGCTCAGGGGTGCAGAAAATGTGAGCATCGTCCTGCGTGAATCCCCGCACCCGCATCAAGCCGTGCAGCACGCCCGACCGCTCGTAGCGATACACCGTGCCAAGCTCCGCCAACCTCATGGGAAGATCGCGATAAGAGCGGAGCTTGGAACGATAGATCAAGATGTGGAACGGGCAGTTCATCGGCTTGAGCTGGTACTCGGCCTTCTCCACCTCGATCTCCGTGAACATGTTGTCCTTGTAGAAGCCGCGATGGCCGGACGTGTTCCACAGATCGACGTTGGCGATGTGCGGCGTGTAGACCATCTGGTAGCCGCGCTTGAGCGCCTCTTTCTTGAGCCAGTCCTCCATGATCATGCGCATGAGGCCGCCCTTCGGGTGCCAGAAGATAAGTCCCGGCCCTGCCAGCTCTTGAACGCTGAAGAGATCAAGGGCCGGACCCAATTTGCGATGGTCCCGCGCCTTTGCCTCTTCCAGCATCTTCAAATGCGCGTCCAGTTCCGTTTTCGTCGGCCAAGCCGTACCGTAAATCCGTTGGAGCATCGGGTTGCGCTCGTCGCCCCGCCAGTACGCGCCGGCCACGGAGAGCAGCTTGAAGTGCCGGATCGCCTTCGTGTTGTGGACGTGGCCGCCGCGGCAGAGGTCGGTGAAGGTGTCCTGCGTGTAATGCGTGATCTTCTCGCCGCGCTCCTTGATGCCGTCGAGCAGCTCGAGCTTGTAGCGCTCATCGCGCTTTTGCCAATAAGCCTTGGCTTGTTCGTACGTCTGCTCCGCGCCCGTGAACTCGTGGTTGCCCTCGGCGATCTGGCGCATCCGCTTCTCGATCTTGGGAAGATCGTCGAGCGTGAACTGGTGCGGGCCGTCGAAATCGTAGTAGAAGCCGTTCTCGATGGCGGGGCCGATCGTGATCTTGGTGCCCGGGAAGAGCTCCTGCACCGCCTGCGCCATCACATGGGCGCAGGAGTGGCGCAGAGCGTCGAGAGATGCTTGAATTTTGTCCTTCTCGCCGGGCTCGGCCATCACGTTCATTCCAGTTTTCCTTGCAGACCCCCGTAAACTGATGGGGAAGTCTACCCGGTCACTATAGCAAAGTCAAGCAGCGCGAAATGACGGGCTTGTTAGAGATATGTTAAGTCGCTCGAACGCGATTTCTCGACGAGAAACGGGGTTGAAGCCGCGCCCGATTTGACGGCGAAAATCCCCCAGAAAGCATGTTCCGGAACATGCTTCAGAACCCGCGGCGCAGCCGCGACGATGTGCCCTGAGGCAAACCGGAGTATGCCAGAAAAAGAGAGGCCGCGCCTTTCGGCGCGGCCGTTATTAAGGATGTAGGACGAACTGAAATGGTGCCCAGTATAGGATTTGAACCTATGACCTTTCCCATGTCAAGGGAACGCGCTACCACTGCGCCAACTGGGCCTGAAATCGAACGAAGGACATTCTAGCAAAAACGCGCCGAAAAGAGGAAGTAGCCGCTCCATTTGAGCCGCCCGAATCCGTTTTGCTATCCTTAACATACAGCCATGGCCAACAAGACCGCCACGAAGACCCCCGCTAAGACGGCCACCGCCGATGCCTTCAAGGGCCTCGACGCCAAGCTCGTCCTCAAGATGCACGACGTGATGGTGAAGGCGCGCTGCCTCGAGGAGCGCCTGATCAAGATGAGCAAGAGCGGCGACGGCT
>CAZZGQ010000224.1:0-5481 GCA_964653765.1 uncultured Elusimicrobia bacterium | reverse complement strand
AGACCGGCTCCGCTTACTACGCGCCGTCGGCGTCGACGGCCGAGATGGTCGAGGCGATCCTCAAGGACAAGAAGAAGATCCTGCCTTGCGCCGCTTTCCTCGAGGGCGAGTACGGCATCGACGGCGTCTACGTGGGCGTGCCCTGCAAGCTCGGAGCGCGCGGCCTGGAGCAGGTCGTCCAGCTGAACCTGTCGGTCGAGGAACGCACCGAGCTCATGAAGTCGGCGTCGGCGGTTAAGGAACTCTCGGCGGCTCTCAAGTAAGTGCTGCTCGCGCTGGACGCCGGCAATACCAACATCACCGTCGGCGTCTTCGACGGGCGCAAGCTCGTCACGCAGTGGCGGCACCTCTCCGCCTCGCCTGAAGCTCTCGACCGCCTCTTGGTCGATCAGGCGAGGCGGAGGAACCTTTCGATCGACGCCTGCGTCTACGGCAGCGTCGTCCCGACGCTGGATCCCGTCATCGAGCGGGCCGTGCGCGCGCGCTTCGGCATACCGGCTCGGGCGGTGACGCCGAGATCGAAGCTCGGAATCCCCCTGCGCGTGCGGCGCCCCGGGCAGGTCGGCGCCGACCGCTTGCTGAACGCCCTCGCGGCGCACGAGCGCTCCGGCGGCTGCGCCGCCGTCGTGCTGGACTTCGGTACCGCCACGACTTTCGACTGCGTAGCCGAGGACGGCGGCTATCTCGGCGGGGCCATCCTCCTCGGCCCCAATCTGGCGGCCGAGGCGCTGCACCGGCGCACGGCCAAGCTGCCGCTCGTGCCGGTGGCCAAGCCCAAGCGCGTCATCGGCCGCGATACGGTGGAGTGCATCGAGGCTGGCTTGTACTTCGGGTATTTGGGTATGATCGAAAACGTACTGGAGCGGACGGTCGACGAAATGCGGAAGATGGGGCACGACCGTCCGCGACTGCTGGCGACGGGGGGCTTGGCTCACCTCTTCAAGGGCGATCTGCCGAAGAAGATGGAGGTGGCGCCGGACCTCACGTTGGAAGGGTTACGGATAGCGCATGAGCGCATGTCTCGGGGGAATAAGGAATGAAACGGCTCTTTATAATCTCGGCCGCCGCGGCGGCGCTCATCGTCGGCCAAGCGGCCTCGGCCGTCGCTGATCAATATGGCGGATTTCAACAATTCGCTGATTCAGGATCCATGCATCCTTTCGCGCGCGACCTCGGCGGCATCTTAGGCTCCGCCACGTTCCACGGCGGTCGCAGCTTGGGCTTTTCCGGGTTCGATGCCGGGCCGCGAGGTGGAATGATGTTCCACCCCGAGGCCAACGACCGCATCCTGCGCAACAACGGCGTGCACGCTTTCGGCCTGCCGTGGGTGCAGGCGGAAGTCGGCATGCCCTTCAAGATCGACGGCTTCGTGCGCGGCATCAGCTATCAGGGCTTGACGATCGCCGGCGGCGGCCTGCGCTACGGGCTGCTCAAGGTCAGCGACGCGCCTTGGGCGCCGCAGCTGCTCGTCTCGGCGGTGGGCCACTCCGTCGTGCACCAGTACTTCTCGGCCAGCCATTTCGGCGCCAGCCTCGTGGGCTCGATGGGCACGCAGCTCGTCACGCCGTACGCGGGCGTGGGCTTTGACCGCACGCGGGTCCTCGTCCGCTCATCGGCCGCCGACCCGACGCTCAACGGCCAGAACTTCACGACGTTCGAGCCCCGCTACACCGCCGGCGTCAACCTCCGCCCGTGGCCGTTCTTCTACCTCAACGTCGCCGGCATCTTCGCCCATGGCCAGCCGGGAGCCGAGGGCGGCCTGGGCGTGCGGTTTTGAGCGCAGAGTTGCAGGCCATCGGCCGCGACTTCGTCCTCGACGAGCTGCTGGACCTGACGCTGTACCAGCGCCTCGAGCAGACCGCGCCGCCGGAGATGCGCGGAATCCTGGCCGAGCTCATCCCCGTCGAGACGCGCCACCTCAACTTCTGGAAGGGCTTCTTCAAGATCGAGGAGGCCCGGCTCGACCTGCGCCGCCAAGTCAAGATGGCGGCCCTCGTCGCCTTCTGCCGCCTCTTCGGCGCCGTGGGCATCCACCTCACCCTCGAGGCCATCGAGATCTACGGCATCCGCAAGTACCTTTCCGTATGGGAGCGCTACCGCCACACGGACCTGGGCCACGCCGTGCGCGGCATCCTCAACGACGAGTTCGAGCATGAGGACGAGATCGTCTCGCGCGCCGGCTCGAGGCGGATCGACCCCGAGCGGATACGCAGCGTCTTCCTGGGCTTCAACGACGGCCTCGTCGAGATCCTGGGCGCCGTCAGCGGCTTCTTCGCTTCCCTGGGCGAGCCGCGCTTGGTGATGATGGCGGGCGCCTGCGTGGCCGCCGCCGGCTCGTTCTCGATGGCGGCCGGGGCTTACGCCGGCGCGAGCTCCGAGGACGAGATGGAGCGCATCGAGGTGGGAAAGCGGGCCTTCCTCGGCGAGGGCGCGCCGTCGGCGGCGGGCGGCCCTCCGTGGCAGACGGCGCTGCTCGTCGGCGCCTCGTATCTCTTGGGGGCCTTCGTGCCGCTGCTGCCCGTGGCTTTCGGGGCGCGCTCGTTGTGGGCGCCCGCGATCGCGGGCGGCGCGCTGAGCCTGTTCGTGTCCTTGATCCTTTCGTTCTTGTCGGGCATGGAGGCGCGCCGCCGCATGGCCCTCAACGCCGTGATGGTGGCCTGCGCCGTGGCGTTCTCCTTCGCCATCGGCTTCCTCGCTCGGCGCGCCTGGGGCATCAGCGTCTAGCGGTTACTCCGCCGGTACGAGAGCGCAACGCCGTCCGGCGTTATCATGGACGCATGACAGCGATCATGCCCGGCCTGCTCTCGCTCGTCCTCGCCTCATCGGCCTGCGCCGCGCAATACGTCCTGCGCCCTTCGGCCGAATCCGACGGCGGCTACACGGTGACGGTGGATCACGCGCCGACCTCGCCTTTGGCCCGCTCGGTGGCCGTGCCCGTCGGCTCCATCGTGACGGTGACGGCGGCCAACCACAAGCCCTTCTCGGTGACGCTCATCGGGCCGTCGGGCATCATGGACACGGTCCAGGAGAGGACGTGGTCGGGGCGGCTGTCCCAGGGCGGCGGCTACCGGCTGCAGTTCGGCCCGGCCAACGCCATCCTGCCGCCGCTGTCGGTCCTCGACTTGGTGGCCGTCGACGACCTGTCCCAGGTCCCTAGCGCCGGCGACGAGCAGGCGCAGGCGCTGTATCCGCGGCCTTGAAGCCGGCCCGGAGGAAGTCGCGGATCTCCGCGGCCTCGGCCTCGGGCGGAGCCTGGCTCAGGTAGAGCTCGAGCTGCGCGTGCGCGTCGTCCACGCGCCCGCGCTTGTAGAGCAGCACGCCCAGGTTGCGCCGGGCCAGCGTCAGCAGGGGATCGAGCTCGAGGGCCCGGACGTAGTCGCGCTCGGCGTCGGCGGGGCGCCCGGCGCGCTCGTCCACGTTGCCGAGCAGGTTCCAGGCGCGCGCGTCCGGATGCCGCGCCAGCAGCGTCTCCAGGACCTGGCGGGCCGAGACGTCGTCGCCGTCGTTGAAATAGGAGCGGGCCTCGCCGAAGGCGGCCTGGTAGAGCGTCGGATCGGCGGCGAGAGCCTGCCGATAGAGAGCGCGGGCGGCGAGGCGATGGCCCCGGCCGTCCTCGGCTTCGCCCAACGCCGTCGACACGCGCGGGCTTCCCGGCGCGCAGGCGGCGGTCGCCGCCCAAAAGGCGTCGTCCGAGCGCCAGACGTCGTTGCGCCGCGCGGTCCGCCAGGCCCACCAGGCGAGCGCGATCGCGGCGGCCGCGCCGAGAGCGGGCGTCCTGCGCGGCGTCGCCGCCAGCGCGCCCAGGAAGAGGCAAAAGCCCACGGAGGGCAAGTACATGATCCGCTCCGCCCCTATGATCTCCATCGGGACGAGCAGGTTCGACAGCGGCGCCGCCAGGGCCAGCAGCGTCAAGACCCCCAGCGAGAGAAGGCGCCGCCGCCGGGCGAAATCCCAGGCGGCCCAGGCCGCGAGCGCTACGGCGGCGGCGAGCCAGACCCAGGCCGAAGGGTCGGAGAGGCGGGCGTCTGGGAAGACCGGGCGGGAGTAGTCGGCGCAGAGGCCCGCGCCGGAGGCCATGGGCGCCAGCCACTTCGCGAGAAAAAACCGCGCCATCGTCAGCAGCGCCGTCAGCCGGCCGACGCCGGCGAAGTACGGGCGTCCCACGACCAAGGCGCTGCCCAGGACGAAGGCCCGCCACTCGAGATAGAGCCCCACCACGGCGAGCGACGCTCCCCAGACGAGCGCGCGCTCGCGCGCCACGCTCGCGAAGGGCTCGTCCGTTCCCGCCGCTTCCGAGAGGACGAGCGCGGCGGGGAGGGCGGCCGCCGATTCTTTGGAGAGGAGCGCCGCGGCGAAGAGCGCCAGCCCCGCCGTCAGCCGCCGCCACGACCGCGCCCGATGGAGGCACAGCCATGCGGAGATGGCGAAGAAGGCGGCCAGCAACTCGGCGCGCCCGACGGCCCAGCTCACGGCCTCCGTATGGATCGGGATCACGGCGAAGGCGGCGCCGCAGAGGCCCGCGGCGAGGGAGGGAAGTCCGAGGGTCAGCCCGAGCGCGGCGACGAGCCCGGCGTTGGCCGCGTGCAGGAGGACGTTGACGAGATGGAACGAGAAGGGCGCCAGGCCCGCCAGCCTCGCGTTGAGCGCGAAGGTCGCCATCGTGAGCGGCCGGTAGAGCCCTCCCGCCGAGACCGTCTGGCCGCGGCTCCAATACGAGGAGGCGAGCAGGGCCCTCCAAGAGCCCAGGCGCACCAGCGGATTATCGACGACGATCGACCAGTCGTCGTAGACGAAGCCGCCGCGCAGCGCGCCGGCGTAGACGGCCAAGGCGGCGCCGGCGGACGAGGCGACGGCCCACCACGCGCCGCGACGGCTCGCGCGCGGGCTCAACCCCGGTAGGCTCCCTTGAAACTCTTCTCCGCCTCGCGCGCCGTGGCCTTCTTCTTGAGGTCCTCGCGCCGGTCGCCGCCCTTCTTGCCGCGCGCCAGTCCGAGCGCCACCTTGGCCCAGCCCCGGCGGAAGTAGACCTCGAGCGGCACGAGCGTGAGGCCCTTGGTCTGGAGCTTGCCGGCGATCTTGTCGATCTCGCGGCGGTGCAAGAGGAGCTTGCGAGAGCGGCGCGGGTCGGGCACGTCCACCGTGGCGAACTGATACGGGGGGATGTAGAAGTTGAAGAGGAAGAGATCGGCGCCGTCCAGCCGGCCAAAGCAGCCGTCGAGCGTGGCGCGGCCCGCGCGCAGCGCTTTCACCTCGGAGCCGCGCAGGCTGAGCCCCGCCTCGAAGGTCTCGAGCACGTCGTAGAGCATGCGCGCCTTGCGATGGGTGGCGACGACCTGCTTGTCGTCGGGCTTCGCTTTCATGTACAATGTGCATTCTAGCATTCTCGTTCCGACCGGTGGGCAGGTGGCGGAATTGGCAGACGCGCACGGCTCAGGACCGTGTGGCCGCAAGGCCTTCGGGGTTCAAGTCCCCGCTTGCCCA
>CAZZGQ010000223.1:0-5489 GCA_964653765.1 uncultured Elusimicrobia bacterium | reverse complement strand
GGCAGCGCCGCCATCGGCGGGATCACGAGCAGGCCGAAGATGACGAGCGGGCCGACGGTCATGACGCCCAGAGAGATGGTCACGCCGACGATGAGGTAGAGCAGCGTGTCCCAGAACAGCACGTTGCGGCCGAGCGTGACGGCGGTGTCGCGGTCGTAGGAGACGAGGAGGAACTCCCGCTGGAAGACGAAGAGCAGCGCGGTGATGAAGCCGAAGACGCGCAGCATGGCGTGGAAATCCGCTTCCGAGAGGGAGACGATCTCGCCTTTCAGCAGGCCCAGCATCTCCGTCTCTCCGGCGGCGTTCCAGGCGACGAACAGGATCGAGGCGGCGGCCGCGGCGGCATAGAGGGCTCCGATGCGGCCCTCCGAGACGCCCTTGCCGCGCCGGTCGAGCCAAGCCAGCACGAGGATGGCGATCACCGTGAAGATGACCGAGCCGATGATGGCCAGATGCTTCTCCTGGCTTTCCGAGCCGGAGAGCAGGGTGATGCCGAAGCCCTGCAGCAGGAAGGCGAAGGAGATGCCGGCGGCCGAGACCTCGGGCAGGGCCACGCCCCAGAACACGAGCCGCCGCAGCAGGAAATAGACGCCCACCAGAGGGCAGACGAAGCCCACGACGATGCTGCCGTAGAGGGCGTGGTGCAGGAGGAAGCCCGGCCTGAGGATCTCGACGAGCTGGCTCACGGTCAGAGCTCCGAACGGAAGACCTCGCGCACGTGGCTGTGCGCGAGGATCTCCGCGGCGGGGCCGGCCTGAACCTTGCCTTCATCGACCCAGGCGATGTGCGTGAACAGGTCCTTCTCGGCCTGGATGCGGTGGCTGACCATCAAGATGGTCAAACCCTTGTCCTCCTTCAGGCGCTTGAGCAGCTGGAGGATGGCGCGCTGCGTCGTGATGTCGATGCCGGACAGGGGCTCGTCGAGCACGAGCAGCTCCGGCTCCGCGGCGAGCGCGCGGGCGATCAGCACGCGCTGCCGCTGCCCGCCCGAGAGCTCGCTGTATTGGCGGCCGGCGAACTCCGTGGCGCCGCATTCCCTCAGGCAGCGCTTGATGAGCTCGTCCGTCCGGTGGCCGCGCAGGCGGGCGAACAAGTCGACCTTGCGGTAGGTGCCCATGGCCGCGACGGCGTGAGAGGTCAGCGGATAGATCGCGTCCAGCTTCTCCTTTTGCGGGACGTACCCGAAGCGGGGCTGCCCGAGCATCGTGCCCGTCTCCGCAAGCTGACCGCGCAACGGCGGGATCAGCCCGAGCAGCGTCTTGAGCATCGTCGTCTTGCCCGAGCCGTTGTGGCCGAGGATGCCCCAGAACTCCCCGGGCTTGACCGAGAGATTGACCCCCTGCAGCACGGCCTTGCGGCCGTAGCCGAGCGAGGCGTTGCGGAGCTCGACGAGGGGCTTGGGGCTCACGAACCGCTCTTGGCCGCTTGCGCGGCCTCGGCGATGTCCTTGAGGTTTTTCTCCATGAGCTTCGCCCACGTCGTCGTGTCCGGCAGCGAGTTCGCCATGACGCCGATGACGGCGATCTTGGCTCCCGTCTGGCCCGAGAGCCACTCGGGCACCTGCGGCGAGAAGTGCTGCTCGCGGACGATGAGCTTCACTCCGCCGCTTTTCATCTCTTCGACCAGCTGGCTGATGTGCGTCGGAGTCGGCGGGACGCCCGGCTTGAGCTCGACGGTGTCCACGAAGTCGATCCCCGTGAAGGCGGCCAGATACGCCACGTCCTTGTGATAGGAGATCGCCTTCATGCCCTTGAGCGGGGCGACGAGCTTCTTCCACTCGGCGATCTTGGGCTCGATCTCGCCCAGATACGCCTTCAGGTTCTTCTCGTAATCGGAGGCGTGGGCCGGGTCGACGCGCGCCAGGCCGGCCTCGATGTTGCGGGCGATCTGCGGGCCGTTTTGCGGCCCAAGGTTGTAGTGCGGGTTGCCGTAGGGATGCAGCTCGCCCTCGGCGCGCGAGAGGGACGAGGGCTTCTCGACGATCGGCACGTTCTCCGAGCAGTCGATGCAGCCGGAGCCCACGCACTCGCGCACGGGATCGGTCCGCATCTTCGGATTGACGGCGGCGTCGAGCAGGCCGGGGAGGAAGGAGTGCTCCACGGTCAATCCCAGATACACGACCGCGTCGGCGCGGTTGAGCTTGGGCACGAAGCTCGGGCGCATGACGACCTGATGGATGTCCTCGGAGCCATGAGCCAGGCTCTCCACCGTGACGTGGTCGCCGCCGATGCGGGAGGTCATGTCGGCGAGCTCGGGGATCGTGGCCATCACGCGCAGCTTGGCGGCGAAGGCCTGGGCAGGCAGCGCGACGGCTAGAGCCAGGAGCGGGAGAAGGTT
Source organism: uncultured Elusimicrobia bacterium (assembly GCA_964653765.1). GTDB lineage: Bacteria > Elusimicrobiota > Elusimicrobia > UBA1565 > UBA9628 > JAGWUP01. Next base: position 3,152 of record CAZZGQ010000223.1, on the reverse strand, counting down.
CTTGATCATAGTAGTCTCCTTGTACATCTATCGGCTCAGGCGCCCCAGCGCCCGCGGAAGCCGTGGACGTGGTAGCCGATCACGCAGGTCCACTGCAGGGCGATCATATGGCCGCGCTGCAGGGCGAAGAGGTCGTTGGCGCCGAAGGCCGTGCCCGGAAGAGAGGTCACGGAGTCGTTGAAGTTGGCGAGAGTGCGCGAGTACTGGAGCCGGATGCGATTGAACTCGGTGAGCTCGAAGGTCACGTAGCCGGCGAAAGTCTTGACCATCCTTTTCGGATCGTTGGGCAGCTCCGTGAGGTCGGCGAACGTGCCTAGGCGAGTGACGCGGCCGAGCTTGGTCTCGATGTTCGAGTAGCCCGCGTAGGCGCGCCCACGGCCCAGCGGCGCTCCCGTGGCAGGGTCGTAATTCTGCTCGGCGTTCTGCAGCGCCTCGGTGGTCCAGAGCAGGCCGTGATACAGGCCGCCGACGGCCGGTTGGTAGCGCACCGTGAGGTCGACGCCGGAGAGGGCGCGCCAACTGCGGTTGAGAGGCTCGCCCGAGCCCGTCGTGGGGGAAAAGACCTGGCGTTTGGGGGTCCAGGCTTCGCTCAAGCCCAGGTCGAAGCCGATCGAGTCCGTCACGTCGGTGTAGGTGTGCAGGCGGCCGAGGTAGGTGAACTGGTCGAAAGGCCGCTGGGCCTGATTGTCGACGCGATTGTTGTTGGTGCCGATCTTGTTGAAGGCGCCGACGTAGCCTTCCAGGTAGAACGGCGTCGGGAACAGGTAGTTGATGTCCATGCCGTCGGCGCGGCTCTCGCCGCCGACATAAGTGAAGATCGAGTTCGGCCGATACACCATCGGCAGCTCGTGGTCGTGCCAGTTCGGGAAGTGACCGAAGGGGGCGAAGAAGCGGCCGCCGCGGACGGTTAGGTTATAAGGGAGAGACGTCGTCTGCGCCGCCGTTTCCTCGACGTCGATGCCGCCGTTGGAGCCGGTGATGACCGAGTAGACCCTCACGAACGGATCGGCGGCGGCCTCGATATTGAGCTCGGCCGCGCGGAAGTCGAACGTGGCCTTGTCGTTATAGTCGCGCAGGACCGTATCGAAGGCCAAGCCGACGGCGGGATTGAACGAGCTCAGCGAGGCGTTGGCCGGCCTGGTCTCCAGCTGATTGATGCGATCCTCGAGCGCCTTCAGGCGCTCCTCGGTGCTGGGCGCGGCTTCTTGGGCGGCTGCGGCAAGCGGACACAACAGCGCGGCGATGAGAACGAACGATTTCATGAGACCTCCTTTGGATTGGACGGCTGACGCAACGATGTCAGACGGCCGCGGGAGGCGCGCGGGCGCGGAGGTCCGCTGAGAGGCGGGAGGCGAGGACGAAAAGAGGAGCGGCGGCGAGCTCGTGGCTCGAGCGGACCGCGACCACGGCGGGGGCCGCCTTGGGAACATGCCGCGCGGCTTGTTGGGCGAGGAGACAGACCGAGCAGGGCTCGGCGCTCTTGGAGGCTTTGTGGGTATGGGCGGCCTGCGCGCCGATGAGCGTCAGGAAACAGCCGAGCAGCAGGCCGAGGATCAGGCGCCTCACGACTGGAGCTTACAAAAGGGCCGGCCGACTTTCAATCGGCGCGCGCCTACTGGGCGGGTTGCGCTTGCTCGGCCAAGGCGGCCAGCCGCTCGGGCCCTTCGCCGCCCGGCTCGTTGCTGTAGCCGAGCTCGGCGGCGTATCGGCGCAGCTCGTCTCGCAGGCCCAGCGCGGTGCTGGCGCGTTCTTCCCTGCCGATGAGGACGTCCAAGGAGGCGGCAAAGCTCGCCGCCGACGCGGTGACGTCGTTGGGGAAGGCGGCGTACATGCCGTCGGCGAGGTCCTGGCGGAACTGCGCCACTCTCTTGCCTCTCGGATCGACTTGCTCGAGCCAGCGCGCCTGGATCGAGAAGGCCGGCACTTCGCCGTCCAGCGTCTCCTCCTTGCCGAGATCCTTGTCGTCATGATGTCCGACCTCGTGAACGAGCACCGAGACCAGGAATTCGATGGGCGTGACGGTGCCCATGGAGCCGAGCTTGCAGTTGAGCTTGACCACGCCGTCGTGGGGGCGGGCGGCGTCGAAGGAATAGACGCCCATGTCGGTGTCCTTGAGGCCGCAATCGAACACCACCCGCCCCTGGCCGACCAGGCTCTGGGCCGACGCGACGACGGCGCTCAGGGCGGGATCGGGGTGGGCGGAGCGCGCCAGGACGTTCTGAGCGGCGCGCAGCAGGTCTTGGACGGTGGCCGGCCGGCCGAACGCGGGAAGGCGATCGTGAGGGGCGATCGAGGCGTGAAAGCCGGCGGAGGCCTCGTTCACCGACCGCTCGAGGTTTCGCCCGCTGGCCGCCACCGCGCTGTCTTCGGTGCCGCGGACGGCCACCCCGGCGGCGTGCACGTTCTCCGAGACCCCGGCATGGGCGAAGTCGAAAGCCGCCGGAGCGTGCGTGGCGAGGAGAGCCAGCAAGGCGAAGACGCCTGTCATCGGCGTTATTTTATATGGAAGAGGGGGTGGGGGGATGGGCCGAGGGGGCCCATCAACCGTGGGCCAAAGGTCCTATGTTCGCTGGGGGCTCGAAGCGGTAAACTAAGGCCTCAATGCGCTTTTTCCTCGCCGTCCTGCTGGCGGCTTCCGTCGCCCTGCCTCTGCGCGCCGAACCCGCCCCGGACCCGATGAACTGGTTCGCCGGCCCGGCGGCTCCGCAGCTCTTCGCCTACGAGCTCGACGACCGCGGCCTGTCCCGCTACCCGTACGACCGGGTCGACGACTATCAGAGCGGCGCCTCGTACCAGTGGTGGGGCCGCGCCGCCCGGCAGTCCACCGACGGCTCCGGGCTGGCCACCCACATCACGACGGGCCTGCGCACCGACGGCCGTCTCGGCGGCGAGTTCGAGTGGACGCACTTCGCCTCCGGCGCTTTCGATTCCCAAAAGCGGCCCGATCTCGTCTCCCTGCGCTCGACGGCCGACCTCAGCAAGAGCGACGACCTGACCCTGGAATATGGCCTGGGCATCACCGCGCTCTGGGCGGACCGCACGTACGCCGGCATCGGCTTCGCCTTTGCCGCCGAGAAGCGCCTGATCGAGCCGGCGACGCTGTATGCGCGCTGGCAGCCCAGCCTCGTGGCGCATCTGGCCCCGCTCAACGA
>CAZZGQ010000222.1:0-5562 GCA_964653765.1 uncultured Elusimicrobia bacterium | reverse complement strand
TCCGCGTGGATTATATCAAGCTGGGCCGGTTGCGCTAGACGTAAGGCCCCGCTCTCACCGCGCGACGCGCTGGAAAGCGGAGGCCAAGCTCAACCGCCGCCAGCTGCTCGAGGCCTACACCAGCGCCAAGACCCAGCTCGATCAGCTCAAGGACGTCGTCGACTCCACGGGCTTGACGAAAGGCGAGGACGCCGGCGTGGCCGAGCGAGACTTCCGCCGCTACAAGGAGATGGTGGAGAAGTGCCTGGCCGACGCCGGAGTGCTCAAGTCCACCTGGACGCCGGACGGCGTCATGGCCTGCTTCGTCGACATGACCTCCGCCATCCGCGCCGGCGTCAACAGCGGCCCGGTCCTCTACGACGAGACGACGCCGATGGAGGAGATGAGCGACCGCGTCATCGACGTCGCCGGCCACATGCAGAAGCACGGCTCGGTCAATCGCCTGTGCGCGCCGGCCGACCGCGTGAAGCCTCTCGCCAAGGACTTCCCGTTCCACCCCACCGGCGCCACCGTCGACGGCTTCGCCTGCGCCGAGTGGGACCCCATCGCCTCCCCCGACCCCAAAGCCCCCGTCACGCGCGAAGAGCCGTTCCGGTCGTCGCGGCGCCGCGACGAACGCCGTCGCTGCATTCGGGAGATTCCCGAGACTGACCCGGGGGTGATCACGGGTCTGCGTCTAGGATCGCAAAAACCACGGAGAGGGAGGGATTCGAACCCTCGGTACCCGTTTGCACAGATACAACGGTTTAGCAAACCGTCGGTTTCAGCCGCTCACCCACCTCTCCAAAATTGGAAAGCGCTGGAGACATCGTAACTTTTTTCCCGAGGGCGTTCAAGAAAACGCTGCAACGGTCTATTAAACCGTCGGTTTGAGAAACGTTTTGTCAGAGCGAAGCGATGCGGTTTGCCGTCGGTGGCTGTGACTCCGCTCGGGTAGAAAAACGGCAAGTGTCCAAAAAGTGTCCACTGCGGACCTCAAAGTCGCAGTGGAACGACCTGGCGGAGGCCTGGATATTCTTCGGTCCTAGTACTACCCTTGTGTGCGTTCACGAGAGGCGGAATGGGATCTGCTCGATCGGCGTTCGCTCAAAAGATAGTTGCTCTTTCATGGCTCGTGGTCGGTGCGGCAGTCGGTACTTCGGCCGTGCCGGAAAGCGCTATGGCGGCTCAGCACGACTCACGATCCCCGACCTCGGACGAGGTGAAGGCGGTCGTCGCCAATCTTCAATCCTTGGGCGGCGAGGACAAGCGAGATGAAGGCCTGAAGGCGTTTCGAGGCCTTCCCGCGGCCGGGCAAGCTCAGGTCATCGACTCCCTTGAAAGCGCCATCAAACAGCCTCTTCCCCAGGACGACCCCATGGAACACTGGCCTGCGATCGAGGCGCTAGGCGCGGTCGGTCCGGAGGCCGGCGCAGCAATCCCCCTCCTACGCGACTGCTTGAAAAACGACGAGCACTATGCGGATCGCATCGAAGCGGCAGCAGCGCTTTCGCGAATCGAGCCGGAAAAGACCGATGACTTCCTGGAATGGTTGCTCAAGGCATTGGATAACGAGACGCTGATCAATGGGCGTTGGATGCAAGGCGGCCAAAGCAATGATCCGGAGGTGGCGGCGAGCGCGCTGGGTGATTTGGGACCGGCGGGTCGGGTGGCCGTGTCCGCCCTGGCTCGTATGGCGAAGACCCCTGGATATCAACAGATAGCAGCTGAGGCGCTTCGGAAGATAAACGGAGGGCGGATTCAGGCGTCGCCAGAGGCAGATGCCTCGAAGCTGCTGGCTGAGATTCGAGAAGGGCTGGCGCAGATCAGGTCCGTCCCCTTGAACATGCCTACCGATGAGACCACGGAACTGAATATAGCCAACAGGGCGAACCTCCTATTCGAAGCGGGAGATCCGCGAGGCGTCGAGGCCGTGTGCGATTTCTTTGAAGGTTCGCAATGGCCCTTCAGGGACGCGACATGGTTTTCCCACCTGGGCCTATCGCTCAAAGACGACCATCTCGAGCGTCTCATGGTGAATGCCTTGGAGCACGCCGGCGCTGACACTATCGGTACGGCGTGCAACTACTACGACGTGCGCTACCCCGCCGTGAATGGCCTCCGCTACAGTGCCAAGGCAGCTGGATTGATCATCAAGGCGATGAACCGGACCGCCCCGAAGTATTTTTCGTTGGAGGAATGCTCGACTGCTTTCAAGGGGCAACTCGCCAATCCGGAAGTGAAGAAGCAGTTCTTTGCCACCGTGTACCCAACCCTCAGCGGAGCGGAACGGGATATCGCCAACGGGCTGCTCCGCTAGGCGCGGAGCGGTGATTAGCTCTTCGAGCGCGCCAGTACGAGCCGAGCCGACACGCGGCGCTCCTTGCAGCATTGAGAAAGGAGCTCTTCGTCGATCTTGCCGGCCAGCAGCTCGAGGAGTCGCCTGACGTCCTCGTAATCCTGGCCGCCGCCGGCCTCGAGCTTCATCGCGACCAGGTCTTCGGGCCGGACAAGCGGGATCGAAGTCTGCGCCAGCGGGATCGAAACGGCGCGGGAGATGGCCTTTCGATCGGCCGCCTTGCCCGCGACGAGAATCTCGACAGGCATCCCGCCTGCCTTGGGAACGGCGCTGATCATGCCGACAATAGGATCGTCCTGGCCGCCCGCGCGCCATTCGACTTCCCACTCCTTCGCCATGGCGTCGAGAAGAGCGCGGCGTTTCGGAGCCGAAAGGTCTGCCAGGAAGTCGATGTCATCGGAGGCTCGGACGAAGCCCCAACTGATTACCGCCCAGCCGCCGATCAGGGCGAAGGGCACGCCTTGCGATTTGAGGAGAGAGGCAACCGTCGCGAGCTCTCGATCCGGCGAGAGCATCAATGACGGGCCGCGCTTTCGAGCCTGCGGATCTCGCCGGAACTGAAGCCGATCGTCTTGAGCGCCGCCGCCCGCAGCTTCTTGCCCGTCGCCGCGATCTGGGCGGCGCGCGCGATGCGCTGGGCCGGCGTCATCGCCTTCCAGCGGGCGTTCTGCCGGGCCTTCTTGAGTCGGCGCAGGGCGGATTCGGCCATGAGCCCATTGTAATTGGCCAACCCTTTACTGTCAATCGGGAGTGTCCAAAAAGTGTCCACCGGAGAGCCAAAATCGCCGCTCTGGACACTACTGCTTACAACTTGGTGATGGCGGGACTCTTCAGCTTTCTCGTCGAGAAACCAGCTCTCCGACGAGAAATCGCGAGGCGGGATTGGAGCGGATAACGAGACTTAGCAAACCGTCGGTTTCAGCCGCTCACCCACCTCTCCACAAATTCGGAAAGCGCCGGAGACATCGTAGCCTTTTTCTCGGTGGCGTTCAAGAAAACGCCCCTTAAATCCACCCCCTCGGCGCCCTCCAGGACTTCTTGAACGGTTTGCCCGCGCGTAGCGCATCCACGACCGGCAGCAGGAGGCGCTTGGCCGCGTCCGCGGCCTCGGCGAGGTCCTTGGGCGCGTTTGGGAGGCGGCTCTTGGTCACGAAGGCGCGCCATTGAGCGTTCTTGTCGCGGGCGAACATGTCCGAGAACGCGACGACCTCGGCCGTCAGCTCCAGCTGGCGATGAGCGAAGGTCTTCTCCACCGCGGCGGCAAGAGCCGCGCCGTCGAAATCGAACTGCTGCGCCAGCAGCCAGGAAGACCATCGCGTGGAACTTCTCGGCGACTACCGTCTCGCGCGGGTAGCCCTTGAGCCTGGGCGCGGGCATGTCCAGGATCACCGGGTAGTCGATCATCGCGGCGCCGGGCGTGATGACGTCGCCAAAGCCCACGTCGATCTGCATCGAGGCGCGCGCCCGCTCCAGGTGGCCCAGGAATCGGACGCGGACCCCCGCGTAGTCCGCGTCCTCCTTGATCTTGTCGGCTTCCACCGTCTCCGCGTCGAACGCCATGCCGTCCGGCTCGACCTCCGTCCGGCAGACGTCCTGGACGATGGCCGCGAGGTTCCAAGTCTCGTTATTGGTCTTGCCGGAGAGGTCGATGTCGCGCGTGGCGCGGAACTGTTCGGCCTCCCAGACCGTGAACATCAGCGCGCCCTTGAGCACGAACTTGTCGCGGTGCGGCGACTGGCTGAGCCGGTAGAGAAAGCGCTCCATGGCGTAGTACTGGAGCAGCTCGTCGAAAGGCCGCTTGGTCTCCTTGGCGCGGTTGAGCAGCCGCTGCCGCACCGAGGCGGCGACGTTCTTGAGCTCGCTCACAGGATCGCCTCGAGATACGGCCTCATGACCCGCTCGACCCGGCAGACCTTGGCGTACTTGAGCAGCGTGTCGGGCTTGGAGCGGAACTTCTGGCGGCAGAGCTTGAGAGCCTCGATGGCCACGTCCAGGCCGATCCGGTTTCGCGCCTTGAAGCAGTCGGCCACGGTCTTTTCCGGGCTGTAGACGCGCACCGGGACGCCGTCGATCGTATGCGTCTCCACGCCGCTGCCGTAGGCCGGCTCCGTGATCCAGGACACGTGGATGGGCGGATGCTCGAGCCTGGGCTTGCGCGCCTTGTTGGGCAGGGCGATGTAGACCTCGTGCGGGATCTGGGTCGTGATGTCGTGGAAGGCCAGCGCCGAGATCAGGCAGATCACGGCCTTCGGGACCTTCGCCGCCACGGTCACCAGGTCCGGCTGCCCCAGCGTGAGCCCGGTGACGCGATAGAGGCCGCGGGCGACCTCCTCCAGCTCGCCCGTCTTTTTCATGGCGTAGAGGTCGCGCGGATGGATGCCGTCGCGCAGCGCGTCGGCCGTTCGCATCAGGCCGCCGTGAGCCTTGAACACGTCCATTTGCTTGGCGTATCGTTTCTTGGGCATGGATATAAATGTCGGTAGATAAGTATAACTACCTGCATTATTATCCATAGGCGTCCTGTTGTCAAGGCTCTAAACCCCGAAGCCCGCCAGCCTCGGCCGCCCCGCCACGCCGACCCTTTTTCGCTTCAGCAGCGCGAAGACATCCTCCCTGTGGAACAGCAATTTGCCCCCGATCTTGCTCGGCTTCAGCCCCAGCCTCCTGTAGTTTCGCGACAGCCAAAAGTAGCTGTGATCCAGCATCTCCGCCGTCCTCGCCATATTCAAAAGCCCGCCGTCTTCCGGTCCTTTTTCCCGAATTTCTTCCCCTTGAATCGACCTCCCCCCCTGCCACTGCATACCCGCTTTCCTTCAGCCGCAGCATCACTTCATTTACGATCAACTGACTCAAAGGTTCCAGCTTCTCGATCATCTTCTGACTTCCGATTGTGTTCATCTTCCTCCCTGCCCGCCCAGGCCCGCCGGTTTCCCAACCCCACCACCACCTTTCGTTGTGGGGGTGGGGTTGGGAAACGAGGAGCGCGACGCGCGACGAGAGGCGGGCCGACACAGCGCAGCCAGATCCATGGTTTTTTCGAGATCGCGCGAGCTGCGCGGCCTGTCCGAAGGCGTCCAACACGTTGGACGACGTGTTAGACGGCCTCCGGCTGACCCGACGTTAGAACTCGATCGCAAAGCTGCTCCCACTTCCTATTCGATCCAGCGACGGCAGCGTCCCGTTTGTTGTGGAAAATCGAAAAGCGTAACCTCTGGTTGAGAGAT
>CAZZGQ010000221.1:0-5573 GCA_964653765.1 uncultured Elusimicrobia bacterium | reverse complement strand
CGCTGCACATCTCGATGGACAAGGTGAAGAACGTCCTCAAGATCATGCAGGAGCCCGTCTCTCTGGCCACGCCGATCGGAGAGGACGACGACTCCTATCTCGAGGACTTCATCGAGGACAAGCAGGGCCAGGTGCCGCAGAACTCCGCCGTGACGTTCCTGCGCCGCGGCGAGGTGGAGAAGGTCCTGTCCACGCTGACCGACCGCGAGGCCAAGATCATCAAGCTCCGCTTCGGCATCGACTCCGGCTATCCGCGCACGCTCGAGGAGGTGGGCCGCATCTTCCGCGTCACGCGCGAGCGCGTCCGCCAGATCGAGGCGAAGGCCATCCGCAAGCTGCGCCATCCCTCGCGCAGCAAGTCGCTGCGGGACTACCTGGACTGAGGAGCAGAGTGAGCCGACCGCGGCCGCAGGCGCTCGACAACCTCGTCTTCGGCTTGGCGATCCTGCTGTTCTGCGTGCTGGGCTACTACGCCTTCACGCGGCTGCGGCGGCCGGCGGTCGCCGAGCGCCCGCGGCCGGCCGGCACGAGCCTCGTCGAGGCGTCGAATCCGCCCGCGGAGGCGACCCTGGGCATCTCGGAGACGGAACCGGTCGTCAGCGCCGTGCCGGCGGTGGCGTCGAAGGAAGCGCCGCGCTCGAAGCGGCGCTAATGGCCCTCGTTCCTGGCAGGTTATCCGCCAACCATGCACGCGTGCATAGTTGGTGGATAACTCGGGGCAATACAGCGCTCGGCGGCGACCGCTACTTGGAATGCAGCGCCAGCGAGCCGTCCCAATCCGCCGCCGGCGGATGCGCGGCGAACTCGGCGCAACGTTGGGCCAAGGTCCCGGCCGCGGCGTCGTCGGGACTCTCCTGGGCCAGCTTCCGGAATAGCGCCTCGGCCTCGGCCCAGCGCCGGCCTTGATAGGAGGCGAACGCCTCGGCGAAGCGTCTCGCCCGTCGGGCCGTCTCGGACGGCACGCGGGAGGCTTCTCCGATCAGCTCGTGGATCGTCACGCCGTGGCTCTTGCCCTTGACCGCCACGCGGTCGACGGGCCGCGTGACGAAGGCGCCGCCCACGGCCGCCAGCGTCGTCTCGGAGACGAGCAGGCGCGTGCCGTACATCTTGTTGAGGCCCTCGAGGCGGCTGGCCAGGTTCACGTCGTCGCCGATGGCCGTGTAGGAGAGGCGCTCGGGATAGCCGAAGTTGCCGACGTAGGCGGTGCCCGTGTGCACGCCGATGCGCGTCATGAAGGACGGCTCGTCCTCGCGGCGGCCCTGGCCGAAGCGTCGCGAGAGGAACTCCTGGCAGCGCAGCGCGGCCCGGCAGGCGCGCGCGGCGTGGTCGTCCATCGCGTGGGGGGCGCCCCAGAAGGCCATGATGGCGTCGCCGATGAACTTGTCGACGGTGCCGCCCTCCTCCAAGATGGCGCGCGTCATCCCCTCGAAATAGACGCCCAGGCTCTCCGCCAGCTTCGCCGGCGGCATCGCCTCGGAGAGCGTCGTGAAGTCCTTGATGTCGCTGAAGAGGACGGTCAGCGCGCGGTTCTCCGCGCCCAGATGCGCCTCCTGGCCCAGCTTGATGAGCTCCGAGACGAGGTCGGCGGGGACGTAGCGCTTGAAGGAGCGCAGGCCCTTCTTCATGTTGTCGAGCGAGTCCTTCATGTCCGCGACCTCGCGGATGCGCGTGTCGATCTCGATGTCGCTGTCCAGGTCGAAGTTCTGGATGTGGCTCATGTCCAAGGCCAGGTCGGTGAGCGGCTGGGAGATGCGGCGGCTCAGGGCCAGGCCGACCGCCACCACGATCAGCGAGATGACGGCGAAGAGCGCCAGCGCCAGCAGCAAGAACTTGCGCTCGAAGGCGGCGGCGTCCTCCGCCGACAGGTCCATGCCCAGCGCGCCGATCGCCTCGCCCTTGGGGTCCAGGATCGGGGCGTAGCCCGTGATGAAGGCGCCCCACTGGTCGGTGACGAAGTCCTTGTCGACGTGGGCGCCGTAGGGCTTCTCGAAGACCTGCAGCATCGCCGGCGTCGGCTTGGGGTAGACGTCTCCCACGTGCGAGACGGTGGCGGCGTTGGTGTCGGCGTCGACCACGAAGAGGATACGGCCCTGCTCGTCGCGGCGCAGCGTGTAAATGTAGCGGATGGCGCGGCTGCGCGAGCGGATGGCCTCCAGCTGGCCGCGGATGCGCGCGTATTGGGGGCCGGCTTCGTCGGCCTTGGTCCGGATGCTGCGGTGGTCGCGGGGGTCGATCTGCAGCGCGGCGACGCCCGCCGCGTTGCGCAGGGTGGCGCGCAGGTCGTTGCGGATGAACGTGCGCATGCTGAGGTAGAGCGCCGAGCCGAGGAGCAGCGAGGTCAGCAGGACGACGGAGACGAAGGCGCCGCCGAGGCTGAGCTCGAGCGAGAAGAGGCGCCGGCCGAGACGGCGCAGCCTCCCTGCCATGTCAGCGGGCGCGCGGCCGGTCGAACAGGTCCCGGATGAGGTCCTCGGCGGCCTTGCGGCCGCCGAGCCCGAAAGCGATGGCGGCGGCCAGGCCCGCCGAGCCGAGGGCGATCTGGAGAGCGGACGTGATGAGAGCCACGCGCATGCCCAGCTGCTCCATCGCCGTGGCGACCGAGAACAGCATCGTGCCTACGTAGGCGGCGCGCGCCAGGGTGCGCCCGCCCTTGATGTTGTTGGCGGCGGCGGCGTTGGTGACGATCTCGAACAGGAAATGACCGAACAGCATCCCGCCGAATAGGATGAGCAGGGCGGCGACGAGCTGGGGGATGAAAAGGACGAAGCGCTCGAGCAGCTCCGAGACGATCGTCATGTTCACCGCGTTGGCGGCCGAGACGAAGAAGATGAACAGGATGAACCAATAGACGACGAAGGAGAGAACGTAGCTGGGCGACTTCCCCAGGCCCATGCGGGCGAGGACCTCGTTGATGCCGACTTTGGCCGTATGCTCGTCCACGTGGGCCGCCGACATCAGCCTCTCGGCGATGGTCCTCAGCGCGCGCGCGGCGAAGAGGCCGATTATTAGGAGTAAGAGGGCGGCCGCCAACGTCGGGATCTGGGCGCCGAACCGGTTGGCCGCGCTCACGAAAGGGTCGGAAAGGGCGGCCAGGGAATCCTTCGACATGGGCGGATTATATAAATATTGCCCGTAACTGAAGTCATATTGACACGATTGGACGGGGGGGTTACACTCGCGTGACTTTATAAAAACAGGGTAAATGCTCCCGCGCCGAGACGCCGTCCCGCCCATCTGCCTGGCCTTTGTCTTGCTATTTCCCCTATCCGCCGCCGCGGGAGTGTCGCTATCCAAGATCTCGGGCCTCGTCCAGGTGAAGACCGGCGCCAACGAGCGCTGGGACGTGGTCCGCAACGTGCCGGTGGACCTCGCCGACGGCGATTCCGTGCGCACGGCCCTCAAGGCGGACGCCACCCTGATCTTCCAGGACGGCTCACGGGTGGAGCTGGGCCCGAACTCCTCCTTTACGCTGGACGAAGGCAGCTCGCGCCGCTCGATGCTGCGCCTGACGCTGGGCTCGCTGAAGGCTTTCGTGCAGCACCTGGGCTCGCGCAGCTTCCAAGTGCGCACGCCCACGGCGGTCTGCTCGGTCCGCGGCACGGAGTTCGGCGTCCAGGTCCTGTCCGGCGGCCGCACCGTCGTGGACCTCTATAAAGGATTGCTGGGCGTGGAGGACCGCCGCGGCCAGCAGCTGCTGCTGCACCCCAACGAGCGCCTGCAGGTGGACCTGCGCGGCATGGGGTCGCCGGGCTCCCTGCCCAGCCAAGGCGCGCAGCTGCGCAACCAGTTTCACTCGATCATGCAGCGCGAGATGGCTCTGACCATGAGCAAGGAGCAGGTCATGGCCTCGGCCGTCAACGAGATCAAGTCCGCCGAGTTCCAGCAGGGCAAGTCGCTCATCGACGCCTTCGGCAAGCGCGTGCGCCTCGAGGAATACATCATCCGCCCGGAGCCGAACCAGTTCAAGCTCGTCGCGCTCAACGAGCGCCAGGACAGCTTCAACTACTTCTATTACCTGGGCACGTTCAACACGACGCTGCCCGCCGACCTCTCGATCGCCCTGCGCCAGATCAACGGCACGGTCGGCACGGCGCCGACCTACTGGATCACGTCCTACCAGACGGGCCGCTCGAATACCGTGGACTCGGTCGTGGAGATGGCCAACGGCGGCCATCCCGTCGACGTGAACAACAACGGCATCGACACGCCGATCACGCAGTGGGCCGATCCGGTGACGGGCAAGATGGTCGACATCACCGGCAAGCGCCTCTATCTGACGCTGTTCGACAACTACGGCCTCTACGTCAACGGCAACCTCAAGGACGGCTGGACCGGCAGCAACATCACGTCCTACTCGACCGGCGCCGGCCAGAGGACGGCGGTCACGACGAACGATCCGATCACGGGCGCTCTCCTGGCCACGGCCGCTCCGGGCGAGGCGGGAGGCCCGACTTCGACCTATCCGGACCCCAACAAGATCCACCAAGTGATCACCCAGTACTACCTCGACGGCAGCTACCTCGCCTTCGACAACTACGTCATCGACAACGAGGGGAAGATCGCCAGCATCTCCGATTTCGCGGGCATCACCTCGGGCGCCGAGTATAAGCAGACCTTGCTCAACTTCAACTTCGAGCAGGTCACCACGGCCTCCGAATTCCACGGCCGCAAGATCGATCTCGTAGTCGAGCCGAAGATTTTCATCCAGTCCGGGCTTATCCAGTGAAGTTCGCCTTGCTGTTGGTCTTGGCCGTGATGCCCGCGAGGGCGATTGAAATGAGTCCCATCTACAGCGTGCAGGTGTTGGGCGGCCAGAACTTCTATTCAGGCCAGCGCAACAGCCTCTCGGGCAACGCCTCGGGCGTGGTCGCGCCGGCGATGAAGATCGACGAGAATTGGTCGGTCCTGCCCTCGTTCAACTCCAGCTATCAAGGGACCGAGCAGGTCCTCGACATCGTCGGCGCCGGCACTCTCTTCCAGCATCAGTGGGACAACCGGCTCGGCGCCAAGGCCATCTACACGCCCGACGACAGCCCGTGGCGCTTCAAGCCTTCCGTGAGCGGGAAATACGAATTCCTGCAGCAGACCAAGGACGAGCAGCTGGGCAAGGGCCTCTACGATTACGAGACCTTCGACGCCGGCATGGACACGGAGTACGTCTATCACGAGCCTTTCGCGCTCCGCTTCGGCCTGGACTATTACCAGAACCATTTCCCGAACTACACGAGCCTGGAGTCGCAGGCCGCCACCTCTTTCCAAGGCCAGAGCCTGGCGCGCGAGCTCGTCGGCAACTACGTCTTGGACACGCAGAATGTCCTGTTGACCTTCGGCGGGGAAGGCCCGCTGTCTGAGCGCTACATCCTGCAGGGCACCGGCAGCTTCCTCTATTCAAAGTTCCCGAACCAGCACATCGTCGATGCCCAGGGCGACCTGACCTCGCCGCTGCGCTCCGACATTATCGGCTCCGTGGCCGTCTCCCTGAAGATGCCCGCCGAGCTCAACAGCGACCTGCGCGCGCTGGGCGCGTTCGAGCTGGCGGGGACCTACGACAAGTCCAACCAGAACAGCTACGA
>CAZZGQ010000220.1:1669-5576 GCA_964653765.1 uncultured Elusimicrobia bacterium | reverse complement strand
CTCGCCGCCCTCGCGGCGAAGGTGGACGCCTGCCGGGCCTGTACGCTGGGCGAGCACCGCCTGAAGGCCGTCTTCGGCGTGGGCTCCCCCCAGGCGCGCGTCATGGTCGTGGGCGAGGGGCCGGGTTACGAGGAGGACCATCGCGGCGAGCCTTTCGTTGGCAAGAGCGGCCAGCTGCTCGACCGCATCCTGGAGTCGATCGGCCTCTCGCGCCGGACGGTCTACATCGCCAACATCGTGAAGTGCCATCCGATGCAGGAGCCCGATCCCGAGAGGCGCGGCAACGACCGCCCTCCCACGCCGGAGGAAGTGGCGGCTTGCCGCGGGTACTTGGACGAGCAGATCCGCCTGATCCGGCCTCGCGTCGTCGTCGTGCTGGGCGGCAGCGCCGCGAAGGCCCTGCTCGGCTCCGGAGAGTCGATCACGCGCATCCGGGGGCAGTGGCGCCAGTACACTCCGGAAGGCGGGCCGACCGTGAAGGTGCTCCCCACCTTCCACCCCGCCGCGCTCCTGCGCGATCCGAATTTGAAGAAGGACGTCTGGACGGACATGAAGACGCTGAGAGCGGAGCTCCAGGACCCCGAGGAGGGCGCGTGAGAAAGGGCAAGGACGACGAGCAGGACGACGTGCTGCAGAACCTCGGCCGGGCGATCGAGGATCATTTCAAGAAGGGCGTCGACAAGGCGGAGAAGCTGTTCGAGAACAGCAAGCACGCGGACGACAAGCTCTTCAGCTATTTCAAAGCCTTCATCGACGACAAGGGAGTCGCCTCGGTCACGCCGAGCAGCCGCTACATCGTCGAGAAGGTCCTCAAGGCCATGGATGTGCGCGGCTGCAAGACGATCATCGAGTACGGCGCGGCCGCCGGCGTGATCACGCGCCGCATCCTCGACGAGATGCCGCAGGACGCCAAGCTCATCGCCATCGAGCTCAACGACGCGCTCTACGAGGAGCTGCGGCGCATCAAGGACCCGCGGCTCGTCGCCGTGCACGGCGACGTGCGCGACATCGAGGCGATCGCCAAGCAGAACGGGGTCGCGCGCGCGGACGTCGTCGTCTCCGGCATCCCCTTCGCGTTCCTGTCGAGCCGCGGCCGCCACGAGCTCCTCAAGGCCACGCACGACATGCTCAAGCCCGGCGGCCGCTTCGTGGTCTATCAAGTGACGACGCACCTCATCGGGCTGCTGGAGGAGTACTTCCGCAAGGTGAAGACCCAGTTCGAGATCCGCAACATCCCGCCGCACTTCGTCTTCACGGCCTACAAGTAGCGCGCCCGTGCGGATCGCCGAAGTCGCCTGCCCGGTCCCGCTGCACAAGACCTTCCACTACGAGGTCCCGCCGGGCTGGTCCGTCGAGCCGGGCCGGCGCGTGCGCGTGCCCTTCGGGCCTCGCCGGCTGACCGGGCTGGTCGTTTCCGTGTTTGAAGGAGAACCGCAGCGACCTCTGAAGAGGCTCGAAGCGGTCATCGACGGCTCCCCCGCCCTCGACTCGGAGTCCGTGGACACGGCCCGCTGGCTGGCGCGGCGCTACGGCGCGCCGATCGGGGAGTGCGTCAAGGCGATGCTGCCGGTCTACGTGAAGAGCCTTCAGGAGCCCGTCGAGTGGCCGGGGCCGGCGCCTCGCCCGCAGGGCGCTCCCTCCTTCACGCTGACCCCGGGCCAGGACGCGGCGCTGCGCACGCTGCTCGACCGCCTCGAGGCGCGCCGCTTCTCCGCCGTCATGCTCTACGGCGTGCCGGCCTCCGGCAAGACCGAGGTCTACCTCCGCCTGATCCGCAAGGCCATCGAGGGCGGCGGCCAAGCCTTGTTCCTGCTGCCCGAGATCTCCCTGACCCAGCCCTTCTTCGACGAGTTCTCCTCCTCGCTCGACGTCCCCGTCGTGCTCTGGCACAGCCGCCTGACGGCGGCCCAGCGGCGCAAGGCGTGGCTGGGCCTGCGCCGCGGCCAGATCCGCGTGGTGGTCGGCGCCCGCTCGGCCGCGCTGCTGCCCTTGCCCAAGCTGCGCGTCGTCGCCTTGGACGAGGAGCAGGACGAGTCCTTCAAGCAGGAAGGGCAGGCTCCCGTCTATCACGCCCGCGACGTGGCGCTCGAGCGCGCCAAGCGCGCGGGCGCTCTCGTGGTGCTCGGCTCGGCGACGCCGTCGCTCGAGGCCTGGCAGATGGCGCGCGAGGGCGCCGTCGAGGTCTGCGCCATGCCCGATCGCGTCTCCTCCGTCGCGCGGCCCGAGGTCGGCGTGCTGCCCGTGCCGAAGTTCGGGCAGTGCCTCTCGGACGAGCTCGTCGGACGCCTGAAGGAGCGTCTGGCGCGCGGCGAGCAGAGCATCCTGCTCGTCAATCGGCGCGGCTTCGCCACGCTCGTCATGTGCTACAAGTGCGGCTGGGTCGACCGCTGCCCGTCCTGCGGCGTGGCGAAGATCCAGCATGAGGCTGCCGGCGGCGGCTTCGAGCTGCGCTGCCACCATTGCGAGAAGAAGGGCCCCGTCCCGCCGATGTGCCCGCAGTGCAAGAACCCCGGCCTGCGCGTCGCAGGCATCGGCACGCAGAAGGTCGTCGCCGAGGTCAAGCGCGCGGTGCCCGGCGCCCGGGTGCTGCGCATGGACCGCGACACCGTCTCCAAGGAGCACAAGGAGGAGAGCCGCATCTACGAGCGCTTCCTGCGCAAGGAGGCGGACATCCTCGTCGGCACGAAGCTGGTGGCCAAGAGCTTCCATTTCCCGGACGTCACCCTGGTGGGCGTCGTCGACGCCGACACGATGCTGCACATGCCGGACTTCCGCGCCTCGGAACGGACCACGCAGCTGCTGGTCCAGGTCGCCGGGCGCTCCGGCCGCGCCGGCAAGAAGGGCGAGGTCCTGCTCCAGACGCTGCACCCCGAGCATCTCTCCATCTCCAAGACCGTGGGCGGCGACTACGCCTCCTTCGCCGACGCCGAGCTGGCCCTGCGCCGCGAGCTCGGCTATCCGCCGTACTCGACGCTCGTCCGCCTGATCTGGACGGGCAAGGACGAGGCGGCCGTCGCGGAGGCGGCCGCCGCGGGCTGCGAGCGCCTGCGCGCCGAGCTCCTGTCCCAGGGCCACGAGGTCGTGGGGCCGGCGCCGGCCGTGCTGCGCCTCCAGGCCCGCAAGTTCCGCTATCACGCCCTCCTCAAGACGCCCCTGGACCAGCTCGACCATGCCTTGGCGGCCGTCCACGCCGTTGCCGTCCCCTCCGGCCTGAAGCTGAAAGTCAACGTCGATCCTTACGATTTCTTTTGATAAAATCGCGGGCCATGGACCTTCAGGCCCGATTGGCGCTGCTCAAGCGCGGCTGCGTCTCTCTCGTATCAGAGGAAGAGCTCGCCAAGAAGCTTTCCTCGGGACGCAAGCTGCGCGTCAAGCTCGGGGTCGATCCCACGTCGGCCGACCTCCATCTCGGCCACAGCGTCGCCCTCAATAAGCTTCGCCAGTTCCAGGACCTCGGGCACCAGGCCGTCCTCATCATCGGCGACTTCACGGCCTTGGTCGGCGACCCCTCGGGCCGCGACTCCACGCGGCCTGCGCTGACCGCCGACGCCATCGCGGAGAACGCCCGCACCTACCAGCAGCAGGCTTTCAAGGTGCTCGACAAGGATAAGACCGAGCTCCGCTTCAACTCCGAATGGCTCAAGCCCTTCATGGAGCAGAAGCTCCTGGGCGTCCTCGCGCGCGTCACCGTGCAGCAGGTCTTGGCGCGCGAGGACTTCAAGAACCGTATGAAGGCCAACTCCCCCCTGACCATGCTCGAGACCTTCTATCCGCTGCTGCAGGGCTACGATTCCGTGGCCGTGCGCGCCGACGTCGAGCTGGGCGGCAACGACCAGCTCACGAACCTGCTGATGGGGCGCACGCTGCAGCAGCACGAGGGCCAGGAGGCGCAGGTGGCCATGACGAC
>CAZZGQ010000220.1:0-1569 GCA_964653765.1 uncultured Elusimicrobia bacterium | reverse complement strand
CGGCTTTTCTTCTTCAGATCGGCAAGCACCAGTTCGTCAAGGTGAGGTTGACTTAGCATGCTAAACAGCTCGATGACGCTCGCCGCCGCGATGCTCCTTCTCGGGACCGCCGCCCCGCTGCGCGCGCAGCCCGCCGGGGGCGCCGTCCACGACGTGCGCGTGACCAAGGTCGACGGCGAAGTCACGTTGTATACGGCCGAGGACCCAGAGGGCATCCCCGCGGAGGTCGACACGCCGCTCGAGGAAGGCGATCGCCTCGTGACGGGCGACGGAGCCAGCGCCGAGATCGCCTTCGACGGCGGCAACAGCGTCGTCACGATCAACCCCAGCTCTGATTTCACGCTGCGCGGCGCCCAGCGCTCCTCCACCGTGCTGGAGCTGGCGACCGGGAGCCTGCTGGCCAAGATCCGCAAGCTGCTGGCCGGCGACAATCTTCAGGTGCGCGCCCCCTCCGCCGTGGCCGCCGTGCGCGGCACGGAATTCGGGGTCGAGGCCGAGAACGGAGCCCAGGCGCACGTCGGCGTCTTCGACGAGGGAAGGGTCGAGGTGACCGGACAGAGCGGCCCTCCGCAGGTGCTGGAGCCCAACCAGGAGACGAGCGTCGTCAAGGGCGCGCCGGCGCAGCCCCCGCGACAGCTCCAGCGCTTCCTTCAGCGCCGGGAGTTCATGCGGCAGGTCATGCGCGAGCGCTCGCGACGCCTGGCTCAACGCTGGAAGACCCTCCCTCCCGACCGCCGGCAGGAGTTGAGGCGCAAGGCGCTGGTCCGGATGCGCCAGCAGACGGAGAGGCGTCGGGGGATGCAGCAGCGCCTGCGCGATCGGCGGCGCGAGCGCGGGCAACGCCGCCGAGAGCGAGAGAGGGCACGATGACCCAGGCCGCCGCAGCCAAGAAGGCCAAGACCCCCGAGGCCGCCGAGCCGACGACGCTGTCCGGCATCCCGGTCAAGCGCGAATACGGCCCGCAGGACGTCGCCGTCGATCCGGGACGGCACGGCGAGTACCCTTTCACGCGGGGCCTTCCCTACGCCCGGGGCATGAAGCCGGGCGACCCACGCAAGCGCCATTGGACGATGCGCCAGTTCGCCGGCCACAAGACGGCTCAGGACACCAACGAGCGCTTCAAATATCTCCTCGCGCACGGCGAGACCGGGCTCTCCACCGCCTTCGACCTCCCCACCCTCATGGGCCTGGACTCCGACGACCCCCGCTCGCTGGGCGAGGTCGGCCGCGAGGGCGTGGCCGTGGACTCTCTGGCCGACATGGAGGTGCTCTTCTCCGGCATCGACCTGTCGAAGGTCTCGACGTCGATGACGATCAACCTGCCGGCGCCTATCCTCCTGGCGATGTTTTTCGCGGTGGCCAAGAAGCAGAAGGTCCCCATCGACCAGCTGCGCGGCACCTGCCAGACCGACATCCTCAAGGAGTACATCGCCCAGAACGAGTACCTCTATCCCCCCGAGCCGTCGATGCGGCTGGTCCTGGACACGATCGAGTTCTGCGTCCGCAACGCGCCGCGCTTCTATCCGATCTCGATCTCGGGCTATCACATCCGCGAGGCCGGGGCCGACG
>CAZZGQ010000219.1:2728-5613 GCA_964653765.1 uncultured Elusimicrobia bacterium | reverse complement strand
GGCGCATCTCGTGGAGCAGCGTGACGACGAGGCGGCAGCCGGAGGAGCCGAGCGGGTGGCCGAGGGCGATCGCGCCGCCGTTCACGTTGAGCCGCTCCGGCTCGATGCCGAGCTGGCGCTGGCACGAAAGCGCCTGAGCGGCGAACGCCTCGTTGATCTCCACAAGATCGACGGAGTCGATCTTGTGACCGGTCCGCGCCAGGAGCTTCCGCACGGCGGGCACGGGACCGACTCCCATGTAGGACGGGTCCACGCCGGCGGCGGCCGAGCCGGCCCAGCGCGCGAAGGGCTTGAGGCCCAACGCCTTGGCCTTCGCCGCCTCCATGATCAAGACGGCCGACGCGCCGTCGTTCAACGACGACGAGTTGCCGGCCGTGACGGAGCCGTCTTTTCGAAAAGCCGGCCTCAATGCGGCCAGCTTCTCGAGGCTGGTGTCGGGCCGCGGGCCTTCATCCTGCGTCACGACGACGGCCTGGCCCTTCTTCGCCGGCACGCTGATGGGCGCGATCTCCTCCTTGAAGACGGTCTGCGCCGCGCGGACGGCGCGCTGGTGGCTTTGCAAGGCGAAGGCGTCCTGATCGGCGCGCGAGACGGCGTCGCGGCCGGCCACGTTCTCGGCCGTCTCGCCCATCGAGAGCAGCGGGAACATCTTCTCGAGCGTGGGATTGGGGAAACGCCAGCCGAGCGCGGTGTCGTACGCCGTGAGGTTGCCGAACGGGAACGGGGCCTCGGCCTTGGGCAGCGCCCACGGGGCGCGGCTCATGCTCTCGACGCCGCCGGCGACGTAGACGTCGCCTTCGCCCGCCAGGATGGCGCGCGCCGCGCAGTTGACGGCCTCGAGGCCCGAGGCGCAGAGCCGGTTGACGGTGGCGCCGGGCACCGACTGCGGCAGGCCCGCCAGCAGCAGCGCCATGCGCGCCACGTTGCGGTTGTCCTCGCCGGCCTGGTTGGCGCAGCCGAGATAGACGTCGGCGATTTCGTCCTTAGAAACGGCCTCCACTTTCGTCAGGAGCGCGGCGATGACGGCGGCGGCGAGGTCGTCGGGACGGATGCCCGCCAGCGCACCGCCCAGCCGGCCCACCGGCGAGCGCACGGCCGCCACGACCACGGCTTCACGCGATGCCATCGTATGCCTCCACTTTCTCCCGGGTCTCGTCGGGCCAGCGCCTGACCTTGCCCGCCCTATGATCGTAGCTGACCATGACCGTCTTCGCCTCGGCGACGAGCCGGCCCGTCTTCTTCTCCTCGATCCGGTAGTCCATCTTCATGCTGGAGCCGCCCAACTCGGTGACGCGGACGCCGACGCGCAGCGTCTCGGTGTGAAACGCCGGGCTTCGGTAGTCGATCTCCACGCGCGCGATGACCACGGCGAAGTCCTTGGGCTCGACGACGCCGAGGACGCGCTTGATGTATTCGATGCGCGCCAGCTCGAGATACGAGAGGTAGACCATGTTGTTCACGTGGCCGAGCGCGTCCATGTCGCTGAAGCGAACCTGGGCTTCGACGACGGTCTTGAAGTCGTCCATCACTTCGCTTCGCGCAGGAGCTTGGCGAAGCGCGAACGCGTCATCACGACCTGCACCATGGACCCCTCGCCGATCTTGCGGCTCTTCGAGAATACGTCGATGCGCGTGTAGACGCGCGCGCCGCGCACGCGCACGAGCGTGGCCGCGACGTGCAGCGGGGCTCCGATGCGCGCGGGCCGCAGGTGCTTGACCAGGACGCCGCCGCCCACCGCCTCCTCGTCGGGCGAGAGGTACGGCGCGAGCAGCATGCGCGAGGCCGTCTCCATGTGATAGACCATCGCCCACGTGGCGTAGAGCCGGTGCGCCACCAGCCCCTCCAAGTGCGGCTTCATGCTCGGCTTCACCGTCGCCGGCAGGTCCACTTTGATGCCCACTTTGAAGCCGGGCTTCATGCCAGAGCCGGTTTCGCGAGGAGCGCGAAAGCGGAGTTCTTGAGATTGGCCGCGGCCGACTCAAAGGTCATGCCCGCGGCCGCTTCAGCGGCCGCGATCCCCATCGCCTCGAGACGTGTCTTGTCGTTTATCAAGGTTTCCAATTCCCTAGCCAGCTGCGCCGGCGCTTCAGCCAGGCTGGCGTAAGGCACCCTCACGCCGTATTCCGGCTTCAGGATGTCCTTCACGCCGTAGTGATCGCTGGCCAGCACCGGAAGCCCCGCCCGGAGCGCCTCCACCACGTTGAGCCCGTAGCTCTCGTGCACCGACGGCGACACGAAGAGCCGGGCGAGCGCGAACGTGGCCGGCTTGTCGGCGGAGCCGACGTAGCCGGTGAAGACGGCGCGCGCGCGGCCGCGGAGCTTCGAGGCGGCGGCGCGGACCTTGCGCATGTAGGCTTGGCCCATCATGAACGCGGCCTCTCCGCAAACGAGCACCACGAGGTCGCGCTTCAAGCGCGGCTCGAGCCGCGCCACGGCCTCGAGCAGCAGGTGGACGCCCTTTTCCGGCGAGATGCGGCTGAGCGTCATGACGACATCGGCCTCGTCGGTGATGCCGTAGCGCCGCTTCAGCTCCTCGACCTTCGCGCGCTCGGGCTTTTCCCACTTCCCGATCGCGCCCCACGGCTGCACGAGACAGCGCGGCGCCACGGCCGGCATGCCGCGCACGCGGCCGTAGCAGCGCTCGATCGTCCCCGCCATCGCGCGCGAAGGCAGGACCATGAGGTCGGAGCGCAGCACGGTCTCGCGCTGCTTCTCGAAGACCAGCTTCAAGACATCCGGGACGACCGCCGACATCTTCGCGCGCCGCAGGGCCTCGTAGAGCCCGGTGACCTTAGACGGCGCCACGAGGCTGCGCAAGTAGAGCTTGTTGAAGTAGTCGACGACGTCGACGTGCCAGATCGAGACGACGGGATAGCCGGCCGCCT
>CAZZGQ010000219.1:0-2628 GCA_964653765.1 uncultured Elusimicrobia bacterium | reverse complement strand
GCCGGCGAGAGCAAGGCCGCGCGCGTCGAGACCGTTTCTCTCCAAGCGGCTCCTGCGCCGACCGACGCCCTTTCCGTCCAGATCGCAGACCCGGCTTCACCTCCACCCGCCCTGCCGCCCACGCCCGTCGGTATCGAGGGCGCCGTCGAGGCCGCGTCCAACGAAGGCTCGCTCGAAAAGGCTTCCGAGGCGCCCGGCCGCAACACGCCGGACGCCACGGCGCTGGGCTCGCTGGAGCAGACCGGCGGCGACCTGGCCCAGGCCCGGAGCGCCCCCGAGTCGGCGCTGAGCCGCCTCTTCGACTTCGGCCGCTGGTTTTCCGGCCCTCCCCAGCCGGCCGCCCTTCCTCCCGGCGTCGAGAGAGGCGATCCCGATCCCACGCCGGATGTCCTCTCGCGCGACGTCGTCTTCGTCCCGCTGCAGGCCGGCAAGGCGATCCGCGCCCAACAGGGCGACCCGCTCTATTTGTGGTTCTACCTGCCTGCGACGGTGATCGCGACGACGACCGACGGGCGGCGGCTGTCCTATCGCCTGCGCTACACGGGCATCGGCAAGATCAACGACGCCTACCTGCCGCCGAACGTGGAACGCTTCACGATCCGCTATCGGGATCCCAAGCTCGGGCCGCGCGAGATCCACAGGAAGGTGGACCGCGCCGCGCGCCCGAAATCCGTGCGGCGCGGCAAGCCCTGGCTCGACTGGCTCGACGAGCGGCTCAAGCCCGGCTCGCCCGTCTTAGCCGACCGCGCCGCGCTCTACGGCTTCGTCTCCAGCCTCTTCCGCCTGGATTGGGACACGCCGGCGCTCGCGGGCAACGCGGCGCTGAAAGGGCTGCCCCGCGGGGCGCGCCCCGACGACGAAGCGGCGGCGCTGATCCTGCGCCGCCTGGGCGAGCGCTGGGACGAGCTCGGCCTCGCTCAGCGGCACGGCTCGCTCGACTACTGGATCGCCCTCGCCGCCACGGCCCATACCCAGGCGCCGTCCACGCTCTGGCGCGCGACCAGGCTCATCGAGTCGCTCGGACGCCCGGCCGCCGAGCTGTACCTGCTCAAGATGGTGGCCGTCCACCTGCGCGGCCTGCCGGGGCACCCCGTGGAATACTACGGCGATCCCGGCCATCCGCGGGAGGGCTTCGTCGATGCCGCCATCATGGCGGAGCTCGTGCCGCGCGTCGTCGACGCGTTCCTGCGCCGCTACCAGGACCAGCCCGCGGCGCCGGGGCCGCGGGGCTCGATCTCCGAGCGCGCGTATTGGCTCTGGACCATCGCCACCGCCCTTGATCCCAACGTTTTCGAACAGCCGCAGGCGCCCAGGCTCTTCGGCAGGCGCTTCGACCACCGGCGCGACATGCTGGCCGGCCTCGACCGCCTCGGGCGGCGCGAGGAGCTGGCGCGCCTGTACGAGGAGATCCTGCGCACGCGCTGGAGCGACCACGGGCTGCGCCAGCCGTGGCTGGCCCTGGCCGTCAACCAGCCCGCGGACACCAATCGCGGCAACCCCGGCAACGAGGCGCGGCTCTCCGACCCGCGGCCGATACGGCTCTTCGGCGCGACGAGCGACGCCGACGTCCGCGCCGATCCCGCCCTGCTCAACACGAAGGCTCTCTCCTGGAAGGAGATCCTCACCCGCCGTCCGCGCTCCCAGCCGGAGGCGCCGGAAGCGATGCTCCTCTACCGCGCGCGCTACCGCCGCGGCCTCGAGCGAGACCTCGCCCGACTGCGTTCCTAGCCGGTCCCCGATCTTGCCGAATCCGGCGAATTGTCTATAATGGGGCCGACAGGCCGCCGCCTGCCGAATCGTCCTTCGTAGGAGGCTCCTCGATGCACGTCGAAGACAAGAAGATCGTGCTCTGCGCCGGCGCGCGCACGCCGATCGGCCACATCTCGCGCTCCCTTTCCGTCCTCAAGCCCGAGGACCTGATGAAGCGGGCCGTGGACGCCACGGTGGCCAAGGCCAAGCTGCCGAAGGAGGCCGTCGACGGCCTCATCGTGGGCTGGGTCGGCCAGTCCTTCTCCGCCCCCAACATCGCGCGCGTGGTGCTGCTCAACGCCGGCCTGCCCGAGAAGGCGCAGGCCGTCACCGTGCAGAACAACTGCGTCTCCTCCATCGAGGCGATCTCCGCCGCCGCGCGCTTCATCCTGGCCGGCGAGGGCCGGCTCTACATCGCCGGCGGCACCGAGGTCATGTCGCGCATGCCTTACACCATCGAGGGCAGCCGCGCCGCCAAGCCGCTGCGCTCCCTGGCCACCGTCAAGGAGAAGTGGGCCGAGCTCCAGCAGCAAGCCGACGTCGCCGTCGTGGACTCCATGGAAGAGGGCCTGACCGACCCGGTCAAGCACATCAACATGGCCGGCACCGCCGAGGTCTGCGCGCAGATGTACGGCATCACCCGCGAGCAGCAGGACACGTACGCGCGCGAATCGTTCCGCCGCGCCATCGAGGGCTGGAACAAGGGCTTCTACCAGTCCCACGTCGTCAACGCGGGCAGCAACGGCACGCCGATCCTGGACAAGGACGAGTACCCGTTCCTGCGCGAGGACCTGGTCAACAAGCCGCAGATGTTCGCCAAGGCCCCGGCGCTCTTCGACAACTCGCAGTATTCGCTCAAGGACTTCTACCGCGACTTCG